>CAIULA010000046.1 GCA_903899945.1 uncultured Alphaproteobacteria bacterium | reverse complement strand
GCAGCAGCACCTGCCGCTTCAGCTTGGCTAATGAATAAACAAAACTCAAGTTCCGATAAAACAAAAATTCCTAACATTACGATTACTATTTTTTTCAAAAACATAATATACCCCAATAAAAAGTTTCTTATTTTAATGTATTTAAAAAAAACTAATATTTTGTTAATTCGAAGGAATTTTCTTCATGCAAACGCAACTTTACCCTATTGGTAAATAGAATACGTTAAGATTTAACCATTAAGGTTTTTTATGAATGCCTTATTAAAACTTAGCTTTTGGCAATTCTTCAACTGCATGATCTAATTCTGCCTGAGTGCAAAGCCCCAGTTGCGCCGGACTTCGTGGTTTGATATTCGCGCTATTCCAATGTGAACGAGTTTTAATTGAACGAATCATTGGTTTTGTAGTCCCCAAAAGACGACAAATCTTGGTTTCACTCATTTCAGGGTAATATTTTAAGAGCCAAGCAATTGCATCGGGGCGATCTTGGCGTTTGGAAACCGGTGTATAACGACTACTTTTCTTACCCAAAACAGAATCGGCCGTTACAGGTGGCATAATAGAAAGACGTAAAGACGAATCTTCTTCACACCGATGGATCTCATCTAAGCTTAATTGACCAGACGCAATAGGATCCAAACCAACCATGTTAATTGAGGTATCTTCATCAGCAATTGCTTGGATCTCTAAAGGATGCAGCCCACAAAAATCAGCAATTTGTTCAAATGCCAAAGATGTGTTCTCAATTAACCAAACAGCTGTGGCTTTCGGCATTAAAGGCAAAGCCATAAGATTCTCCTTAAGTAAGTCTTAGTCGCGAGTATTTCATTTCTATCTTTCTTTTCTCTCATACGAGAGAATGATTTTCAATGTTTAAATCAAAAAGATTGATTCTTTCTCCACAATATACCTCAATTTCACTATGATAAAAGTACAGAGAACTATAAATTGCCTAATGGTTTAGCTTTGCATTTCAAAAAAATTCTCAATTGGTTTATTCCAATGCGCTGTTTAGGCTGCGGAGAAATGGCATCAGAGGATCATCAACTGTGCGCAGAATGCTGGAAATCCATCAATTTTATCAATACTCCTTATTGCAAGGTTTGCGGATACCCACACACGGTTCAAACTAATAGCGAAGAGCTTTGTGATTTCTGCGGTTATGAAGAAATACTTTACGAATCTGCAAGATCGGCCCTTATTTACGATGAGGGAGCTAAAAAACTTATTTTGAGATTAAAATACGCTGATCACACAAGTTTAGTGCCGATTTTTGCCAGATGGTTAGTAAATGTAGGACAAGACCTTTTTGAAGATGCCGATTATTTAGTACCTGTCCCCCTCCATTGGACTAGGCTTTTACAAAGGCGGTATAACCAAGCCGCTCTTCTTGTTGTTGGCATGAAGAAAATTGCCCCCTCTTTACCTAAATATGCTCCTCAATTTTTGAGAAGAATCAAAAAAACACAAAGCCAGGGTCAAAAAAATAAGAAAGAACGAATCGAAAATGTTCAAAATGCTTTTTATTCATCGCCACGTCATAAACAGGCTTTACAAGATAAAACCATTATCCTTGTTGATGATGTTATGGCCTCAGGAACAACGATTAATGAGTGCATTAAAACCCTTGTGGATGCAGGATGCAAGAATGTGCGGGTTTTAACTTTAGCCAGGTCTCTTTTGGAACACTATTAGCTTTGCAATATTACAAAACTGTTGATTAAATATGAGGTATAATGAATTCTTATGTGCTACTATTCTGTCCTTATGCATTAACAATTAATTATATTCATTAAGTTAAAAAATAATTTATAAGGTTTTCTCTAATAATGACTCAAAAAACTTGCATACTTTTTTCTTTTCCTAAAACAGTGCTTCTATTTAGCTTTATTATTATTTGTACTTTGACTACACCAACGAATGTTGCCGGCGCGGCCGAAGTCGAATTAACGGTTGAGAACGTTAAAAAAGAAGCTGAGAACTATCTTGATACAGGTGAATGTGAACGTTTTACTGAACTGTTAGAAAGGTTAGCAACAGGTCCTGTGGCCCCCGAAATGAAAGAAATGTTAGAGGGTGTCCGTTCCTCCACAAATGGCGAGACTTTAAAGAATATAATGATAGAAAAGCAAGCTGTGATGTTTCCTGCCGACGCAAACTTACCCATTATTTATCTTGGGGCTGTCCCAGATAATTAATTGTACTAGTTCAGACAAGGTATGACAGTTAGCCGTTTTGCGAGAGAGCGGTTACTGTCAGTTTAAGTTGAGGCTATCAACTTTTTGCTGCCAGATAGGTTTTCCATCTAAGAAAGTT
>CAIULA010000045.1 GCA_903899945.1 uncultured Alphaproteobacteria bacterium | reverse complement strand
CAGGGGTACCTGCGAGCTCTGATATTTGCTTTAAAATGTGGGTGTATGTTTCAATAAATTTATAGATTGTTTCTTCTTCAAACAAACTTGTAGCGTAATTAAAAATCCCCTTCAAATAACTATCACTATCATCTATGAATACATCTAGATCGAATCTAGCCGATTTACAAAAATCCCCCACCATACATAACTGAAACAAATTATCTGTTTCTAATGTTGTCTGATTTATATTGATATTTTGCTTTCTTTGAAAATGGCCTGCATCGAACATTATTTGAAAGATTGGATTTTTCGACATATCTTTCGTTATGTTTAGATTCTCCACTAATTTTTCAAATGGTAAATCCTGATGAAGTTGTGCATCTATAACCTCATCACTAATGCTAAAAATAAATTCTTTTATTGAAAAATTTGAATCAATTTTCGCTCTTAATACTATTGTGTTTACAAAAAAACCTATTAAATTTTCTACTTGGTTATAGTGTCTATTTGCTATAGGTGTACCAACAATAAGATCTTTTTGATTGGTATAACATTTAAGCATTAGAAAGAAGCTGCTTAATAGGATGCTATATAAACTTATCTCCCACTCTCTGGCTAATTGCCTTAATAAAAAAGTGATATCTTCACTTATTGAAAATTTAATATTCTTCCCTTTGTAATCAAAAACATTTGGCCTTGGTTTGTCGGTTAGTAATGCTAATGTTTCACACTCAGCTAATCTAGCCTTCCAATAATTTAATTGTTTATCTAAAATCGCGCTGCTTAAATATCCTCTTTGCCATAAAGCAAAATCTTTATACTGAATTGTTAATTTTTGGAGTTTCAAGGGCTCCTTTATGCCTTTGCTTTCATTTAAATAATAGCTATAAAATTCATTTAATTCTTTTAAAAATATTTCAGTTGACCAGCCATCAAATGCTATGTGATGAATAACTATGGATAAGTAGTGCTCACTCTTCTTATTGGGCGTTATCACCTCATAAAAATTCATTTTTATTGGATATTCCAAACTTAAATCATAAACACAATTAATTTGTTCTTCTAAAACACTAATTAATTGATCATGTTCATATACATTTATCTTATTTATTGCAAAGGAATGGTTATCGTTGTTTAGAACTAACTGATAACCTTTTCCTTCAGAATTTTCTTTTATAAGGGTTCGTAAGATCTCGTGTCTTTCTATTATACTTCTAATACTTTGTTCCAAGATGTCTAGTTGGATATTCTGTCTTAAATTAAACACCAGAGGCTCATTATAAGCTTTTATGCCTTGCGAAAATTTTTCTATAAACCATAATCTTTCTTGCGCAAAAGATAACTCCTGTTTTTCAGGATTCACAATTGTATATTTATTTATAGTTATATTTTCTTGTTTATTATGATTTAAATAATCAGCTAACTTTCTGATGGTATTATTATGGAATAAGGAAGATGGATTAAGATTAACAAGCAAACATTTATTAATATTATTTATAAGTTTTATTGCGGAAATGCTATCTCCACCTAGTTTAAAAAAGCTATCATTTATCCCTATTTTGTTTTCATCGAGATTTAACTCTTCAGCCCATATATTGCGCACTCTTTCTTCTAGTTTGTTTTTAGGGGCTGTATAAGTTTTTGTACAAGTGAATCCAGGATCTGGTAGTGAATCTCTATCTAATTTTCCATTAATAGTCAGCGGTAACTGAACCAAAGGCATAAAAATATTAGGCACCATATAACTAGGAAGCCTATTTTTTAAATACGCAACTATTTCATCTTCATTTAAATCACCATCTGAGACATAATACCCTACAAGATATTGATTATTTTCTTCTAAGGGTTGATCAATTTTATGTGACTTAGAAATAACAGCGCAATGCTTAATTCCTTTATAATCAGAAAGTATACTTTCTATTTCACCAAGCTCAATCCGATATCCCCTAACCTTTACTTGAGAGTCATTACGTCCTATAAATTCAATATTTCCATCCACAAGTTGTCGAACGAGATCTCCAGTTTTATAAAGTCGAGCATTTTTTCCAGCGATTTGCTCTTCTTCATTTTGAAAAGGGTTTTTAATAAATTTTTCTGCTGTTAGGTCAGATTTATTTAGATATCCTCTACCTACTCCTTCACCTCCAATATATAACTCTCCCGTAATTCCAATAGGCAATAAGCAATGGTTATCATCTAAAATGTAAGCTTTTTCATTGCTAAAGGGTTTGCCAATTGTTACTTGTAAATCTTTTAAGTCTTGATTTGTATATTCACAAGATGTTGACCATATGGTTGTTTCTGTTGGCCCATATACATTGATAACATTAATATTTTTACGTAATACTCTTCTTAATAAATTCTGGGTTAATTTTTCACCACCAATAAATAATTTTATACGAGAAGTATTTATTAAATTATCTAGTATTGTTACACATAAGCTTGGAGTCATTTGCACAAAATCGTACTTTAAACAATCAATCAGCTGTTTATCTTCATTTGTTTTGAGAAAAACAGTTCCCCCGGTAAAGAAAGGCAGCCCATACTCTAAGCCAAATATATCAAACACATAATTAGTGAAACTGCATGCGTTTAACCCTTTTTTATCAAAAAAATATTTATTATGTAGGCTGCATATTGTAGATACGTATGATTCATGCTCAATCATAACGCCTTTAGGAGTACCTGTACTTCCTGAAGTGTAGATTACATAGGCAAGATCCTTACTCTTTACCTTTGTTCTCGGTGGAGATGTAGGTTGTTTATTAAACTCTTGAAAGCTTAAGTTACTATCTAT
>CAIULA010000044.1 GCA_903899945.1 uncultured Alphaproteobacteria bacterium | reverse complement strand
TGACCAAGCTTGTTTAAGAAAATTAACCTCTAACCTCCCTTCCAGCTCAAAAACCATTTGTATAAAATAGGCATCTGAATCCGGTGCATATAAATTCTGAAATAAAAATCCCCCCTGCATCGGACTTAAGGGATAAAGTGCATCTACTTCAAGAATATTTTCAAATCTGTCATCAAGAACTTTTTGAGATATTTTTGCCAAACCAAAATCTGAGGGAGTATATCCAAACAGATTATCTTGACAACAATGGTTGATAATCTGGGTTAACCTCTGAATAAAATTACGTGATACTTTATCAATCGTTTCTAAAAAGTAATGGTTTCTACTATAACTCCAATTAAAATAAAACTTTCCTTCTTTTACTTCTCCATTAATGGTTAAAAGATAAGAGGAAAGATTTCCTTCGGCAATCTCATTACCTGAGGACTCTGAAGCAAAGTTAAACGCACCGTGCAATGCAAGAGAATTATCCCACTGCCCTAAGTAATTAAAACTCAAGCTTGGTTGGATTTTATTGGCATTAAAACAATTTTTGCTGAAATATTTTGCAATACCATACCCAATACCTTTATGAGGAATGTGTCTTAATGCTTCCTTAACAGTTTTAATTGCTTTTCCTAAATGTTCTGGATCTTCGATAGAAAAGTTAACTGGAAAAATAGCTGTAAACCACCCTAGAGTTCTTGATAGATCAATCTCTGGAATAATATCTTCTCGCCCATGTCCTTCAAGAGATAAAGAAACATTATAATCTTGAGTCCAGTCTCCTATAGAAAGAATTAGAGCCGTTAATAGCAAATCATTTATCTGGGTTCTATAAGCTTTTGGAGCTATTTGTAAAAGAGCTTTTGTTTCTTCTGCATTTAAAGAAACAGTAATGGTATTAAGTTCATTAATTTGACCATTGTCAAAGTCCGTGGGTAAGAACTGAATAGAGTTCTCAACATCTTGCCAATAAGCAATTTCTGATTTGAAGTCGTCAAGTTTTGCGTATTTTTCTAGAGCATAGGACCATTGTTGCAGTGAATGGGTTTTTATTAACTTAGGCATTCTATTTTCTTGTAAAGCACTATAAACTTGCTCTAGATCTTCTAATAAAATGCGCCAAGACACTCCATCAATTATCAAATGATGAATAACAAGTAAAAGTTTTGCCGGTTCATTTCCGCAATTAAATAGAGTTACCTTGATTAGAGGACCTTTTTCAATATTCAAAGTTTTTTGTAAATTGTTAGCCTCTTTCTCTATCCTTAATTTTTGTTCTTCCCTCTCAAACTGATCTAAATCAACAACTTTCCATACAAGATTGATATCTTCTTTGAGCAAGTTGATTTGTTTCCACTCTCCTCTTTCATTTCTATTATAACGGCATCTTAATGCATCATGATGGTTTATTAATAATTCAAAACTTCGTCTTAGCAAATCTACATTGACTTCTTTTACTTCTAATAACTTTGCCTGGTTATAATGATGGATATTAGAAAAGTGTAGATCAAAAAACCAATATTGAATGGGCGTTAAAGGAATATTCCCTTCTATGCTATTTTGGTCTGGTTTTAAAGTTGGAATGCTTTCTTGAGATTTAGCTATCAGCGAAAGTGACCCAATTGTAGGATAGTTAAAAACATCTCGGACTGAAAAATAAATCCCTTGGTTTCTCGCCTTAGCTACGAGCTGAATACTAATTATAGAATCCCCTCCGATTCTAAAGAAGTTATCATCAATACCAACCTTTTCTACTCTTAAAACTTGGGACCAAATATCAGCTAATTGTTGCTGTAGAAATGTTTGGGGTTCAACATACTCTTCTTTTGTTTGTCTAACAGCTAAGTCGGGGGAAGGCAATGTTTTCTTATCAATTTTACCATTAGGAGTAAGAGGTATCTTATCAAGAAAGATAAAAAATGCTGGAATCATGTAATCGGGTACATTAGATGTTAAATAGTTTCTTAGATTTTCTTCTAAAATGAATATATCTTTCCCCTCTAGTATGTTAGGAATATCTATAGATAAATCTTGTTTTAAAGGAGGATATATTTCTTTTTTAGGAACTATATAGGCAACCAATTGCTTATGCCCAGGCTCTTCTTTCACTAAAACCACAGCTTGCTCTACCTCTGTGCATTGCGTTAATTGTGTTTCAATCTCTCCAAGTTCAATCCTAAAACCCCTTATTTTTACCTGATCATCAACTCTTCCTATAAACTCAATGTTTCCATCTGGCAAATATCGTGCTAAATCACCAGTTCTGTACAACCTTAAATTCCTATTCTCTTTTACTTCCTCTCTGCTTACAAAAGGATTAGGAACAAATTTTTCAGCAGTTAATTTTGGGCGATTTAAATAACCTCTTGCTAATCCATTTCCTCCTATATACAGCTCTCCATTCACCCCAATAGGGGCTAATTGCATCTCTTTATCTAAAATATAAACAGTTTTATCAGCTAATCTTTTGCCTATAGGAGCTTGTAGTTTATTTTTTCTGTCTATATAGCAATACGTAGAGAAAACAATATTTTCAGTAGGGCCATAAACGTGAATTAAGCTATGAACTCCATGATTTTCTAAAAATATTTCTAGGTCTTCGAGACTTATTTTTTCGCCGCCAAACAAAAGTTTTTCGATATGTCGTAAGGGATTGTTTTCTCTCAGTTTTGCATAATAAGCAAACAAGGCAGTCGTAATAAACGCCACATTTACGGAGTATTTCAATAAAAATTGTTCTAGCTTTTCTGCATTAAGCAAATCATCTTTATGAGTTAAAATTAATCTGCCTGAATTCAATAATGTAGAGAAAATATCAAAAATGCTGCCATCAAATACATAATTAGAAAAAGAAAAAGTCGTTGTTTGGTTATTAACCTTCAAGTAGTTATTTTTTAAACAGAATCCCATTACTTGTTCGTGCTCAACTAATACCCCTTTAGGTTTACCTGTAGAGCCAGAGGTATAAATAACATAAGCGAGATGATGAGAAAGGGTTTGAGAAAGAGGATTGGTTTTTGCTTCGAGTTGGATTTTCTGTTGATCTTGACCGTCATCTAAAACAATCAAGGTT
>CAIULA010000043.1 GCA_903899945.1 uncultured Alphaproteobacteria bacterium | reverse complement strand
TTTCTTAGATGGAAAACCTATCTGGCAGCAAAAAGTTGATAGCCTCAACTTAAACTGACAGTAACCGCTCTCTCGCAAAACGGCTAACTGTCATACCTTGTCTGAACTAGTACAATTAATTATCTGGGACAGCCCCAAAATTTTAATTAAAATAGATATTTCTCTAAAAAACTATTGCCTAAAAATTTGTATTAATTATAATTATCGAATATCAAGTTGGTGATTATCGCATTTTGTCGTTATGATCCAGTCATTTTTAAAAAGAGAGGAATAATGGCAGTTATTCAAAACCTAGGCCTTCTCACCCTTGTTATTTTCATACTAATTAGCGTCTATCCTGTACAATTTTCCTCGTTCACTCAGCATTTTACATCTCATACAAAAACTCAGCATCTTTTAGAAAGAGCGCCTGCTAAATTAAAAGCAGATGGCAGACCTTTGGGCACAGTGGGAGTTTTATTTTATACTCATATTAAGGGGCAAAATGCCCCTCTTTTTTTGCTTGCTCGAGAAGCAAAAGGTACTGATAAAGGGACTTATTCTGAATTCGGTGGAAGCTTAGAAATAAGTAATGAGGGTATACCTGAGAGATTTATAGAGGGATTAATTCGTGAATGTAAGGAGGAAAGCGCAAATCTTTATTCTCCAGAGCCAGAGATCCTTTTTAAAAGTAAAGTTTATTACGAAATGACGGATAAAGGACGAGAGATTGTTCTATGTCTTACGAAGACGCCAAACCTCTTTAAAACAGATGATCTTTTAGAAGCGCAACAGGATTTTATGGACTCACATTACAAAGAAAAAGACGCTCTTGAACTGGTAAATGCTAAAGCTCTTTTGGCGTTTGCAAATGGCGAAAGAACTAAACTTTTAAGTGTTTCAAACAAACCCATCACATTAAGGCCACTTTTAGTATCTATGCTGAAAAAAGAAAATTTCAGAAAAACTTTAGAACAAATCGTAAGCGAAGTTTAGCGTTGGTCCAATTTAAATTCGATTCGTCTATTCTTCGCTAAATCCTGCTCTAATTCGCCGGCAGCGAGGGGTTGATGTTCACCAAAACCCGCAGCCACCAAATGTTTAGAGTCAATACCTTTTTCAATCAAATATTTAACAACAGAGATAGCTCTGGCAGATGATAATTCCCAGTTAGATGGAAACTGTTGATTGTGAATTGGCAAATGATCAGTGTGTCCATCAACGCGAAGTACCCAGCTTAAATCTGCCGGAATTTTGCTGGAAATTTCCTTCAAAGCCCCTGCCAATTGATCTAATTTCTTTTTGCCTTCTTCTCCTAATTCAGCGGATGCTTTTTCAAAAAGAACTTCAGATTGGAACACAAATCGGTCACCAACAATACGCATGTCAGAACGGTTACCAATTGCTTGCTTTAATTTTAAAAAGAATTCTGACCTAAACTGTCCAAGCATGGTGAATTGCTTATTCTTGTCTTTTTCAGTCAGCAAATCAGCATTAGCAGCCTTTAATGATTGAAGCTCTTCATTTAATTTCTTAAGTTCCGCAATTTTTTCTGCCAAAGTTGCATCTAATTTTTCTTTTAAACTTTTTAGATTTGCATCTTTTTCTTTATGCAAATCTTGGCTAGTTCCCAAGGCAGCATTCAATTTTTGCAGTTGGATTGTCAATTCAGCAATCTGAGTCAGTAAGGATTGATTTTTTTCAAGGGCTTTGTTTTTTTCAGTTTGAGAAAGGTTTAAATCGCTCTGCAAGGTAGAAAGTTGCTGTTTAAGTGCCAATAGCAGATTATTAAGGTTAAGGTTTTTTTCCTTCTGCTCTTGATTTTGTTTCTGCTCTTCTCCCAAAACTACGGTTAACATCTCAAGTTTTTTAGAAAGGCTAGATAATGCTTCATCCTTGTTACTGAGGGCATCCGTTAAATACAGCTGAGCCACAACAAAGGTCATAAGCACAAAAATAATAACCATCAACAAAGTGGCCAAAGCATCAACAAACCCTGGCCAAATGTCTAGGGGGGAATGACGATGACGACGAGAACTAGCAAACATCAATAACTACTCTTTAATAGATCCTGCTCCGCTAGTGTATAGGAAGTATAGGTTACAAACAAGAAAATAGCTTATTTTCAAAATTACTCTCTAATTTGAAAAACATCTTATTTAACTATTCTTTGTTAGATTGGATTTCATCAATCACATCTTCGATTATTTCTGCCGTTTCTTCTTGCTTAAGGTTTTCTAAGTCAGCGCCCTCTTCTTCTTCATCACCTGCAGGAATGCAGCTAACCGCAACAACTTTTTCATCTTGATCAACTCTAAAGATAATTACCCCTTGAGCTGAACGCCTGGTGATACGAACATCATGAATAGGGCAACGAATCAAACGACCTTGATCTGTTACAAGCATAATGTGATCTTCGGGATGAACTGGGAAAGATGCAACCACACCGCCATTACGTGCATTCACAGCAATGCTGGTAAAACCTTGGCTACCACGGTTGGTTGTTCGATATTCATAAGCCGAGCTGCGTTTTCCATATCCACGTTCTGTAATGGTTAAGATAAATTGTTCAGCCGCCAAAAGCTCATTAAAGCGCTCATTATCAAGTTTATAGGTTTCATCAGTGCCTTCTTGAGGTTCTAAATCCTCAACAGATACGTCTTCTTCCCCTTGATTAGCCTGTCTTAGTTTAAGAGCCTGACGCAGATAGGCATTTCGCTCATCCATATCAAGTTTTCCTTGCGACACAATTGCCATCGAAATAACATGATCATCCCCTTGCAGACGAATACCCCTAACACCATTAGAGTCACGTCCGGCAAAAATACGGATATCTGTTACATGGAAACGATTGCAAAGACCATTTCGGGTCGAGAGCATTATGTCATCGCTTTCATGCGCTAACATGACCGAAATGAGCTCTTCGCCTTCATCAAGGCGCATCGCTCTTTTACCGTTGGACATAATACTAGCAAAATCTTCTAGCTTGTTACGCCTTATGTTCCCGCGACTGGTTGCAAAAATAAGGAATTTTTCTTGCTCTTCTTTTTCCTCTGGCATTACCAAAACCGTAGAAATTGTTTCACCGGGCAATAAAGGTAACAAGTTTATCATAGCCCTGCCTTTTGATTGAGGCGTTCCCAAAGGTAGACGGTAAACCTTCATCTGATAAACTTTACCAAGCGTTGAAAAGAACAAAACATTACTGTGCGTATTAGCAACAATAACATCACTGACGACGTCTTCTTCTCTGGTCGACATACCAGAACGTCCTCGCCCGCCGCGTTTTTGGGCACGATAAGTGGACAAAGGAACTCTCTTTATATAACCACTCATACTGACGGTAATAACCATATCTTCACGTTGAATAAGATCTTCAACATCAACAGTTGCATCACTTTCTTCAATTTCTGTACGACGTGGGCTTGGGAATTGCGTTTTGATCTGTATCAATTCCTCGCGCAGAATATCAAGAACACGTTGACGAGACGCTAAAATACTAAGGTACTCTTGGATTTCGCCGACAATTCCTTCAAGATCCGCCCTGATTTTATCACGTTCTAACCCTGTCAAACGATGTAAACGTAAATCAAGGATAGCTAAAGCTTGCGCTTCTGTAAGACGGTAGGTATCAGCCTCAGGAGCTTCGTCCACCAAAGCCAAAAGCGGCGCCACAACACTAGCGTCCCAACTGCGATCCATTAATTCTTGCTTCGCATCAATCCGGTCCACAGCTGCCCTGATAAGTGCAATGATTGGATCAATGTTCGCAACAGCAACTGCAAAACCTAACAATATATGAGCTTTCTCACGGGCCTTTGCTAATTCAAAACGCGTCCTTCTAAGAATAACCTCTTCTCTGAAATCTAAGAATGCTTCTAAGATTCTTTTTAAAGACAACTGTTCTGGCCTACCATGAACCAAAGCTAGCATGTTAAAGCTAACGCCTGTTTGAAGCGGACTATAACGATACAGTTGATTAAGCACCACATCGGCAACAGCGTCCCGTTTTAATTCAATAACAACGCGAACGCCATCACGATCTGATTCATCGCGCAGATCGCTGATTCCTTCTATAATTTTATCCTTAACCAATTCAGCGATCTTCTCAATCATCTTCGCTTTGTTAACTTGGAAAGGAATCTCGGAAATAATAATGGCTTCTCTCTCACCCCTTACATTTTCGATGCTGGTTTTACCGCGCACCCTAATGCTGCCACGGCCTGTACGAAAAGCTTCCATGATGCCATACCGACCCATAATGATTCCCCCCGTTGGGAAGTCTGGGCCCGGAATAATCTGCATTAATTCCATCAGAGTTAAATCCGGATTTTCAATCAAAGCACAACAAGCATCGATAACCTCGCCCAAGTTATGCGTTGGAATGCTGGTTGCCATACCAACGGCAATACCGCTGGTACCATTGACGAGTAAATTTGGAAAACGAGCGGGGAGAACTTTTGGTTCAACTAAAGTTTCATCATAGTTGGATTGAAAATCAACAGTGTCTTTATCAATATCCTCTAATAGATCATGCGCTGCACGGCTTAAACGAGCTTCGGTATAACGTTCCGCCGCAGCCGGATCTCCATCCATCGAACCAAAGTTACCTTGCCCGTCAATCAAAGGAAGTCTTAAGCTAAAATCTTGAGTTAAACGAACCATTGCCTCGTAAATAGGAGCGTTACCATGGGGATGATATTTACCCATGACGTCTCCAACTACACGGGCTGATTTACGGTAAGGCCTGTTATAGTCATTTCCAGCGTCCTTCATCGCAAAAAGAATACGACGATGAACTGGCTTTAAACCATCTCTCACATCGGGCAGTGCGCGAGAAACAATCACACTCATCGCATAATCCAGGTAGGAGCGCTTCATCTCCTCTTCGATGGGAACTGGCTTTACATCTGAAACAAGGGCTGTAGACGATGTCATAAACGGTACCTAAACTCTAATAAATATGGCAAGAAGACGGCTTACCATAGCACCTTTTTCAAAAGAATGGCAGTCCTTTCAAGAAAAAAAGAATTAACGTTTTCTTTACTTTTTAACTTGATTTTTTTATAAAAAAGTACAAATTATATCTAGAAATAATTAAGTTAAGGGTCGTAAAGAAATGATGAACTTCTCTAGTGACCAAAGTCTGCGAAACGAGCTTCTTGTCGTTAAACAAGAAAAGATGCAGATTGAACGGGAAATAGGTAATCTACAAAAAGTGAGCGTTGGTGCGGTGGATATGCGTCTTTATCGCATGAAAAAGCAGAAATGTGCTTTGCAAGAGAAAATCACAAAAATAAACAGCGTGTTAAGACCCGACATTATTGCCTAAATAGGGCTTGTTTTGTAGAGCTCATTTTTTGTAAAGATATTCCTAAATTGTTTTTATCCAGTTTAATATCACGTCAGGATTATACCCAAGGTGTTTGTTTCAAAAAACCGGGCAGGCGTTTGAGGGTCAAGGAACCGAGTGTATATGAAATACATGAGTACCGCAGACCCCGAGAAATAACGAGCCTGGAATTTGAAACACGAGGGATATATACTTATTATTTGAGGGGTTTTGCTTCTGGTAGATTTGTTAAACTAAAAGAGGGTTCTTCTACTTCCTGTTGATTTCTTTTAATTTCTTCAAGAATTAGAATTTGTACCATTTCATCCTGCGCTTTAAGAACCATTAGCTCTTTAGAAAGACTATTTTCTTCAGGAAAAGGATCACAATTTATCTTATTTTCCATAAAAATTTATAAGCCCAAGTATACCTTAAAATCTTTAATATATTTTAAAAAGAAAATTGGCTTATCTTGCAAGCGAAAAAACACTACTAAAAACAATAGGTTTTTATTTTTAAATTTTTAAGATAATAATGTTGACAGGGCATTGGTGGCAAGAAGACAAAAAAAAATTTTCCACAAAGGGATTAAAGCGGATTTAAAAAGTACATTTTTAAATTTATCTTAAAGAAAATTTATTTAAAAAACATCTTTTAATTTACTCTTTAAATGGTTTAGGTGACTAATATATATTTTATCAAAGAAGAATAGAGGAAGTGCTGAATGCTGAATGATCAAGAAATAGAATCAGTATTAGAAAGCCTTATGTTTAGTCAAACTTCTCTAGATTTGGATACTGCCCTAACCAAAATCTTTGAGCATTATCTAATTGAAAGATACGCTTTTGTAGACATTTCAAGTATTAACGATGAGAAAAGCATAAAAGGGTTTCTAACAACTTACCCTAAAGCTTGGCAAGATCATTACGTCCAAAATCAATACTATAATTACGATCCGGTTTTCTTAAACTTTGGGAAAATGCGACTTCCCTTCAATTGGGACAAAAGAACTCTCGAGGGTCTAACCCCAATTCAACAACAAATTTTCAAAGATGCGTCTGATTTCGACATTAAACACGGAACCACAATTCCACTTATTCCAAGGCCTGATGGTCAGTCATTTTTAACCATCTTGGATCATCAAAACATCAATCCATTCATTGTTTATGTACTCACACTTGCATCTCAGCTTTATTATGAACGTAAAAGAATCATCGATGCCAATCATCATATAAGCGCTCTGACACACAGAGAAAAGGAAATTTTACAAATGAAATCAGAGGGTCTCTCTATAAAAATTATTGCTTACAAATTAGGTGTTTCAGACTCAACCATCATTTTTCACCTAAGAAACATTCGTCAAAAACTAAAAGCAACTTCTTTAGCGCATGCTCTTTTTCAATTTGGTTTGGCAACTGCTCATGGAATTGTCCCCTACTCAGAGAAAACCTTTTCTAAACTAGAAGGCTATCTCGACCTAGATGTTTGATATTTTCTTAGGTATGATTTAACCCGAGTTCGGGATTAAAAACGAATAAATCGCTAGATGCATCCTTATATCATAGCAGTACATTGTGTTTTTGCACAGTTCTTTCCATTTTTAGTCCCGAATTCACATTACTAAATAAATTTTTTTCTCTCAGCCCATTGACTTTCTAAGTTAAAAAATTAAGTTATCTTAACGTGAAGGTCGAAAAGAATTAAAAATCTTAGACGCCTTCGCAATGTTGTTAATTAACAAACTGAAGAAATGCCATGCGTTTATTTTCCCGTTACCTTTTCGTTGCAATTGCAGTGATTGCTGTACTTGCAGCTCCAAGTTTAATCAGCGATGCTCATGCTAAAGGTGGTAGTACTGGTCAGGTAGTAAAACACTAGCTTATTACTATCCTCAGCATAGCAAAAAGAGGGGTCCGAAGGACCCCTCTTTTGTTTAGGCCATAATCGCTCTTCTTCTTTGGATGGTTTTATCTTTAAGTCCAAGCATTTCTACAAGCGCTGCACGAAACTCTGGCGTTCCTGAGGCAGCAGCACTGGCTATTTTACCAAGTATTTTCAGCATTTCATCACGCAGGTGATTAGAGCCTTTTTGTTTTAAAACGCCTGAATAATAAAGGACACTTTTTACATCATGCGGAATGCGGGTATAAATTTCATCAAAATCTGGAAATACGTTCAACGTTGCAGATGCAACGGTTGACGCAATCAAGGTCCACATTAGCCCTTGATCTACATTAGTATTTCGCGTTGATAACCAGGAAGAAACGCCATTAGGCGATGCATAAACCAAAGATTCTATTAAGGATGCGAACAAAATACCACCATTCATCCATAGATTATGTTTTCCAGGCAAAATTTCATCAGGATGCATAGAAAATGAAGTTATCATACGGTTTAAAGTATCGCCTGTTGATTTTATTGTCAAAGCGCCGCTTGCAGAAGCTCTAAGGCCACTAAAGAAATTTGCGACACCTTTATCCACAGCTGGTAACTTGATAGAAATATCTTTAGAGACAGAGGTATAATTATTATTTTCATTTTCTATGCCAGCTAAAGCTGCCAGATTACCGTCAATATAGGCATACCAACCAGCACAATTATCAGTGTTTCGCTCTGTATCTACGGGAAGATTAAATATCCAAGCATTGTTTTGGTAAGAGAGACCTTCACAATGGTAACCAAAACTACCAACCCCTGTTCCTATTCCTGTTGTTTCATTAACATCTTTTGAGGTCCATATAATCCCATCCAAACATGGAAAACACCATTCATCTAAAGCATCAACATTCACATAGCTTCCTCCAACATAAGTTCCTGTTCCATTAACATAAGTTCCATTATAATATAAGTTGCGTTAACATAGGTTCCTCCAGCCTCAGTTAAGGGAGGTGTTAGTATAGAGGCTGTATCGCGAAGCCAAACGTCATATGCAGCTTCATTAAGAGCTAACTGTTCTGCAGCTCCAATATTATTTATTCCACCTGGTAAAGTTAACTCTAATCCTGATTGGGCAGTACTCTGCGTTCCTTTAAAGCTTAAATATGCTCCTGCAACTCCCAATAAAGAGCCAATAAAAAAAGTGAGTGCTCTGTTTCGTGTACGTCTTGCCTCTAATGCTTGATTTTTTTCATGTTCCCTTTTAATGAGGCTTGCTTGCTCTACGGGAGATATAGAATCTCTTTTTTCTTTTTCGACTAACTTTTTAACTTTCTTTATAGGGGAAGTTTCTAATTTCTTTAAGCTTTCTGCTCGACTTACAACCTTACCGGCATCCATTTGATATATGTGTTCTTTTCGGCTAGAAAAAAACCTATCTAAAGCTTGTCGATTTTCCTCATCTTCATGAATTCCGGTGATTACTTTTTCTCGTTCATCTTTGGAAATTGTTAGATGAGCTAAAGTCGAAGCCTTTTCAATAAATAAGTAGTTAAAGATAGAATCTTTTAAGCCAGCATATCTTAAATAAAAATCCATCGTTACTAAAGGAACGAAAAAGGCAGTTGGAGCATCTTGATCAATTTTAGAAAAACCACTTAAACCAGCGTATAACTGAAACCCTAAATCGGCAGCAGTTGCTAAGGCAAATAAAGCCGTGACAGCGGTGGCAGGAATTTCTATCCAGTTGCTAGATTTTCTTGTTATGGAAGATTCTGCTTGTGAAGGGAAAAGGCGCTCAATAAATTCTAAAGAGCGATAAAATAAGTATGGGGTAAAAGCAAGCGAGATATTTGTTTTTTGGGCAATGATTAATGAGTCTATAAAATAAGCCCCCTTAGGATTTATATATGTAAAGGTATAACCTTCAGGTGTTGTATCGAAAGCATTAACAAAGGAATTCACCCATAATTCTATATAGCCCCTGATACCGTATCCTAATGCCAACGTCAGAAAAAAAGCCCCTGCAATTTTTCTAAGGTCTTCACGGCTTACATCACTTCGCATCGCTTCTTTGATAAAAGCTTTGGTTTTCTCATCGCTGCATTCATCATCTTCTTCTTTAATTTCAGAGCTTCCTGCACTCCCTTTGGGTGATCCTGTTTCTAAATCAGGACTTAGGATTTCTTGCTCATCATCATGCTTTGAATCACCAGAAACAGCTGAAGACCTCTCTTTCACCCGAGAGGTTTCTTTTAAAATTTCCGGATCAGAATCATTTTTGCCCCCTTCTTGGGGTAAAAGTTCAGGCGCAACTTTTGTAGGATTCGCTAAGGATGCACCTAAGACTCTAGCAATCTCACCGATAAAAGACTCTTGTGGGTTACGATCTACTGATAAGTCTGTTGGTACGCCCTTCACTACGCCTTGTTCCAGACGCTCAAGGTCATCAAGTGGTATTACTTTAGCTGAAAAGGAAGATCTTGGAGAGGGGTTCCCTGCAGGCAGGCCTTCGGTCATTGCATAGCTCTGCGTAACAGTCATGGAAAGAAAGGAAGTTAAAACAATCGAAGAGACAATTTTGTGAAAATAACTATTTTTATTTAAATCAATAACGTCTTCTTTTTCATGCATGGTATTACCTTAGGATAAATTTGGTTTTTCAGAATTTAAGTATTGTTTGTGGGTTTTACAAGGGGAATTTAAAAAAAAAGCCCCTTTATAAGGTTTGTAAGATTAACCCCAAGATTTTTATGAGAAAAACAAGTACCCAGCAAACCGTTGATTTTCTTGGTGGGCGCCAGTGGCAAATAGTGACGAATTTGCCGAACTGCTTGTTTGATCAACTCTATAATAGTATTTTACTCAGCTATTTAGAATCGCGCTACCCACCTTTCTTAACTGCCGAGAAAGGGAGATTTTACCTTGTAAAAAGGCATTGTTCCCATACTCTGAAGCAACCATAAACATATTGTTAGTAAAATCTCTTAGAGCAAATGATTCAAAAATAACAATTCCTAAAGCAGCAGTTGTTGCAAAATATGGAATTGCAGCAGCAATTGGAGTTTCCTCTAATGCTTCTTTAGTCACGGTTGTCCCCCAGGTAGCGGCTCCAGAAGCAAAAAGAAGTGATAGAGCCATCGTCGCATAATGTGAGACAGGATAGTTTTTTTTCAAGAATGAACGCTTATTTTCTTTTTTTCTATACAGTTCATCGTAAATATCTTCTGCTGTATGATGTGTTGCTATTAGAGAGACAACAAATGAAGGAACAGTTGAAAGTGCAACATAGGGAACAGCAAAGAAAAGGGAATCATAAAATGCCTTAGAGCTTGAATATGATAAAAAGCTATTTAAAACAAAATTGCTAATCGGTATAACATAAAATGTACCCTTATAAATAGCGTATACGAATTTCTCTTTGGACGTCATCTTGTCCTCTAAAGTGGAGGCTTTCGTTAGTAACAGCACAAATTGATCCACGGAGGAAGTGGATATAGAATTTTCAAGACTAGTCCTTAATTCTGTAAACTGGCCTTCATCCATTGTCAGAACGGAACAAGATAATTTAATCGCTAAAAGCGCTAGCTTTTCATTCTCTTTAGCTCTGCTAGTAAGTTCATCATATTCTATCCCATTACACTGTGATGTATTTTTTATCTTTTTCTTAGAATAGGCGTTATTGAATAATTCATAATAGCCTAAACAAGAAAGGCTATATTCAGACATAAAAGTAATAATTGGATAGACTATATTACTACTATCCCTATAGACCAAATACGCCATAGGAATACTTGAAAATACACTTAAAATATTACTAACTGTATGTTTTAAAATCTTTTTTTTTAAATTTTCTTTAGGCGAGTTATCTGAGTTAAACATGATATCTATAACATTAGAGAAAGCCCACATTCTGGAAACACCAGAACTCATAAGTGTAGAAGTAACTAAGAAATTCTGAAGATCTATATTATCGCCAGCGGCTTTCTTTGCAAGTCCGCTTAACGGAATTCCAGCCGAACAGCTCATGCCAACAAGAATCGCTTTTAGCGCTTTTTTTCCACTGAATCTAGGAGGTAAAGCATCTAACTCTAAATTTTGAAAAATTAAATCAGAAATCTCATCTACAGCGTGATCTGATCTTACTCTGAATTGAGGCATTGCATCTTCTTGTGCTTCCTCCGTATCTGCTGAAAGCTTAAACATTGGGCTTACAGCAACCGTTAATTCGATTTGTGGCTCTAGATTACTAAAAGAATCGGCAGCAAAAAGTAATCTATGAAATAAAAATAAACACACAAATAAACGAGAAAACATCCGTATAGCTCCTTTTTATCATTAGTTGTTTTACTAAGCTAGGCGGCGCAAAACACTAAAATTAGGGAATTGACAAAGAGCATAGATTCAAAAATAGCTTAATCAAGACCAAACAATAAAAGCAGTTTTATTTAAATCCATAAGCGACAAAAAAGCAGAAGCCAATAAAAGAGGACTCAATCATGAGTCTTTCTATTATAGTATTAAAAATTATAACTGGACCAACTGTAATGCATTGATCTTTGCATGGGCAGTTGTAAAAATAAAATTTTTCTATCTAAGAACCCAAATTTTCTAGCCAAAAAAACACTTTGAAGGCAAATCAATGTAACTAGTGGCAACTTACCTTGTATCTTCTTAGGCACTATATATTTATGTAACGCCTTGAATTAACTTTTTAGATAAACGACAAACAATGCAGGCCTTTAAAAAAGGGCTCGAATACTATTTTTTCCGCGCTATATATCCAACATGGCCTTTTTTAAAAGCATACCCATCATACTTCTTTACCACACTGACTTGGAAACCTGCTCTTCTTAAGATATCCAACATATCTTTTCTTTTGTATAATCTCACTGTATGCATTTCTTCAGAACGTCGATAAAAATTATTAACTTTTCGATACATAACGATTGAACGAGTTAAAGAACGAGTATCTGGGAATTCTTTAATATCAACTGAAACCGTCCAATCATCACCGTGCCTATGCATTTGCGTTGGAATCTTTCCATTTCCACGACCCGGCTCTGAAACATCAAAAATAAATAACCCACCCGGTTCCAAAGAAGCATAAACACGCTCAAAAAATGTACGCAACGTTTCCAAGCAATCTTTCTCATCTCCTGTTAAATAATTAAAACACTCACTGAGAGCAGTAACAACACGGCAAGGAGGAAACTTATAGTCAACAAAAGATTCAATAAAGAAAGTACCTAAAGGTGCATTTTTTTTAGCGATTTCGATCATACTGGGAGAAATATCTACACCGATAGCACTATATCCATTTTCTATAAGCCTATTAATCCAAAAACCACCACCACACCCAATATCTATAACTGTTCCATTATTAATCTTGTAGTGTCTCATTTTCTCTAAAATAGAAGGAGAGATTTCCCTTACAAAGCTTGTAAATCCTTTCTCGTGTATATAAGAAAGATCCTCTTGATAACATGCCCTAGAATGTTCACCTGAAGAAACAATATTCTCTGCAGAAGAATCCACTGCATCTAAGCTAGATCTCTTCAAAATATTTCGCACATTGCCAATTCCTTTGAATCCATTTTTGGCGTTAGCCCTTGTAATACAAAATGGTGAGGAAGAATTTTTAAAACGCCAATTACTAGTAAGAAATCCTGAAAAAGTAATAGGAAGATTAAAAGAATCAACAGAAGCGCTAAATATTAATGAAAGCGCAGTCATCAGAAAGAATCTTCTTGAAAATCGGCCGGCATTGTGATGACAGAATGTTCCTTCTTGTATTTCCTCTATGTTTGCTCTTTTATACTTGGTCGCTGTAAATGGACTGCTATCTCTTTCAGTTTGCCTTACTGACTCTTCTGCTAAATCCCAATTACATTGTAGCTTGCTTGATTTTAAATCCTCCGTAAAACCTTCAACCTCCATCCCTAGGATATCTGTACAAAAAACTACAAAAACTATTAACATCAGCAGTTTTTTAATTGTAGCATTAAACATAATATTATATTTCCTATGCTAATTTTGTAGCCTGTCTATAGATTTTTCTTGAGGTACTTACTTAAGCTATACTTTAGTATCGTATTTATTTTTGGATGGGTAGAAGAAAAATTGCAGATTTTTCTTCAATCATTATTGATCAAGTATTCTCAATCAATTAATTTCAAGCCTTGCTCAGATAATAAACAGACAAAGTTAAAAATCCTAAAAGTTATTTAGTTTTTTTATTAAGCTATTGATGTATAGGAAAAAATAGGAGATATTTTGACATTTTTATCAGAATTGAATGAATTGATTAATGATTGATTATCGCCTTTATCTTTCAAAACGTATCCATCTGGTGAAAGAATTCTTATAAATCCTCCTGCGTATTTATTTTCAATAACAAAAGGGCCCCAAACAGCCTCATAAGATGCTGTTTTCCCCTCTCCTTCTAAAAGAGTAAAGCTATTAGAGATTACTATCTCTTGAACAACCCAATCTTTCTCAATAAGAGCCTTTTCTAAAATCACACCCCATTGACTTTGGGTACACATTTTTCCAAGGAAAACACCTTCTCCTCCATGTGAAACTGCTTTCTTTAAGACCATTTTTTCTCTGTTTTGAAAAACAAAATCAGGAAGATATACACTCTCCGAGTGATAAGTAGATGTCACAGATAAGAACTGTCTTGTCCAAGGAATATAATTGTATATTAGCTTTTGATTAAATTCTCCCAATCTACTATTTTGTTGATTTTCTGACAAAAGTGCCAAAAGTCTCTTGTCATTAAGAAAACGAGTAACAATACCTGGGTTCACGTGAAGATAGCTTTTTTTAGATAGTCTTAAGGCTTTCATTCTAGAAGAAATAGATGTTATTTCTTCTTCATAAATAATATGAATTTCCTTACCATTAAAAAAAACCTTTTCATCAATAAACTGAAGATCAGCATATTGGCAAAATGCTAGTTCACCTTTGTGTTCTGGGACCATCTCATGTATCGCTTGGCAATATGCCTCTTGACAGAATTTTAAACTATCCTTGTTGAATTCTCTTTTTGATTCAAAAGGAACAATTATGACTGAGTTTATTGTGTTTTTATAAAAAGGCGTTATATGTCTTTTAAAACTAGCTTTGACAAGAGTCTTGAACAAAAGTAAAGCCGTGTTCGGAGAAGAAAGTTTCCATCTTTTACTTTCTAAATAGCGCGCAATAATTGGCACTTTCGAGTAAATAGGCGCTAACATTGATACAATCCAACCACCGGCATTACCCGCATTAATCTCTAAACATTTCCAACCTTGTTCAGTTATGATAAAATCAGGCCTGTAAGCAATTTCAGTCTCTATACTATTTGTAAAAGCTAACTCTATTAAGCTTATATCTCCTTCAGATGCATAAGACTTAAAAAAATCATAAAAATTATCCATAAAAAAATAGCTTGGAATTTTCTGTAATAAACGAACAATACCTTCACTTGCCTCTTTTAACTGGTCAAGCTGATTAGGCTTTAGAATTAAGGGCCATACCTCTAGTTTGTACAATTTCATTGAATTAGAATCTTGTAACAACTGATAATGCTTCAAGCTAGTTGCCTCAAGGCTATTTTTTAGTGCGAACTCTAGATAGCTATGATCAGTCATTCTTTAACGGCTATCCCCTCTTTCAATATTAAATATTGACGGTTTGAAATATTAGCAGGAATATGAATTTCGTTACCTAATGAGTCCATAGTTCTAGCATAAGCCCCCTCTGGAGCAAATTGAATAACGTACCCTTTTCTTGTTTGATCAGTATAATTGAGCCCTGTCATATGAGGAAGAAGAGCCGATATTAAGACCAACCCCCCTTTTTTAACAGGTAAAGAAATAGCGGTTGCTGGAGATTCAGGATAACAAATATGCCCCAAATCAGTTAAATCATGAGCAAGTGTTCCTAATTTATGGATAAAAGGAGTAGTCCAAAAACAACCATTATTTTCATTAGCATCAGTTAATGCAACCCAACAAGTTAGATATTGCTGCGGCTCTAAAAATGTGTAACCATTATCTTGGTGCCAAGGGAAAATCTTCTGCACTCCTGGTTTTTTATAAACAGCATGATCCCAGTATAATCTTACATTTGGCCCTATTAAATCATAAGCAATATCCTGGAATATTGGGCCTCCACAAAAGTTTCTTAAAAGCTTTGAACGTTTAACCAAATGTGTACTGAAAGTAATCTCGCCAGCACGACCAATAAAACCTTTCCCCCCGTCCATTTGCTTTAGATGAGCCTCCACTTCTGCTTCTAAATCATCAATCTCAGTCGTCACATCTTCGATTGTCTTCTCGTCAAAGACATCCTCTATAACTACATAACCATAAGTGTCATAAAAATTAGCTTGCTCTACAGTTAGAAAACGAAAAGGACCTGTAGCCGATTTCCATACAAAATCTTTATTCATTGTGTGTAAACGGTAAGATTCAAGAGGCAGATTTAAAACTGATTTACAAAAATTCATCCAGTCTGAAGATAAATTCGAAAAAATTGGTCGATTAGAGAGAGAATCTCCATAAACCGTGAAATCTTCGCGAATATAAACTATTGAATCTCCATTTTGATTTACTGAAGAGGGTATTTCATAGTTACAATCCCATTGAGAGAATGTCTCAAGAACTTGTAATGGGTAAGCGTATTTATACATTTTATTATTCTCTTTTTAAGCTGCTTCAAATACTTTTGCAGAATGCTCATTCTGTTTGATAAAATTAAGTAAAGATTCTGGAGTAGAATGATCAAATAATATGCTTATAGAAATTGATACTTTATAAGCTTCTAAAACACGGGTACATAATCTGATCGCATGCAAAGAATGGCCGCCTAAATCAAAAAAATCATCCTTCATTCCAATCTGAGAAGTTTCCAAGATTTCTTTCCAAAGATGAAGCATTTGTGACTCTTCTTCGTTAGTTGAGGAGCTATTTTGATGCCCAGAAACAGCTGAATAAGTAAGCTCTTCTAAAGCTTTTTTATTGACTTTTCCACTTGGTAATAAAGGCAAACTTTCTAAAAAGATAATTTGCTGAGGAATCATAAAAGCCGGTAATTTCTTTTTTAGAAATTCAGTAAGATCATTATCACTTACATTTTTTGCAACAACATAAGCTACTAATTTCACTTCAGGGTTTTTATGAGCAATAACAACTGCTTGAGATATAGATGGGTGTTTAATAATTGTTGTACTTATTTCATCTGGCTCTACCCTGTAACCTCTTACTTTAATTTGATCATCAATCCTACCAAATAACTCAATATTTCCATCTGATCGTAAACAGGCTAAATCTCCAGTTTTATATAATCTTTCTTTTTTTTCATTATCAAAAGTACTGATGATAAACTGGAGCTCGCTAAGGTCAGGTCTATTTAGATAACCTTGAGTCACTGTTGATCCACCAATACATAATTCTCCTCGAATTCCTGGAGGTACTGGTCGTCCCCACCGGTCTAAGATATAACTAGTAACCCCCTGCAATGGCTTTCCTATTGGTATATATTCTTGTTTAGATTGATCATTAAAGTCTACCTTATAGGTTACAACACCAATCGTCGTTTCAGCCGGCCCATAATGATTAAAAACCTGACAATAAGCTCTAGCTTCCCTCGCCATATTTCTCTGTAAAATTTCTCCTCCAAAAATAATTGCTTCACGAGGACAAAGTCTAGAGAGATCATTGTTATAACTAAGAGCAGTAAAATGATTTGGAGTTATTTTCAAATAATCAATTGGGTTTTTCTCACAATAATCTATAAACATTTCCGAATTTCTGCTAGTTTCTCTGCTCACAATATGTAGGCATCCTCCAAAGTAAAGGGAAGAAAAAAGGACTGTATATCCAAGATCTACATGCAAAGGAGAAACAAATAAATAATTAGCTTGAGGTTTAAAAAGCAAACGCTCATTAAGAGCCGTTAAGTAGTTAGCGAGATGTTGATGCTGCACAACAATACCCTTAGGAGTCCCTGTAGAGCCTGACGTATAGACAATGTAAGCTATGGTTGAAAGATCCCACTCTAAAGGATTAATTTTCTTTAGGTTTGTTACAGGGTCCAATGTATCAGCAAAAATAATAGGAATAGATAACGCATCATTTTCCAAGAATGAGAGATTACTCTGAGAAACAATTGCGAGCATATTTGTTTCTTGAGCAATTTTCTGTCTGCGCTCAATAGGTATTTCTTCTGAAAACCCAACAAAAGCACATCGTGCCTTTAAAATTCCAAGAAGAGCAATTAACATATAGCAATTATTATAAGTATTAATCCCAATTACACCGTTAACTGGAGGATTAATAAGAATTATTTTTTCGGCTAAAGAATTAGAAAGAGCATCTACTTCCGCATAATTTAAAGATATTTGTTCATCATGAACACACATTGCATTAGGCTGAATTCGAGCAAACTCTTCAAAAATCTCGACAACTCCTCGGGTCTTATCAGATCTAAGGTCATTAGAACTATTTTCCTGCGGACACAGAGGATGAGTATCTTGCTCAGATATAAGAGAAAGATCGATAACCCTTTTAGCAGGCTCATTATTGCACATGGCTTCAAGCAGTGTCATAAAATGTTCTTGAAATTTATTGATTGTAGAGTCTAAAAAAATATCAGTATTAAACTCCCAATACATAAAAATATTATCTGATGTTTCATTAAGGTTAAAACTCAGATCAAATCTTACATAATTTGCAGGTTGAGGTTCATATGCAATTTTTAAACCTTCAAATTTGGGAATAGGAAGCTTATCCATATTGAAAGTTGAAGCAACTAAAGGAGCCCTACTCCAGTCATGGCTATTAAATAACTTTAGCAAGCGAGAAAAAGGATATTCGTGATGGTCGAAAGACTTTAACAACTGCCCTTTTACCTGATTGACAAACTGTGAGACTGTTGTTTTTTCATCATATTTAGAAAGTATGGGTAATAAATTAAAGCCATATCCAACCATAGCCGCGTTATTAATAAAACTTCTATCACCCGCAGGTACACCAACTATGATCTCAGTTTGATTACATATTTTATGTAAAAACATAGCCCATGCTGAAAGCATAAACATAAAAGGAGTACACTTCATTTCTAGACTGGACTGACCTATTTTTTTCCATAGGCTAGATGATAGTTCGTACTTTTCTCGTCGACCTTTATGGTTTCGTAAAACTGGATATGGTTTATCAGTTGGGAAATTTAAAACGGGGATATTATCTGCAAATTGCTCTTTCCAGAAAGTTTCATGTAAGTTAATATCTTTATCAGAGAGCTGACGTTTCTTCATCTTTATGAAATCTTTATTTTGGACACACGCAGGCAGGCTTATTTCTTGGTTTTCTAATAAAGATGTATAAATTTTCCCTAATTCTTCCAGGATTATCCCTTTAGATATGCCATCACAAATAATATGATGGATGGTAATAACTAATAAACTTTCATTTCCCGATAGTTTTAGCACATTCACACGCCAGAGAGGCCCATGTCTTAAATCAAATACTATATTCCCTTCTTGCTGAAACCACTCTTGTAAAGCTATTGCTTGCACTTCCTTACTCAAGTGAGAAAAAACTATATTATTGACTTTGATCTTAAGAGTAGACTGGATAACTTGCTGAAGACCGTCTTCGCTAAAAACCGTCCGTAATGCTTCATGACGTGAGCTCAAATAATCGACAGCTCCCTGCAAAATTGACAAATCTAGTTGCCCTGTTACTTTTAAAGTGGTTCTCAAGTTATAGGCAAGTGACCCTTCAGATCTCATTTGAGATATCATCCACAAGGAAAATTGATCATCCTCATTCCCCACAATTTGTTCATTAAAAGATGTTTTAGACTCCAACTTATTGTTGGAAAATGTCATTTCTAATAACTTATTTGATTTACTAAAATAATTTTTAAGATTATTAATATAGGCTAACTTTTGTAAAACTGAATCTTTCTCTATACCAAAATCTATAAAGCACGCAATTTCTGTTACGCCTATAGAGTGCAGTTTTTCAATTATTGGAATGCTTGTATCTATATTTCCTATAAGAGCGCTGGTTTCAATATAACGTTTATAGGCTTTTTCAAACAAATATTCATTATCTTCAGGGGTTAGTACACTATCCTCATTTTTACCATGTATTTTCTGAAATAAATTTAAAGAAGATTGGATATACTCCGAAAAAGGTTTTTTGGCAATTTCTTGAGCGCTAACGGCATCTTCATCTAAAAAAGTATGCAATAACAAAGTAACTTTAGAAGTTTCAATCGAATGGCCATGTTTAATGAGAGAGTCGTGGTAAATTGAAATACCAACACTTAACTGCTCTAAAGTTTGACCAATTAAATTTGTTAGAATGCCCACCCCTAATTCGCCTGCTTTCGCATAAGTTTCATAGCTTCCAAGCGCAGCAATCCATACGGGTAATTCTTTTTGTAAGGCTCTGGGATGTATAGAAATTGTTACTTGGTTCTCAGCTCCATTAGCAAAACTAACTTTTTCTCCCCTCCATAATTTTCGAACAAGCTCAATATTAGTAAAAGTTGTTTCTCTTCGAGTTGAAAAAGGAGTTTCAGCTAGTATAAAATCATCTGGGTGCCAACCTGAGGCAAAGGCAATTCCTACTCGGCCTGCAGAAAAATTATCAATTACAGACCAATCTTCAGCAACTCGTATAGGGTGATGAAGGGGAAGAACAACACTACCGGCTCTCAATTGAATATTCTTGGTTTCTCTTGACAAGGCAGCTGCAATCACGGCAGGATTTGGCGAAAAACCCCCAAATGAATGAAAATGACGTTCCGGAATCCAAAGTGCTTCAAAATTATTTTCATCTGCAAAACAAGCACTTTCAAATAATACACGATACTTATCAGAAGTGAAATCTGCAGGATAATCTCCAAAATACGCTATGCTAAAACGGATTTCCGCAGTATTCCTCATCATCTTTTCCTATAATTTTTAAAGGTTTAATTAATAAAAAAACCGCCCTTTAATAGATCCTCAATAGATTCATTAGCAGCCAAAACAATATTGGTAATATCCGTATCTGTATGAGCAGTTGATAAAAAACAGGTTCCACCTTCCCATATATAGATACCTTTATAAATCATATGATAAACAAACAAATCCAACTCAATTGGACGATAAACAAAACTAAGATTTCCTGCCTGAGAAAAGCGAAAGAAAGAACCAAAATTGTTAACTGAAAAAGGCACATTCTTTTGCTTAAAAAGATCATTAAGCTGACTTACCATATTTTCCGTTTTTTGATTGAGATTTTCTTGAAGTTGCGGCCCTTCGAGCAGGATTTGTTTTAAAATTGCTCTTGCAGCAGCAACAGATAAAGGATTTTTTATATATGTACCTGCAGTGTAAGTTGTTTCCGCTTGGCTACCTGTTAGTGTGCCCCCATCAACGTAGGCCATGATTCTTTCTTTGCCCCCCACAATTGCAATTGGAAGACCGCCTCCGATAATTTTTGCATAAGTAACAAGGTCAGCTTGTACATTAGACCAAGCTTGAGCTCCACCTTGATGAATTCTAAACCCTAATAGTATTTCATCAAAAATTAACAAAACATTACTGCTCTCTGTTACCTGGCGCAATTTCTGCAAAAAATCCTTTGGATGTAAATCCGGACGTCTGTTCTGAACAGGTTCAATTAAAACAGCTGCTATCTCATGGGCATGTTCTTGAATGTAATTTAACGATCTCTCACTATCAAAATCTAATACAATTGTATTTGCAACAATTTCAGGTGGAGTTCCTAAAGCCATTGGCAAAGCACCGTGATTCTTACAATTAACATCTGGAATTACTAACGTTGCGTCAAAATGCCCATGATAAGCATTCTTAAAGACAACAATCTTATTCTTCTTAGTTGCTGCTCTCGCAATTCTCATTGCAGTCATTACAGCCTCTGTTCCACTATTGCAAAACGTAAACCTATCAACCCCAGTTATTTTTTGCAATAAAGTTGCTATCTCTCCACTATATGGATGCTCAGGTCCCAGATGAAGGCCTAATTTTAGCTGTTCGGCCAAGTCATCAATTAGAAAAGAAGGGTTATGCCCAAATAAATGCACTCCAAAGCCCATTGCAATATCTATATATTCGTTATTATCTACATCAATAAATTTTGATCCTGAAGAATTTTTACAATGTATCGTATAAAATAACGGCAAAGTTTGCTCTCTTAGCATGGCAAAAGACCGTCGGCTATTACACATAACTTTATTAGCAGCTGCTACGTATTGCTTTGAGGTAGCCGTTTTCCTTATATAATTCTGTATAAAAATATCCAAATAATTTTGTTGTGTGAGTGTTAATTTTTTTTGCTGCGTATCAGCATGAAGTTGCCAATGAGTTGAATCATTCGGCAATTTCTCAGAGCTTTTTACTATGGGTTCAGCAATTTGAGAGGAAGGAGCTGAAATAGTTTTTTCTTTTAGCAGAGCTTGCAATTTTACTAATAGAGTCTCAATTTCTTTTAACTGATCTGGATTTTCCAAATGATTTAAGTTGGATTCTTCAGGTAAAAATAAGCTGGAAGATATGTTTTTTTCACTAGATACTGGAGAGGTTGCTGAGGATTCATAAGAATGAGCTTCCTGGTTTTCAGTAATATTATTACTAATAAAATCAGCTAAAGCCTCCACAGTTAAAAAGTCTTCAAACAACTGCCGGATAGTTAGCTTCAGATTGTATCTATTTTGTATCCTCTTTATCAATTCCACCATAATTAGAGAATCTGCCCCTAACTCCAAAAGAGGTTGTTGAATATCCACCTCAGCGATAGGAAAATGCAATAACTCCGAAACCATTGCTTGTAACTCGTCTAAAAAGGATTCTTCACTTGAACTGAAACTATAGACATTATCTATGGCGGGGATTAGTTTTGATTCAATATAATGAGCAACTTCAGTGATGCTAGGTAGATCTTCAAACAATTGTCGTATAGATAATTTTACACTGTACTCTTTTTCTACTTTTTTTATTATTTCCACTAAAATTAATGAATCTGCACCTAACTCAAGTAATAAAGCATCACGGTCAACATCTGTTGGAGATAAATTTAACAAGCTAGAAAACATACTTACTAATGTCTCAACGATCAATGAAGACTGATGTTGCATAATTACCCTCATGTCTAAAAATTTCCCAACATTCAGCCGAAGCTATTGTTATGCGGATTACTTTTTTGTTTAGAAAAAACAGATTTATAATGGCCCTGTAAGGACGGTTTTCGCATAGTTATTTTTCGGAAAAAAGAAGTTTAACGAAAATTATTTCAACTGGACTGCTATTTACAGCAAAGATAATTTTAGGAAATTAAAATAAAATATGGAAAAATATGTTTTCTACCCCAGCTGATATGTTTTCTAGCCCCAGTGAATGTGAGGAAATTAGAGTGTACTTTGATAAAGGGGCGAATATTTTATCAATTATAGCGATCCATAGTACTAAACTAGGGCCTGCTATAGGTGGGTGTAGATATTTAAATTATTCCTCATTTCAAGAAGCTTTAAATGATGCTGAAAAACTAGCAAAGAGCATGTCCTATAAGGCAGCTTTGGCGAATGTAGATTTTGGCGGAGGGAAATCTGTAATTATTAAACAACCAAGTAACCAGGACCCCAAACAAACATTCAAAAAATTTGGAATGTTTGTTGATTCTCTGAAAGGACGCTATGTAACCGCGATTGACAGCGGTACCACCACCTCTCACATGAAAATTATTTCTAAATCCACTCCTTTTGTTGCCGGCATTAAGGGGATAAATCCATCCTATTTTACAGCTCTTGGAGTTTTTCGTGCAATGTGCGCGGCCGTAAAGCATAAATTTGGAGCTACTTCACTAAGAGGAATTAGAATTGCTATACAAGGAGCTGGAAATGTTGGTTATTTTCTAAGCCATTTGCTTTATCAAGATAAAGCTAGCATCTATATAGCTGACACGGATGCGTCTAAATCACTAAAAATCGCTCAAGATTTTTCTGCTCACATCATTAGCCCCAAGGAAGTTATCTCTCTTCCTTGCGAGATTTTTTCTCCATGTGCCCTAGGAGGGGAGATTAACAAAACGAGTGTAAGCTTGCTGAAGGCAAATATTATTGCCGGGGCAGCCAATAATCAATTAGAGAATGAGGAAATTGCCGAAATCTTAGCGGAAAAAGAAATTTTGTATTGTCCAGACTATCTTATTAATTCAGGGGGACTAATATATGTTGCAAATTTATATAAAGGAGAAAATATAAAAAATGTGAAAAATAAAGTTTATCAACTTCATGATGCAGTAAGTGATATTTTGAAAATATCACAAATTAAAAAGCAAACTCCTCTCCGGATCTCAAATAATTTAGCCGAAAAAAAACTCCGAAAATAACCTGCTTTTATATAGAAAGAAAATGAAGTGGATAATCAATACTGCGCATTGCTTTTTTCAATTCTATTAATATTGGTGTTTGCAAATTTAGGCAGGTGGTTATCTTATAAACTTTATCTGCCTATGGTTGCAGGGGAAATCTTTTCAGGTATTTTACTTGGTCCCACATTTTTACGGTGGATAGATCTTAATCAAGAAAGCATTATGTTTTATAAATTCGATCATCTGTCAGCTATTTTTAATTTTTTAGGGCATATTTCACTCATCTTTTTAGTTTTCACCTCTGGATTAAAAATTAATTTTGATTTGGTTCTAAAGCATAAAAAAGAGACGATCTATGTTGCTCTCTGCTCAGGTTTAGTTCCATTTGTCACAGGGGTATTAGTGTGCAATTATTATCCTCACTTATTTGATATACCTAATGGTCCCTTTCCTCCTTATAGTTTTTCTTTGTTTTTTGGATTGGCCTTATCAATTTCTGCTTTGCCTGTCATTTATAAAATACTCATTGAAAATAATTTAGCTGAAACTTCTTCAGGTATAATTATTCTTTCCTCAGCAATTATAATAGATGTAGTCTGTTGGATATTATTTGGCCTAATTTTAGAGAAAACAACTGCATATGAAAGTATTAAAGGTTTTATCTTTTGCCTTTTTCTAGCCCTGTTTTTGCTTAAAACAAGAAAAATCTTCTTAAGATTAATAAAATTACTAAAAAAGAAATTTCTTGATAAGAAAATCAGTTTAAATTTTTGCCTTTATATAGTTTTTGGATTGGCATTTTCAGCTGAATATTTAGGGTTACATTCGATCCTGGGCGCCTTTCTGGCAGGAGTCATTATTCATTCTTATTTTGACGATGTAGACATAAAAAATACTCTTCACGATTTTGTATTTAGCTTTTTTGCTCCTTTTTTCTTTGTCACAATCGGTCTGAAAGTTAGTTTTCTGGAAAACTTTAATAATAGCTTGATTATTATCACTCTGATTTTAGCAACTCTTAGCAAACTCCTCGGGGCCTTTTTAGGGACATATTTTAGTAAAATTAAAGGGAGAGATTCTTTAATTATTAGCTTTGCTCTTAATGCTCGAGGATTGATGGAAATAATTATAAGCACAATTGCTCTTGAAGTAGGTTTGATTTCAGCCACTGTATACGTAGCCTTAATTATTATGGCTGTTTTAACAAGCTCAATTAGCGGAGCAGCCCTTAGGTTCCTGACTTCAGGTAAAACTAAAAATCAATTTGCAAACAATAAAAAAGTAAAAACATTATGAATATAGATAAAGAAAAAAATAACTATAAATCATTAGTTGTATTGTTGTTAGCAATAGTAATTTTTATAGACAATGTGGGAGATACGGCTGTTAACATTGCCTTACCTGCCATTGTAAGTAGTTTTAATACAAATTCATCATTTTTTATGCAGTGTTTCATTGGAGGTTATTTGATAATTGCTGCTTCAACTTTAGTGTTTTTTGGGAAAATAGCAGACCTTATTGGAATTAAAAAAATGTTTACAACAGGAATTGCTCTTTTATTTATTACTTCTACTATTATCGGAATGAGCTCAAATGTTGCTTTAGTTTTAGGAAGTAGACTCGTACAAGGAATGGCTTTTTCATTAACGTATCCTTTGGTTATAACCTTAGGAAGAATAAATTTCCCGTCGCATCAACAAGGGTTACTTATGGGATTAGTTTCCTTATTTTCAAGTCTTTCTCTTGCTCTAGGGCCTTTAATAACAGGTTTTTTATTACAATTCTCAAGCTGGAGGTATATTTTTCTTATTAATCTTCCTTTGACTATAATTACCCTCATCATTTCAATCTTTTTCATTAAAGATAAAGAAAAAGAGAAAAATAAACAAAATTTAAATTTGAATTTCATAGGAGCACTCTTATATACAATAAGTATAATTTTTTTGTTTTTATCTATTTTAAATAGCAATAAAACATCTCTAGATTTTAAAATTGTGTTTTCAATACTTTCATTTTTGTTTTTTATTATTTTTTTAAAATCCCAAAAAAAATTAATTAATCCTCTATTTGACACGGAGATCATAAAGAATTCAGTTTATAAAACAGGCAGTTTAATTAGATTTCTCGGGCAAGCTGTTATATTTTCATCATTTTTTGTTTTTTCAATTTCTTTTCAAAACATATATGCTTTTTCTTCATTGGAGATAGGACTGATTTTTTTATCTATTACTCTCTCGATAGCTTTATTTTCACTTATTTCAGGAAAATTAATTGATAAGACAGACCCTTTCAGGGTTTTAAAATTTGGGATTGTTTTTATGATAATCGCTTGCTTGTTATTCTTGAATCTCCATCAAACCAGTAGTAATAAAGAAATAATTACACCTATGATTATAATGGGTGTAGGAATCGCTTTTTTTCTTCCAAGCATTAATGCTATTACATTAAATGCAATACCTTTTGGAAAAGAAGGAATAGGAACCGGGATTTATTTTACAATTGTTACATTAGCAGGAGCGTTTGGAACTGTGATTTCTAATGAACTTCTTTCCGTAAAATCCACGAACTATATTAAAAAGACATTTTTAGATTCCCAGTTTAAGATCAATCATTTTCAATTAGAAAACTTATTAGATATAATTGCGGCAAGAAAGTCTATTTCACTTCTACCACAACTGAATATAAATATTGCTAATGAGTTTCTTTACCCCCTTGTTTATCAATCCTTTTTTTCTGGTTTAAGAATTGTTTTATGGTTTTGGTTAATGCTTCTTTCATCAACTTTTATTCTGTGTTTTTTCCTTGAAAGAATAAAATTGGTAGATTAGGTCTTTACATTATTGTCACAATATCGCTAACCGACTATGAACTTTTTCATTGCATACTTTATAATCCGAAATAATTAAATTTATTGGGATACCAAAATGTGTGCACATATTTATGATCTGAATATTAAGTGATTCAGATCCAGCTACGTAAATATTTTTACCCTTAATAATTTTATAATTTCTGTAAATAATATCATTAATACTATTTTCAGACATTTCTATATTAATAACTATTTCAAAGGTAAAGTGCTTTCTCTTTTTTTGTAACTCTAAAATCCTTTCTAATATATAAGCTTCTTCTCTTCTTTTTAATATCCATACAAAATGGACATTACATGTTCCTCTGTTAAAAGATTGACTTTCAAAAATAGCTTTAAAAGGTGCAATCGCAATACCTTCCGCTATAAAAAGAGAAGGAGAATCTTGATTCGTATAAACGACAGCCCCATAGGGACCAGAAATTTTCATAAAATGGCCACTTGAAAAGGTGAGCAATGCTTTTTTATTTTTGTGAGTTTGCCGAAAATGAATTTCGAGGGTATTATTTTCATTCATTGCGCATGCAATCGAGTACGCTTTAAACATATTATCAATCAACAACTTGCAATACTGGCCTGCCTCATATTTCATATTTTCTCCCTGAGGTGCAAGTTTAATAATGTAAATACTATCTACAATTTTAGTAATTTCAGTAATCATATATATATATGTATTATCTGGCCCCATAGCAGGATGTCCTTGTCTATACATTTTTATGGCCAAAAAATTGGAAGATGTAAAATACGCTTTTTTGGTCCAGAAAATAGCCATTACAGTATTTAACAATAAAAAGTTTAATGAAAAAATATAAATGCTTTTTTTTATGTGAACCTAAGAAAATATTTGCAATCATCTGAATGTTCCATAATTTTTGTTACAAGGCTTAAAAAGTCTAGATAATTCATTCAATAGTTTTTTTGCAAAAGAAAGGTTATAAGGGTTAACATAAAAATGATTTCCCTTAATCTCTACAGCGTTATAGTTGCCAAGAACGTAATCCTTCCAGGATAACATGTCATTTAGATTAGCATATGGATCATCTAAACTACCCATTGCAGTCAAATTAACAGGACATAAATGAGGAGATTCCTCCGCTTTATAGGTTTCATATATACAAAAATCAGATTTTAACATAGGCACAAAAAACTCCACTAAAGAAGAATCATTTAAAATCTCTTCAGAAGTTCCCCCATAATGCTTGATTTTTTCTATAAACTCTATGTCTGGCAAATGGTAAATCCCTGGCCTTTTACCCATATGCTTTGGCGCAGAGCACGCAGATAAAATCAGAATTTCTGGCAAAAAGCCATCATTTTTCCAAAAATATTTGCATAATTCAAATGCCACTAATGCTCCCAAACTGTGTCCAAAAAATATTAAATTATTAAACTGGACAAATTGTTTAATGTGAGGATACAAACTATAAACAAGTTGATGAATATTTGTGCAAGAAGGTATTGAAGCGAGAGATGATCTACCAGGGAACTGCACTCCAATAATGTTGATATTAGAAGGAACAAAATTCTTCCACATTGAAAATACATGTGCGTTTCCGCCAGCGTAAGGAAAGCAAATTAAATTAAAATCAGCATCTTCTGAAAATCTATGTTTTTTAAGCCATAAAGTCATTTAAGGTCCTTGCATAATATATAAATTTATTAAGACTATTATCTTTCATAAAAATTTTTATTGGCTCATTAGTTCTTCAGTTAAGAGCTCAGCAAGTTCTGAAAGAGTCCGCTGATTTAGATTTAAAAGATTTTCTTCGCCCTTACCCTCAATATTTTTCTCGAATGAGTAGAGTTCCTCTCGTAGAAATTTCTGCAACTCATATAAATTAGGGTATTTATAAATCAAGGTTGAAGGGAGTGACAAACTTAGTTCAGAAGATAGAACATTACGAAACTGAAGACCCATCATAGAATCCATGCCTAAGTCTTGAAATCCTTCTTCTTTTTTAAAAGAGTCAATTTTTATACCCAATATGTTAGTAATCTTTTCTTGGAGATAAATTCCGAGTAAGTTTTCTGCCTCTTCTGGAGATACTTGTTTCAAGTGAGTGACAAAATTGAAGCATTCATGCGAGATATTTCGGTCGATCGTATTCCAAATTTCATTAGATAATTTTGTTAACTCATGGCTATCCTTAGTAAAGTTGAAAAAATGAGAAAATTCAGATGATAAAAATAAGACTATTTTCTGTGCGCTTGTTGCAGTTAATAAAGCAGTTAAAATCTTTACGCCGATTAGTGGCTCAATTTTCTCAATATTTTTACTTTTTTCTTCGATAACCTGGGAATTATTATAAGTTGCCATCCCAACTTTGCTCCATGGTCCCCAGTTGATACTTAAACCGGGAAGCCCTAAATTATTCCTATAACTCATCAAACTATCAAGAAAAGCATTTCCAGCCGCATAGTTTGCTTGACCTGAAGATCCAAATACTGAAGCAATTGAGGAAAAAGCAATAAAAAAGTTTAAATCCATTTCCTGAGTCAACAAGTGCAAATTCCATCCGCCAATCATTTTAGGCTTTAAAACCTCGTAGAAATGATCAGCATTTGTGTTCATTAAAAAGCTATCTCTCAAAACTCCCGCCAAATGAATTATTCCTTTTAAAGGTGGTATTTTCTCAGGAAACTTTAAAAAATAACTACTTAACTGAGAATAGTCACTAACGTCCACTGGCCAAAAGTAAAAACGAACTCCTTTTGATACAAACTCATCAATAGTTTGCCAAAATTCAAAAGAAAATTCTTTGCGACTAACAAGAATAATATGCTTTGCACCTAAATCACATAGCCATTTGATTATGAACGGACCAAGACCACCTGTGCCTCCTGTCACTAAATAACTTGCGCAAGAATTAAGAGAATCAGCACAATTCTGCTGAGATACATCTTCTTTTTCAATAAACGGAACATACATATCCCCATTTTTAATAATTACTTGAAAAAACTCAGGATCTCTTTCATAAATTCTTTGTAAACTATTTTCTGATGCGTAGTCTTCTTCTTGCACATCAGTGATTGTTTGATCTATTTCAGGTAGTTCATGGAACAATGTTCTTATCATCCCCCACATCGTAGCTTGAAATGGATTAATGTTTTTTCCATCATAATTTATAGAATATGCATTGCTGGTAAAAATCCTTATAGAACACACCTCAGTTAATTCTTTCTTGACGATAGCTTGGTACAAATAAAGAAGCCCCAAGCAATTTGGAATGTATGAAGAACCTTTAAATCCATCCATCCCCCATAGGTAAAGACAAACAATTTTGTAAAGAGGATAAATAGATTTTATAGACTCTAAGATTTCTTCATAATCGAAAAAATTCTTTTCATTAATTTGCCATTCCTTTTCTGCGTTCTTTCTAAAATCGACTCCTTTATAAATCCTTAAATATTTCTTTTGTTTACTCTCCAAGAAATTTATTAAACTATCTTCTGCTGTATTATTGTTGGAAAAAATTAGGGTAATCTCTTTTTTATCACTGCTAGATACGTAACTATGATTTTTGCGAGAAAGCTTTTTCTTCCATTTAAGATCACAGAAACCCTCTTTAAAATTTAAAGAACCCTTATTAGATATCTCCTTCTGCATTCCCGATTGTTTTAAAGCTTGCAATACTGTTTCAGCTTTTTCTTCACCGAGAGTACTTTTTAAGACTCCATAAACATTCGATAACTGCTCTTCGTTTAACTTTAAAATAGGAGAATGCGGCTTTATGTCATTACTATTTTTAATATCTAACCAACATCTAGTTTTCTGAAATGGATAAGTTGGAAGAGGGGTTCGCCTATAAATACCATTGTTACTTTTATAAAAGTTCTCCCAATTAATTCCTCCATAAGATAAATAAATTCTACCTAAATTATCTAAGATGGTTTTATATGGCCTGTCCTTTGCCAAACTTTGAAACCATAAAGTATTTTCAGGGATTGCTGAGCAACAAAGTTGTGCTAAGGGAGCCAGAGTTTTTTTAGGTCCGATTTCAATAAATCTAGAAAAACCGAGATTAAAAAGAGTATTAACTCCCTTTTCAAACTGAACAGCTGACCGTAAGTGATTTACCCAATATTGAGGGTCGGTTAACTCAAAATATGCTTCTTTCCCAGTAACATTTGAAACAATAGGAATTGTAGGTAGATGAAAATTTACTTCAGAAACTACTTTACCGAATTCTTCTAACGCAGGTTCCATAAGATGAGAATGAAAAGCCCTACTTACATTTAAAATACGAAATTCAATATTTTGGTTTTGTAATTGCGTGCCAATCGCTTCTATAATTTCGCTACCTCCGGAAAGCACTAGATTTTCTGGAGAATTAATGGCCGCTAATGAAATTTGATCTTGATATTGCTCAAATATAAAATCTAAAGAATTTTTGGACGCAAAAATTGCAATCATTCTGCCTTGGTTACAAAGGTCATTCATAAAACGAGCTCTATGAACAATAAGTTTGATTCCATCTTCTAAACTGAAAACACCAGCTATACAGGCAGCAACATACTCACCAACACTATGACCCATTACAATTGATGGATTAACCCCCCAATAAATCCACAATTTTGCAAGAGCATACTCTAATACAAAAAGAGCAGGCTGAGTATAAAGAGTTTCATTAATCAACTCATTACTGGATGAAAACATAATATCTACTAATGAGCATTGAGAAAAATTTTTAAAATGCACATCACATTCATCTATAAGCTTACTAAAATAAAGGTTATTTTTGTATAATTCAGACCCCATTCCTTTATATTGAGATCCTTGTCCCGTAAAAAGAAAAGCAAATCCGGCTTTCATATTTGAAAGGTGCATTTTCCTTTGATTAAATGATATTTTTGGTTCATCATCATTTTTAACAAACTCTTTTAGGGAATTTAGAAATCCCTCGACGCTGCTTTCAATAAAAAAAAGTTTTTTTTCAAAATGAAAACGACCAACACATGAAGTGTACGCAAGATTATTAAGATTAATGTTCTTCTCACTAAGCTCGCTAATATATTTTTCAGCAAGAGCTTTTAAAGCTTCTTCTGTTTTTGCTGATAAGCATATTATTTGTTCTTGATCATCTACTTTCTCAAGAAGTTCATCTGTTGTTATAAATTCTTCTAAAATAACATGGGCATTTGTACCACCTGCTCCTAATGAACTAACTCCTGCCCGTCTCGGATAGTCTTCTTTTCTCCATTCGATGGTATTTGAATTTACATAAAACGGAGTGCTTGGAAAATCTATATTAGGATTTGGATTTTGAAAATGAAGAGTAGCGGGTATTTTCTGGTTTTTTAGGGAAAGAACTGTCTTTATCAAACCAGCCATACCTGAAGCTGTATCTAAATGGCCTATATTAGTTTTAACTGCCCCCAATGCACAAAATTGTTTTTTAGAAGTTTGTTTTGAAAAAGCTTGAGAAAGAGCCGCAACTTCTATGGGATCGCCAAGTTTTGTTCCAGTACCATGCGCTTCTATAAACCTTACCGTCTCATAAGGGATCTCAGCTTTATTAATAGCCTGTGATACTACCTCTACTTGACCGTCAATACTGGGCGCCATGTAGCTAACTTTTGAATTACCATCATTATTAATTGATGAACCTTTAATCACTGCATGGATAAAATCACCATCTTTTACCGCATGAGATAATCTTTTTAATAAAATAATAGCTGCACCGTTCCCACCAACAACACCATCAGCTTTTGCATCAAATGTTCGGCAATGGCCATCCGAGGAAAACATACCCCCTTCATAATATATATAACCCGTTTTTAAAGGAAGATGCACTGCTGAAGCCCCAGCTAATGCCATGCTGCACTCATTATTAAGTATTGATTGGCAAGCAATGTGAACCGCAACTAAAGAAGTTGAACATGCTGTCTGGACGTTTATGCTTGGTCCGCGCAGGTTAAATTTATAAGAGATTTTAGTTGCAAGATAGTCAGACTTATTAGCAATGATTACTTGTGGCCCCTCTAGAGAGGAAATCAGATCTTCTTGTGAACTTGTGTGAAGAGAGAAATACGAATTCATTCGAGAACCTGAATACAAACTCATTCCACAACCAACATAAATGCCTATTTTATCTTTGTAATTAAAGCTATCATACCCAGCATTCTCTAATGCCTCCCAAACGCACTCAAAAAGAAGCTTATGTTGAGGATCTAAAATTTCAGCTTCTCTTAAAGAAAAACCAAAAAACTCATTATCAAACAATTCGATATTGTCTACAAAACCAGAGGCAGGAACAAAATTAGAGTTAGTAACCAGCTCATTGGGTAAATTACTTTGTTCTATTAATTCTTCAGCTGTAAAACGTCTAATGCTCTCCACTCCATTTTCAAGATTCGTCCAGAAAGCTTCGGGAGTATTTGCCCCTGGAAATCTGCAGGACATCCCTATAATTGCAATGTCAGGGTTTTCCTCTTCGTTTTTGCGCCGCACAGAATCTAGCATTCATTTTCTCTTTTTATTAAAGAATGAGAATCAGATAGTTAATTTTTACTAACTAAATTGTTTACATGCTGAGCTAATTTAGAAATGGTCGGAAATCTAAAGAAATCGATAATCTGCAGGTTTATAGAAAAAGTTTTATTAAAACTGTCCTGGAGCTTAGGTAGCAAAAGAGAATTACCACCTAAATCAAAAAAATTGCTTGCTTCATTAAACTCATCATCTCTTAAATCAAGAAGTTCGATCCATATTTTCCTAATTTTTAGCTCAATCTGTTCTAAAATTGAAACGACTTTATGGGGAGTTTCTTTCAATGATTGTATAATAGGAACTAAGCTCTTGATTGTCGGATGTTGAAAAAAATGAATTGGACTTAACTTAACTTGTGTTTGTTTAAAAATTTCCTCTTGGAACTTGGGAATAAGCAGTGAATGTCCACCTAAGTCAAAGAAATTCTCTTCATCCGAGACAAAATGAATATCTAAAAGATTCTCCCATATTCGGGTCAAAATATCTTTTACATTTTGTTCTGATGTTAATGAATTTTGGAAATCTAAATAAGTCTCAGATAAATAATTGCGCTTAGGTTTTTCTTTTTTTATTAAATCAATTTTTACACGATTTCCAAAAGGGTCTAGAAGTTTATCTGCGAGTTTTGAAAACACCGCATGAAACTGATTAATATCTCCCCTTTCAATATGTATTCCTATTTTTTCTAAAGGTATGGAAGTCGAAAAAAGTAACATTTTGATATTCTTATTACCCCCATTGAGCCCAATGAGAACGTTGGTAAATTTCTGAGAGAAACAAACTTCTAGTGAAATTAAAGCCTGTTGAGGAGTAATTGTGTAAAAACCACGTAGTTGAATGACGTCTTCTACATTGTTATAGTGAGAACTCATTCCTGTTTTGCTCCACATACTCCAAGAAAGACAAAATACATTGATATCTGGTGATTTATCTCTTAAATATGCGCAAATTGTCTGTTGGGCACCATTAGCAGCTGCATAAGAACCAACATTAGTGCCCCCAAAGAACCCATTAATAGAGGAAAAACACACAAGCGATGATATAGAATTTTTACGGCATAGTTCGTGTAAAATTTGCGTACCTAGAATCTTAGCCTCATAAGATTCTTCTAGATCCTGAGGTGTTATATCAGAGATATAACCTTCCTTCAAAACTCCACCTAAGTGGAAAATACCATCAATTTTTTGTTGAAACATATTTTCTGCATGCTTGATAACTTTTTCCATACCTTCTGCATCACAAACATCTGCATACTCATAAATTACTTTATGTTCAGAACTATTTTGAATCTGATTATTGCTTTTATTTCTGCTCACAATTACTAAGTTAGCGGAATAATTCTTCAGCAAAAAAGCTGCTAAAAATTTTCCAATTCCTCCCGATCCACCTACTAAAATATAAGTTCCATTTTTCTTTAAAAATTGTTCTTGTTTTCCCAATCTTTCTAGATCTGCTTTTTCTAATCCCCGGATATATCTGCTTTTATTTCTGTAGGCTATTATTGAATTTAAGTCATAAGCCTGAATCTCTCGAAAAACAAATTTCAAATGAACATTTGGATTAATGGTATCAAAATCAATAATAGAGGTATTAAGCCAGTTAATCTCCTGAGCTGCCGTCTTTAATAAAGCATTTATGGACAATTTTGCAACATCAACTTTCCTATCTCCCGGTAAATATTGAGCATTGCTGGTTATACAAAACAAATTAATCCTTCTTTTATCAATATTAGCAGCCATCAAAGATTGTGTAAGAGCCAACAAACTATAAGGCCCAAAAGTTTGTTTTTGTTGAAAACTAAGCCCCTCTTGCTCTCCATATGAACACAAATGAAAAATAGTATCAGGTCTTATATTTAAAGCCTCTAGCTCTTTAAACATTCGTACGTAATCTTCTTTACATGTAATATCAATTTTAAAAGAAAGATCCCCCGCTTTTTTAAAACAAGAAAAAGGTTCAATATAAACAACTTGGCAACCTTTCTTTTGCTGCAATTCCTTTATAAGATGATTATTCAGTTGATATTGATCAGCAATGATTACAGCACATTTCAAAGCCACAGAATCATTTTCTGCAACATGATTTTTCAAAAACCACTTTTCATGAAAAAACCAGTTTGGGATAGAACCTTCTCTTTTTGAAAAAGATGTGCGCTTATTTACAGTTTCCTTAAAATAACCTTGTTCAAAAACCTCTTTTAATTTAGTTTTTTGTATTTTTCCAATTGATGTCTTTGGGATGTTATTTTCCTCTAGAGGCAATACCAAAGCTGGCAGAGTTTTTGTATACTCGAGAACTTTTTCTTTGATTTGGGAAATTAGAAGTTGCGTATTTTCAAGACTCCTTTTTTTAGGAACAAAAAATACTACAATACTATCTGAACTGTTTTGCTCATTTCTAATATTGATAACTGCTGTGTAAGAAGGCTCAACGCCATCAAGAGACTCAATAAATGCCTCTATCTCATGAGTGTAATAATTAAGTCCATTAATGATTACAACATCTTTGCTTCTTCCTGTAATGGACAAAAAATCATTACTGATGACTCCTAAGTCACCCGTTTTAAACCATCCATCTTTTGTAAAAGATTCACTGTTCAGCTTATCATTAAGATAATAACCAGGGGTTATTGATTCTCCTTTAACTTGTAAATATCCATTTATTCCTTGATTAACAACCTCATCTTTTTCATCTACAATCCTAAGAGAACATCCAGGAATCGGCTTACCAATAATAGTACAGTTGTCACCAGCTGTTTCTAAAGAAAAATCATCCGAAAACACGACGCCCGAAGCTGTTTCTGACATTCCCCAAGCAGGATGCATAGCTGTTTCTGAAAGATGTTTTTCTATTAGTATCTCAAGAAACTTTTTAGCTTGGTTTACAATAATTGCTTCACCACCATTAAGGATAAAACGCATAGACGATAAATCTAATTTTTCTTGCAAGATTTTATCTTCCAAAGAATTAATTATATTATAAGCAAAATTGGGTGCCCAAGTAATGGTTGCCTTGAATCGATCTATAAGTTTTAACCATAAAATAGGATTTTGTAAGATCAAATTTGTTGATACTTGTATTTGCTGGCATTTTAAGAATACATCATGCAAGTGGAACATGACGAGCCCACCCACATGATCAAGTGGAAACCAATTTAAGCTGACATCTGTGGATTTAAAGTCATTCATCATCATTGAGCCAAGACACCTAGCTATTAATGTTTTATGAGTATGACTTACTAGCTTTGGGGTACCTGTGCTTCCTGATGTCAGCAAGAGTAATGTTAGGTCATCAAATTCACTTTCCTTTATTACATGCCGGTTTGACGCATTTATTTTAAAATTATCTATTGTTAATATTTTCTCTGCTATTCCTCTATCAAGAAGCTTCATTAGTTTTTCTTTGATGAGAGAAACAGTAAGGATTACGCAATCATTCAATAAGAAAGTCAATTGGTCTAATTTTGTTACTTGATCTGAACTTACTTTTTCAGTATCTAAAGGCAGTGGAATAGGAACAAACCCTCCTAAGATGCAGGCCCAAAAAGAAACAATAAAATCTTTATTATCATTAAATTGGAATATAATTTTTTGACCAGATTTAAGGCCATTATTATCAAGAAATCCAGCAAGTTCGTTAGCTTCCTTATAAAGGTCTTTATAAGATAAATAAAACAAATCTTCTTCAGCATTAATGAAATTAATACCATTATTTGTTTGCGCCGCTAATTGTAGTACTAACTGTAAATTTCTTGGTGCACCTAATAGCAAAAGAGGTTTTCCTTCCACAAAAGAAGGCCTGATTGTAGAGGCATGATTATCTGAATGTGATACAGGTTCTAAGTAAGAGGTTTTTCTATTTATTATACTTTTAGAATCATAGTACACAGGATCATTAATCATCTCTTCCAAAACAACTTCACACCAATGGTCACTTAGATTGTTTAACTCATCTTTTAAGAAATTGATTATGCTTGAGTCTATATAAGCAATTGCAAATAGCTGGTCTTTATCTATCTCACCAGAGTTTAACAAAGGTATGGAAGAAACAAAAATTACTAAAATTGATACTCCATTGTTAAAAAGGTACCTTGTTTCCTTGTTAAAATTTCTAACATCACTTTGAGATGATAGAACAACATAAACAACAATATAGGGCTTATTATTTTTTCCAGTTCTCGAGAAAGCAGCGTAATCCTTAATATTTTCGCCTTCTAAACGTCTAATAATTTCGTCCACATAACTCTTATAGGTATGGCTGTTGTCTATAAAAACATTCTCCGTAAGCATTTTTTTAAGCATTAGCATTTTTCAGGCTCATTGGATTGAATGAAAAGGGCTGATTTAGGTTATTATGCGATTTAACAACGTTATGTTTATATTCATCCTTACCTGAAACTAAAACGGTCCCATAATCTTTTAAATCAAATTCTCCGCCATGCGCAGTAAAGGAACTTTGATTAGGATAAACTTTAACATGCGTTGGCACATAACGAGACGAAATCGCAAAACGAGTAGATCTTTTTGACGTATTGGGATAAGACGCATGGATACAACGTGCAGTGAAAATTACGCATTCACCAGGTTTCATCTCTAACGCCACTGCCTCTTCCTCATCAGGCTCCCAATCAGGATCAATCTTAAATTGAGAAAAGTTGTAACCAAAAAACAATGTATTTTCTTCTATTGATTTATATTTTTGATCTCTGCCTTGACTAACTTTCTTAGACTCATCGTAATAAAGCTTTTTATGAGACCCGGGTAAGAATTTCATGCACCCATTTTCTTTAGTTGCTTCTGTAAAAACAGTCCATACAGTTAAATCAATCGGAACGTTTGCAGTAGATCGAGTAGGCTCTAGCATAGGCGTGCCATTTGCATATTGGTAATTCGCAACTTGATGCCATTCAGTTCCAGAACTTCCAGGAAATTTTGGAAAAAATTCAGTGCGCCAACATAACACATCTTCGCCAATAATATTTTTTAGTTGATTAATTATCTCAGGATGGCAAATGTGGCTACTCAACTCAGGAATATCAAAATGTCGGTCATAATTAACATCATTATCAAAAAGAATATGGCTCCTATCTATATTTCTCATCCGGATACGACTTAATATTTCTTTCGCTTCTTCAGGCTCGTATAACTTAAAAGGCCCAACAAATCCATTTTCATCAAAGAAACTAGTTTGAGAACCTAAATCATGAGCTATGTACGCACTGCTATTCATAATTTTTATTTTTCAGTGAAGAAAACTTCTGTTAAGGTTTATGTTAAATTTACACTAAGAAACAATGCGAATTTTTTGTTTTTTTCTTACGATGTTTTCTGGTGAAAGAGGAAGTTTTATATCGTTGAATATAATATTTTTAAAACCATTCAAATATGAAACTGTAAAATTTAGCTTATTAAAAAATAAAATTACCTTTATATGGTATTATCCAGCTAATATACAAAATATGAGAAGCGCAGTGAATATAACACCTCTTATTGTGAGTATGAACAGCATCAAAAACTCCACTCCTAAACGGCCTTCATTTTTTTTAATTCATCCCATTGGAGGAACAGTATTTTGTTATTTTCCTTTAGTTCGTTCACTAACCGCTCAGTACGATTTTTATGGAATTAGATCAAGTGGGTTTCAAAAAGATGAAGCAATATTTTGTTCTGTTGAAGAAATGGCACAGTCTTATATCTCTCAAATCAAGGAAATTCAAAAGGAAGGGCCATACTCTTTAGGAGGGTGGTCCTTTGGAGGAATTTTAGCTTTTGAAATTGCCAGCCAATTTGCTAAAGAAGGAAAAAAAGTAAAAAATCTTTTGATAATAGACTCATTTATACCATCGATAGCTGATATGTGTGTAGTAAACGAAAGCAAATTCATTTTTTTATTTTTTAAAGAAATGTTAATTTCAAGTTTGGAAGATGAGAGAGACAAATTTTTAGATCATCCTGAAAATTTTACCGAGCTAGAACATGCCATAAAAATCGCAATAAAATATGGCCTACTCCCTCAGCAGATAAATCTGCATGAAATCCGAAATTTATACGAAACTTTCAAAAATAACTTTAATGCCTACATTAAGTACAGGCCCAAAAATCATTACGAAGAAACTATAAATTTCTTTTGGGCATCAGACAACAAATCACTATTACAAGAAGCTTTAAAATGGCAACCTTATGTAAATAAAGAAAAGATAAAAAACACCCATCTAAGTGGGGATCATAACTCTATCTTTCAAAAACCTAACCTCCTTGAAAACACTAAAAAAATAGACTCAAACATTGTTGTATAAAAATCCATTTTTGATTTCTGGCATGTATGGATAATTAATAAAAAAATATTTTATAAATAACCACTAACGTTCTTTATGAACCAAACTTATTAACGTTAGTTCGGGATTAGAAATGAGGATTTACAAAGGGTAGAGGGATGTTTTAGTTATAATTTTAGCAAAAAAGAACAAAACAAGCCCCTCTAATGAAGAAAGATATCACAGAACTCTTTACATTTGTCGATGATTTTT
>CAIULA010000042.1 GCA_903899945.1 uncultured Alphaproteobacteria bacterium | reverse complement strand
GAGATGGTGATGCCTGGTGATAATATAGCGATGACGGTTGAGTTGATTGCTCCGATTGCGATGGACGAAGGATTACGCTTCGCGATTCGTGAAGGTGGTCGTACCGTCGGTGCTGGTGTCGTCTCCTCTATTGTTAAATAATTGTTGTTGAGTTAAAATAATGGATAGTCAGAACATTCGAATTAAGCTCCAAGCATACGATCATCGTTTGTTGGATCAGTCCGTAAAAGAAATAGTGAATACCGCAAAAAGAACAGGGGCGCAGGTTCGTGGCCCTATTCCGATGCCGACGCGTATTCAAAGGTATACAGTTAACAGGTCGCCTCACATTGACAAAAAGTCTCGAGAACAATTTGAGATTCGTACTCATAAAAGGTTGATTGATATAATTGACTGGTTACCGCAGACAGTTGATGCTCTTATGAAGCTGGATCTTGCTTCAGGGGTAGATGTAGAAATTAAATTATAGGTTAATGCAAAAATGAGAACAGGTATAATTGCAGAAAAAATCGGTATGACTCAGATATTCACAGAGAATGGGAGTCAGATTCCGGTTACCGTGTTGAAAGTAGAGACTTGCACGGTCGTTGCTCAAAAAAATAAGGAAAGCGATGGATATGATGCAGTTCAGGTTGGAACCAAAACTGTAGCTGCTAGTAAAGTAAGTAAACCTTTAAGAGGATACTTTGCTAAAAAACAACAAGAACCCTGCAAGCTTTTAAAAGAATTTCGCGTGAGTGAATCAGACCTTTTGGCTGAGGGTCAAAAGTTGGATGTAAGTCATTTTACAGCAGGACAATTTGTTGACGTAACAGGGACAAGCATAGGTAAAGGGTTTGCCGGAAGCATGAAGAGACATAACTTCGGAGGTCTTAGGGCAACTCACGGTGTTTCTGTTTCTCATAGAAGCCATGGCTCAACAGGAAACCGTCAAGATCCAGGAAAAGTCTTTAAGAATAAAAAAATGGCTGGACATATGGGTGCAAGACGTGTAACAAAATTAAATCTAAGCATCCAGTCGATTGATAGCGAAAGAGGGCTGCTTTACATCAAAGGAAGCGTGCCTGGAGCTAAAAATAGTGTGGTTTACGTACGTGATGCCATCAAAAAAACACACGCGAATTAGGTATAGTTAGGTACAAAGAATGAAAATCAGTATTTTAAACACGCAAAATGAAGCTTCCGGAGATCTTGATCTGGATGATAAGGTTTTTGGTCTGACGCCACGTGAAGACATACTATCCCGGGTCGTTACATGGCAACTTGCTAAGAAACAAGCGGGAACTCACCAGACGAAAGAAATTGGAGCTGTAAGCGGTACAACCAAAAAGATGTACAAGCAAAAAGGTACAGGAGGTGCTCGTCATGGAAGTAAACGTGGCGCTCAATTCCGTGGTGGTGGTATCATTTTTGGACCCATCACACGTGATCATAGTTATGATTTACCTAAAAAGGTGCGTAAGTTGGGTCTAAGGATGGCGCTTTCGGAAAAAATGAAGCAAGGTAATTTAATTGTAGTTGACGAGCTTGCTCTTGATGCAGCAAAAACTAAGTTAGCTCTCAAGAGGTTTGATAACCTAAAAGGTGCTTCGCTCCTTTTGATTGATGATGCAAATGTTAACGAAAATATGAAGAATGCGGTGGCAAACTTAAATACAATTGATATTTTGCCACAAATAGGCGCGAATGTTTATGACATCCTGAAAAAGGAAAAATTAGTTATGACTGTAGAAGCTGTTAAGACTTTAGAGGCTAGACTCAAATGAAGAATGCAATCAAACTAAACTACAGAGATTACGACGTTATTCTCCATCCTTTATTGACTGAGAAATCAAATTTGATGACAACCAGTGCTCAATATTTCTTCGCAGTGAGCAGAGATGCAAGCAAACCAGAAATTAAGAAGGCGATTGAAGGTCTTTTTAAAGTTAAAGTGAAGTCAGTTAACACGCTTGTAAAGAAAGGGAAAAATAAAGTTTTCCGTGGCAAACGTGGCAGATTAAGCGATACCAAAAGAGCAATGGTTTGTCTTGAATCTGGTCAAAAAATTGACTTTAGCACTGGAGTATAAGAATGGCTTTAAAACAATATAAGGCAACAAGTGCTGGCCAACGCCAACTTGTAAATATTGATAGATCTACTCTTTGGAAAGGAAAGCCGCATAAGGCTTTAACCGCAGGTATAAGCGAGAAAAGTGGTCGCAATAATCTTGGAAGAATTACGTCTTTTAATAGGGGCGGTGGTCATAAAAGACGTTATCGAATTGTTGACTTTGTGAGGGGCAAGGCAGACATTTCTGCGGTTGTAGAAAGAATTGAATACGATCCAAATCGTTCTGCTTTTATTGCATTGATAAAGTATGAAGATGGCGAGTTCGGCTATATATTGGCCCCTCAAAAGTTGCAAATTGGGGATTCGGTTGTATCTTCTGATAAAGCAGATATTAAACCAGGTAATGCAATGGCGCTTAAAAACATACCTTTAGGTTCTATCGTTCATAACGTAGAACTAAAAATTGGAAAAGGTGGTCAAGTTGCAAGATCAGCAGGATCTTATGTGCAAATTGTCGGTAGAGATTCAGGATATGTTATTGTAAAGCTTTCCTCGGGTGAGGTAAGGTTGATAAAAGGTGAATGTAGAGCTACAATTGGTGCTGTTTCAAACTCAGATCACCAAAATAGATCTTATGGGAAAGCGGGGCGCATGCGCTGGTTAGGGTATAGACCAACAGTACGTGGTGTCGCAATGAACCCAATCGACCACCCACATGGTGGTGGTGAAGGACGGACTTCTGGTGGTCGTCACCCGGTTACGCCTTGGGGTATTGCTACAAAAGGTAAGAAAACCCGTAAAAATAAGCGAACAACAAATATGATTATTAGAAGACGTAAGTAACGGAGTTAGCCTTGACAAGATCAGTATGGAAAGGTCCATTTTTTGACCGATATTTAATTAAGAAAGCTGAAACCATTTTAGCGTCTGGCCGTAAGGAAGTCGTTAAAACATGGTCTAGGCGCTCCACAATTATTCCTCAATTTATAGGGGTAACTTTCGGCGTTTATAATGGACATAAATTTATTCCTGTTTATGTGACAGAGAATATGGTAGGACATAAGCTTGGTGAATTCGCACCCACACGCACATATTATGGGCATGGTGCTGATAAAAAGTCCAAAAAGTAAGTAGTGAGAGATTAAGATGAAGCAAAAAACAGCACAAGCCGTTTTAAAAACTCTTCGAGTTAGCCCTCGAAAGTTAAATTTGGTTGCTGCGAAAATTCGTGGAATGAAGGTAGAAAGTGCTTTAAACTTTCTGACTTTTTCCCAGAAAAGAACAGCGCATGACGTTAAAAAGACAGTTTTGTCGGCAATTGCGAATGCAGAGAATAACCATGGGATGGATATAGACCGTCTTTATATTCATGAGGCTTATGTTGGGCACGCGCTCAAGCTTAAGAGATTTCATGCAAGAGCAAAGGGGCGCGCTTCATCAATACAGAAAGTATTTAGTCATCTAAGTATTAAAGTTGCAGAGAAAGAGGTTTAAACGGCTATGGGTCAAAAAGTAAACCCAATCGGATTAAGATTAGGAATTAACAAAACCTGGGATTCTCGTTGGTTTTCCGGAAAAGATTATGGAAAACTATTACACGAGGATTTGGCGATCCGTAATTATGTGCATGCAACGTTAGTGCAAGCAGGTATTTCCAAAGTTGTAATTGAACGACCTGCGAAAAAGGCACGTTTAAATATTTACACAGCAAGACCTGGAGTCCTTATTGGGAAAAAGGGTGTTGATATCGAGAAGTTAAAGCAAAGATTGGCACAGATTGCAAAAGTCGAAGTGGCCATTAATATTGTAGAAATTCGGAAGCCTGAATTAGATGCAAAATTAATAGCAGATGGCATTGCTCAGCAAATTGAAAGACGAGTTTCATTTCGTAGGGCTATGAAGAGAGCAATGCAAGCTGCAATGAAGTTAGGTGCTTTAGGTATCAGAGTAAACTGTTCAGGTCGTTTGGGCGGTGCTGAGATTGCTCGTATGGAATGGTACAGAGAAGGACGTGTTCCTCTTCATACATTGCGTTCCGATATTGACTACGGAACAGGTACAGCAAAAACAACTTATGGTACTTGTGGTGTTAAAGTTTGGGTCTATAAGGGTGAGATTAAAGATCATGATCCTATGGCTCAAGATAAAAAAACAAACGAATACGTTTTAAATCGCTAGATTTTTAGAGGCTATTATGTTATTACCTAAAAAGACAAAATATAGGAAAGCCTTTAAGGGGCGAATCCATGGAGTCGCTAAAGCTGGAGTTTCTGTCAGTTTTGGCAGCTATGGATTGAAAGCTTTAGAACCCGCTCGAATTACGGCGCGTCAGATAGAGGCGGCTCGCAGGGCGATTACCCGTCATATACGTCGTGTAGGAAGAGTGTGGATTCGTATATTTCCAGATGTCCCGGTCTCAAGAAAGCCCGCCGAAGTCCGTATGGGGAGCGGTAAGGGGGCTCCTGAGTTTTGGGTGTGCAGGGTTAAACCTGGAAGAGTTATGTTTGAGTTGGATGGGGTTGCTCCTGAGGTTGCTGAAAGGGCCTTTTCATTGGCTGCTGCAAAGTTACCTATCCAAACAAAGTTTATTAAACGAATAGCTTAGAAGAATGGTAGTGCTATGAAGTTTGAAGAGTTAACTGGTAAGACAGTGTCAGAGCTACATCAAGTATGTGGCGATTTGAAAAAAGAGATGCTCAATTTACGAGTGCAGGCAAAAGTAAATCAGACAGTTAATGTGTCTCGTTTTCGCCAGTGCCGCAGAGATATTGCTCGCATCAAAACGAAACTAAAACAGCTAAAGTCAGCATAAGTAGGAGATAAGCAATGCCACGCCGAGTGTTGCAAGGTATAGTTGTCAGTGATAAGGGTGATAAAACCGTAATCGTTCGTGTAGAAAAGAACATTATGCACCCTGTATATAAAAAATATATAAAAAAGCACTGTAAATATGCCGCGCATGATAATAATAATGTATACAAAATTGGTGATGCTGTTAGCATTATTGAATCAAAGCCTATATCAAAAACAAAAAAGTGGGTTGTGGCAGAAAAGCCAGCGTAGTCTTGTGAGAAGAGAGTTTAATTATGATACAAGTGGAATCCCGTTTAGATGTTGCTGACAACTCTGGTGCCAAGGAAGTTTTGTGCATTAAAGTATTGGGCGGATCAAAGCGTAAATATGCATCAGTAGGTGATGTTATTGTTGTCTCTATTAAAGACGCTATGCCAAAGGGTAAAGTGAAGAAGGGCGACGTACATAGAGCTGTTATTGTTAGAACAAAACAAGCTGTAAAAAGAATAGATGGTTCTCTAATAGCTTTTGACCAGAATGCAGCAGTTTTAATTAACAAGCAGGGTGAGCCTATTGGAAGCCGTATATTCGGTCCGGTAACGCGTGAGCTACGCTCTGCCGGATATATGAAAATTATTTCCTTAGCGCCAGAGGTTCTATAATGACTCAACCTAAATTTAAAATTAAAAAAGGTGATACTGTTCAGGTTACAACCGGTAAAGAACGTGGAAAGCGTGGAATTGTGACAAAGGTACTTTTAAGTGAAGGTAAAGCTTTAGTTGAAGGTGTAAATGTTGTGACAAGAAACAAAAAACCAACGCAAATGAATCCAAACGGCCCTGTGACTAAAAATTTACCGATTCATGTTTCGAATCTAAGCCATATTGATCCTTCAAGTGATCAGCCGGCAAAGATTGGATATAAAACTGATAAAGATGGTAATAAGGTCCGATTTTTTAAAAAATCAGGTGCTTTGCTTTAAGAAATTTTGAGGAGACCCAGTTGGGGTTTAAAGTGTAATGACAGGCTTAAAAGAAAAATTTGAAAAAGAGTTGCATGCCACGGTTATGAAAAACCTTGGAATTAAGAACAAACTTCAGGTGCCTAGAGTAACGAAGATTGTTGTGAATATGAGCGTAGGTGAAGCAACTCAAGATAGTAAGAAATTACAATTTGCAGTGGATGACCTAACGGCAATTGCTGGTCAGAAGCCTGTAATTACGAAGGCAAAGAAATCAATAGCTGGTTTCAAGTTGCGTGAAGGTATGAACATTGGTGCAAAGGTTACGTTGCGTAAAGAAAAGATGTATGAGTTTTTAGATAGACTTATTAACATAGCTTTACCCAGAGTCCGTGACTTTAGAGGTCTTTCTAAGAAAAGTTTTGATGGAAAAGGGAATTACTCTTTGGGTTTAAAAGAGCAAATTATATTTCCAGAAATTAACTACGATAAGGTTGATAAAATTCGTGGTATGGATGTGACTGTGTGTACAACTGCAAAAACAGACAAAGAAGCTTTAGAGTTATTGACGGCTCTAAACTTTCCTTTTAGCAAATAATGTGAGTTTGACGAATGGCTAAAAAAAGTGCAATCGAGAATAATAATAGAAAACGAAGAATCGTTGAGGCTCATAAAAAGACGAGAGAATCAGTGAAAGATCGTTTAAAAGATAAAACACTACCTTTTGAGGATCGTTTAACATTGACGCATAAATTAGCTGAAATGACTCGTTCTGCCTCAGCAACACGTATACGCAATCGCTGTGAGGTCACAGGACGTCCACGTGGTTATTATAGGAAATTCAAGATGTCACGTATTGCGCTTAGAGAGCTTGGCTCTCATGGTCTAATACCAGGTATTATTAAGGCGAGTTGGTAAAAACTATGACAATATCAGATCCAATTGGGGACTTACTCACAAGAATCCGTAACGCTCAAAGAGTTGGGAAAAAGGATTTAATGAGTCCATATTCTAATGCGAGAGCAAACGTATTGAATGTGCTTGCAGCTGAAGGTTATATTAGAGGATTTTCAGTGGTTAAAAATGAAAGTGGCAGGGATGAGCTTAAGGTTGAGCTGAAGTATTTAGAGGGGCAGCCTGTAATCCGAACCATTGAAAGAGTTTCAAAGCCAGGCCGTCGTGTATACTCATCCATAAAAGACTTAAAGCTCGTGAGCAATGGTCTCGGTATTAATATTCTCTCTACATCCGAAGGTGTGATGTCTGATGTTCAGGCACGCAAAAAGGCGGTTGGCGGAGAAGTAATTTGCACAGTATTCTAGGATTTAATTATGTCTCGTGTCGGTAAAAATGAAATTGTGATTCCGTCCTCTGTAACATTTACGCAGAACGGCAATTTGCTTAGCTTTAAAGGAAAACTAGGTGCAGATCTGTACCAAGTTCCTGAGTGTGTTACTATTGAAAAAACAAGCTCTGGCATAAAACTTATGCCAATAAATGATACATTGCCAGTTAGAATGTTTTGGGGGACCACCCAAAGAAATGTTGCTAATATGGTGCAGGGATTAGACCAGGGTTTTACAGTTAATCTTGATCTCAATGGTGTTGGTTATAGAGCTTCTGTGGCAGGTAATAAACTAACAATGCAGCTGGGCTTTAGCCATGACATTGTTTACGAGATTCCTCAGGGTATTTCGATCAAATGCGAAAAGCCTACGTCAATTGCAATTAGTGGTGCGTCCAAGCAAAAAGTTGGACAAATTGCGGCAGTTTTAAGAAACTATCGTAAACCTGAACCATATAAAGGTAAGGGTGTCATACGTCAAAATGAATATGTAGTTAGAAAAGAAGGAAAGAAGAAGTAAAATGTTGTCATCTTCTGAATTACGCCAACGGAGAAAATTACGTCAAAGGACGAAGATTAGCCAGGTTTCCCCAGGTAAACTTCGTTTGAGTGTGCACCGAACAAATACTCATATGTATGCACAAATTATTGATGATGTAAAATCACAAACAATTGCAGCAGCTTCGACTCTTTCTTCTGATGGAAAAAAATTAAAAAATGGTGGCAATAAAGATGCTGCGATTTTTGTAGGAAAAAAAATAGCCGAAGAGGCTGCCAAAAAAGGTATTACTTCTGTTGTTTTTGATAGGTCAGGTTTTTTGTATCATGGTCGCATAAAGGCTCTTGCTGATAGTGCGCGTGAAAATGGTTTGAAATTTTAGGATTGTAAGATATGGCAAGACCCAATGTAAATGAAAGCTCTTCAAAAGAGGAACAACTTATCGAGAAATTGGTAAGTGTACGAAGAGTTACAAAAGTTGTAAAAGGCGGTAAGACCCTTCGTTTTTCAGCTCTTGTTGTGATCGGTGATGGAAAAGGTCGTGTAGGATACGCCACGGGTAAGGCTCGTGAAGTTCCTGAGGCTGTTAGGAAAGCATCTGATAAGGCAAAAAAGTCCATGATTCGAGTGCCTTTAAGAGAGGGTAGAACGCTCCATCATGATGTTCATGCCAGAATAGGCGCCGGAAATGTGTTTTTGCGTAGTGCGTCTCCAGGAACCGGTGTTATTGCCGGTGGTGCGATGCGTGCGGTTTTTGAGGCACTTGGTCTGCACGATGTGGTAAGTAAATCGGTAGGATCTACCAACTATCACAATACAGTTCGTGCAACAATCGAAGCTTTGAAATCAGTTTCTTCTCCTCGTCATGTCGCAAACAAGCTTGGAAAGAAGTTAAGTGAAATCGTAGCTAGACGTGATACTCACGGATCATCAGAAAAAGAACAAGTGACAGAGAAAAACTAAGCCTCGGAAAATTTAGTTACTAAAGAGTGTGAATAATGTCGACAAAAGCAAAAAAGAAAACCATAACGATACAGCAATATGCAAGTCCGATCAGACGTAATGCAATTCAACGGGAATACTTGAAATCTCTAGGTCTTGGCAGAATAAATGCGGTGAGAGAGCTAGAAGATTCTCCCTCGATTCAAGGATTACTTATAAAGGTTGCTCATATGGTTCGTGTAATTTCAGAGTAACTGGAACGCAAAGGTTTAAGGATTTTCAAAATGACTTTAAAAATTAATACAATAAAAGACAACAAAGGCGCTCGAACAGTTAAAAAATTGCTTGGGAGAGGTATTGGTTCTGGTTTGGGTAAGACATCAGGTCGAGGTGGCAAAGGTCAAACGGCTAGATCAGGTGTGGCAATCAATGGATTTGAAGGTGGTCAAACACCGATATATCGTCGTTTGCCGAAACGTGGTTTCGTTAATATTCATAGAGTTCCTTTATATGAACTCGATTTCTATAAAGTGAATCAAATTTTAGAAAAAGGTTTGGTTGAAAAGGATGATCAAATAGATCGTGAACTCTTGATTAAGCATGGTTATATGCCTGCACATCTTAAGGGTGTGTCTTTGCTTGCAAATGGAACGCCTAAGAAGGATATGAAGATTGCAGTAACACGTGCAACAAAAAAAGCTCAATCAGAACTTGAAAAAGTTGGTGGTTTTCTTATCATAGAATAATGTCCTCATTACAAAAGCTAGGGGTAGTATGTCGTCTGCAATTGAACAACTTGCGAATAGTGTAAGTTTTTCGTCTTTTGGCAAAGCTGAAGACCTAAAAAAGAGAATATGGTTCACACTTGCGGCTCTTGTAATTTATAGGCTTGGGACCTATGTGCCTTTGCCTGGAATTAATCCACTTATTATAGCTGAGTTTACAAGAACAAATGGAAGTGGAATTTTAGGCATACTGGATATGTTTTCTGGTGGTGCGATTGGTCGTATGACCATTTTCTCACTCAACATAATGCCGTACATTTCAGCCAGCATTATTGTTCAACTTTTAACTTCAATATCTCCACATCTAGAAGCCCTTAAAAAAGAAGGAGAGATGGGGAGACGTAAATTAAATCAATATACCAGATATGGTACAGTTCTTTTGGCATGCCTGCAATCTTATGGGATAGCCGTTGGTCTTGAGAAGATAGTTGGGCATTCAGGTTCAGCCGTATTGGACCCTGGGCTATTTTTTAAGCTGACGACTGTTGTTACCCTTACAGGGGGAACTCTCTTTATTATGTGGATTGGTGAGCAAATAACGTCTCGGGGAATTGGTAATGGAATATCTATTGTTATTTATGCAGGTATCGTTGCAAACTTGCCTCAGGCCGTGTTCAATACTTTTGAATTAGGACGGCAGGGCGCATTATCTGCGCTAGTTATTGTTGGTGTTCTTGCAATGATTGCATTGGTTATTGGATACATCGTATTTATGGAAAAAGCTCAAAGGAAAATACCAATTCAATATCCTAAGCGTCAAATGACAGCAAACATGCCTGCTGTTTCACAGAATACTCATTTACCCTTAAAGCTTAATAGTGCGGGTGTGATTCCTCCAATTTTTGCATCGTCATTGCTTTTATTGCCGGCAACGATCGTTGGATTTTCTTCACCTTCTCCTGATTCATGGGTTGCCTTTATAGCTCGCTTTTTTAGTCATGGGCATCCTATATATATTATGTTGTTCGTAGGATTGATAATCTTCTTTGCTTTTTTCTACACAGCTCTCATGTTTAATCCGAATGAAACTGCTGAAAACTTAAGAAAAATGGGGACGTACATACCCGGAATTAGGCCAGGCCAACAAACCGCAGAGTATTTGGATTATGTTCTTACAAGACTTACTGCAGTCGGGGCTTTGTATCTTGCATCGATTTGTGTGTTACCTGAACTTATTTTATCAAGGGTATCTCTGCCGTTCTATTTTGGCGGTACAAGTTTGTTGATCGTAGTCAGTGTGACAATTGACACCATTGGTCAGATACAATCACATTTAGTTGCTCACCAGTATGGGGGACTTATTAAAAAAGCGAAACTCAAGGGTAAGCTTTAAATGTTTTTGGTTTTTTTTGGTCCTCCTGGTTGCGGAAAAGGGACTCAAGCGCAGTATTTGCAGCAAGAGAATGGTTTCACTGTAATTTCTTCTGGTGATTTAATAAGAGCTGAAATTAAGGCGCAGACTGAATTTGGTAAGCAAATTGAAGAGTCTTATAAGACCGGAAAGTTAATGCCGGGGGATACAGTTTTATCTCTTGTGCAGAAAGTCGTTGCAACAGAGGGGGCAAAGAGTATATTATTTGATGGTTTTCCGAGAACGGTTAGCCAGGCAACAGCATTTGAAAACTATTTAAGGTCAATTCACCGGCAAATAGACGCGGTCATAAGCTTCTCGATTGCAGATAATGTTATCATAGATAGAATCTTGGGACGAATTACATGTGCTGACTGTAAACATGTATTTCATGTAAGTTCAAATCCGCCTTCAATTGAGGGTGTATGTGATAATTGCGGAGGAACAAGGCTTGAACGTAGATCGGATGATACAAGTGAAAGTGTAAGGCAACGTCTTAATGAGTACCATCTTAAGACAGAGCCGTTAAAAGAGTTTTACAAAAGTAAAGGTATAATGGTAGGAATTAATGCTAATCAGCCAATTAATTTGGTCAGAAGGCAAGTGCAACAAGAAATAGACGCCATATCAGGAAAGAGCAAGAAGGAGAAGAATATTGGCACGTATAGCAGGTGTTAACATCCCAACACAAAAAAAAGTGTTTGTGGCGCTAACTTACATTTATGGAATCGGCGAAAATCGCGCTCAGCAAATAATGGAATCCACAGGGATTGATATGGCAAAGAGAGTGCATGAACTAACCGATCAAGAAATTTTAAAAATACGCGAAGTCATCGACAAAAATTATAACGTTGAAGGTGATTTAAGACGTGAAGTGTCTATGAATATTAAACGAGTCATGGATTTGGGTTGCTATAGAGGGCTTCGTCATAGAAAGGGACTTCCAGTTCGCGGTCAGAGAACACACACAAATGCAAGAACTCGTAAGGGTAAAGCAGTTCCAATTGCTGGTAAAAAAATGGTTGGAAAATAATAGTTAGAGTTAGGTGAAAAATGGCACAGAAAACAGCTGGACGCATTAAGCGTCGCGAAAGAAAAAACGTTATCAATGCGGTTGCGCATATAAATGCAACTTTTAATAATACGTTGATTACAATTAGTGACGAGCAAGGAAACACAATTTCTTGGGCAACTGCAGGAATGGCAGGGTTCAAGGGGTCAAGGAAATCAACGCCATATGCGGCTCAGATTGCAGCAGAAGATGCTGGAAAAAGAGCAGCAGAACATGGGGTTAAAAATGTAAGCGTTATTGTAAAGGGGCCTGGTTCTGGCCGTGAGACTGCGCTTAGGGCTCTACAATCCGTTGGATTCAATGTAACTTCGGTAAGAGATGTAACTCCTGTTCCTCATAATGGATGCCGTCCACCAAAGCGTAGGCGCGTTTAATTCTATTATTATTTTTTCTAGATTCTGAAATATGAGGTAAGGTTGTGATTGAGAAAAACTGGCAATCTCTGATAAAAACATACAAACTCAATGTCCAATATTTGGACCCTGAGTTAAGAGAAGCGGATATTGTGGCTGAGCCTTTGGAGCGCGGCTTTGGTATGACGTTAGGAAACGCTCTTCGTCGTGTTTTATTGTCGTCTTTGCAAGGAGCGGCGATAACGTCAGTAAAAATTGATGGTGTGTTGCATGAATTTTCTGCAATACCAGGTGTTATGGAAGATGTAACAGATATAATTTTGAACCTAAAAACAATTGGGGTAAGACTCAATTCTGATATTCCTAAAAGAGTTAGAATATCGGTTGTTGGGCCAAGAGTTGTAAAGGCAAAAGATATACAAGCAACATCTGAGGTTGATATTTTGGACCCAGAGGTTGTTATTTGTACTTTGGACGAAGGGTCAACTCTTAACATGGAAATGACAATCCAAAGTGGCAAAGGGTATGTTCCTGCTAACCAGCATGTATATGAAGACAAACCAATCGGTGTTATTCCAATTGACTCGATCTTCAGTCCTGTAAAAAGAGTTGTTTACAAAGTTGAGCAAACACGTGTTGGGCAAAGAACGGACTATGACAAATTAACGATGCGCGTGGTAACTGATGGTTCAATGAAGCCGGATGATGCGGTTGCGTATGCAGCAAGAATTTTGCAAGATCAGCTTCAGCAGTTCATTAATTTTGATGAGCCAAGAGCAGCTGAGAAGCGCGATGCTAAGGATGAATTACCTTTCAATCGTAATCTATTAAAGAAAGTTGATGAACTTGAACTTTCTGTAAGATCGGCAAACTGCTTGAAAAATGAAAATATCTTCTACATTGGCGATTTGGTTCAAAAATCAGAGAGCGATATGTTGAAGACGCCAAATTTTGGCCGTAAGTCTTTGAATGAGATTAAGGAAGTCTTGGCTCAAATGGGCCTTGGGTTCGGTATGGCTATACAGAATTGGCCGCCGGAGAACATAGACGAATTGGCCAGAAGTTTAGAAGATCCATATAGCTGATAAAATTAGGGTAAAGAACAATGAGACATAAAATAGCAGGGCGTAAGCTGAATAGAACAAGTGCACACAGAAAAGCACTTTTTATGAACATGGCGCAGGCATTGATAAAGAGCGAACAAATTAAGACAACTCTGCCAAAAGCAAAGGACTTAAGGCCGATCGTCGAAAAATTGGTTACATTAGGAAAAAGAGGAGGACTTCACGCAAGACGTCAAGCGATTTCTCAACTTCAAGACCAAGAAGTCGTTTCAAAGCTAATGGGAACCTTAGCAAGTCGATTTGCAGGCCGTGAAGGTGGTTATCTTCGTATTATGAAGGCTGGGTTCCGTTATGGGGACAATGCTCCTATGGCGGTTATCGAGTTTGTTGATTTCAATCCGAATTCAGCAACGGTAGAAACTGAGGCAGAGCCGTCTGCTTAACACTTATTTAACTATTTTATTAAATACTCTATCTTAGATTCTCCCTCATCTGAATATAATATTTAGATGAGGGATTAAAATCAAAAAAACTAAAGACTATAATGAATTTAAAAACCATGGCTTAATGGGTAAATAAATCATGTATAAGAGTAGAGTGCAGATAAAGTCAGCCAACTTTTTTAGAAATTTTCTTATCAAATGGGCTTTGTCATTTTTCTTGCTGATATCTCCTGTCTTTGCAGACATGGATGCTCTTCACACTCTTCATCAGTTTCTTCTTCATCTATTCGATAAATCTCCCAACCAACCTAAATCCTCTGAGCAGAGTCTACCAAAAGATTCTAACAAAATTAATTTCCAGCAAGTTCCTTCAGAGCTGGGTAATCTTTTGAATGATGCACGAGTAAAAGCCTCAGCATTTGGCAGTTTCTCATCGATTGTAAAAAAAACCGCACCTGCGGTTGTTGATCTTTATGCCACGCAGGTGACTGAAAATAGAATCATGAATCCTTTTATTGGTGATCCATTTTTTGATTTTTTCTTTGGCGGACTTGGTGAAATTCCACGTAAACGCGTAAGTCAATCCAGTGGCTCTGGCGTTATAATTAGCTCTGAGGGAATATTGGTGACGTGTGCTCATGTTGTGCAAAATGCATCTACGATCGTTGCTCGTTTAACAGATGGACGTGAGTTCACAGCCGAAGTTCTAAAAATTGATTCTCAGCAAGACGTTGCCATTTTAAAACTTAGAGACACCCAAAAAGCCCAGATTCCTTATTTGCCAATTGGTGATTCGGATAGTATTGAGGTTGGAGATGTGGTTTTAGCCATTGGCAATTCTTTTGGTCTTGGTCAAACAGTGACATCTGGCATTATCTCTGCATTATCACGGGCATTTAGTGGTAAGTTATTGATTCAAACGGATGCTGCTGTGAATCCTGGTAATTCAGGTGGGGCGCTTGTCAATATTCAAGGGGAATTGATTGGTATACCCAATGCGATCCTTTCAAAGACGGGGGCTTCACATGGTATTGGTTTTGCAATCCCCTCGATTCTTATAAAGGCAATTTTAAGAGGAATAAAAGACGGTACTTCTCTCGCTTGGTTTGGAGTTTATGGGCAAACTTTGACTCATGATATGGTAAGCGCTTTAGAGGATAATGCTGCGTATCCTTTAACAAGAGGGGCGATTATTAATGAAGTGCATCCGTCAAGCCCAGCTAAGGCAGCTGGCTTGCAGCAAAGCGATGTTATAGTGGCCATTAACAAAAAACCAGTTTTTCAAATCGAAGACATAGGATTTAGAGAATTATTAAGTGAGACTGGAAAAGATGTTTCCTTTAGAGTATGGCGCAAAGGAGAACTCTTAGATATAACTTTTAAGCCGATCTCTCCTCCGGAAATGCCAGCAGCTGAAGAAACAGATCTTAAGGGAAATAAGGTTTTTGACGGGATAACAGTTGCCAATATGTCTCCGGCGCTTGCTATGCGTTATTCTCTTGATGAAAGAAGATCAGGTGTGGTGATTGTTAAATCTTTGCAACCTCAAAGGCCTTCCTTAATGACATTTGATTTTGCGGTTGGTGATATGATCCTTTTGATTAATGATATCAGAATTAAAACAGTTGCTGATTTAAAGTCAGCCCTAGAAAGTTTGGCGCCAGGTCACTTAAGAACTTTGGTAATTGATAGGGGTGGGCAACAGATTGCTTTGCGGATCCGCTAATAACCTGATATTTTCTGTATATTTTTACAATATTTAAAGGAAACCCCGTGCAACTGCGTAAAGTGCTAGTTCTAACTTTGTTTATTTTCAGCTTTGGCTTCTTTTCTTTATTTGCATCAGAGGATAGGCTTCCTGTGTCAGCTGGGGCACTTCGGCTTATACGGCGTTTTGAGGGTTTTAGGCCTTCCGTTTACAACGATTGCGCTGGGCATCCAACAATAGGCTATGGGCATTTGATCACAAGCAGTGACGGAAATCTGGCAAGTAGGGTCCTTAGTGAAAGCGATGGGCAAGCTCTCTTGATGGCAGATATACAAACAAAAGCAAATATTTTACCCTATGTCAGGGTCGAGTTACTCCCAAGCCAATCTAATGCACTGACCTCTCTTTGTTTCAATATTGGGACAGGAAATTTCTCAAAATCAACAGTTTTGCAAAAAGTGAACGCTGGTGAAATTATTGAAGCATACGAATATTTCGGCCATTGGAGAAGGGCTGGAGGTCAAATAATCCAGGGTTTAGTGAAACGCCGGTTTGCGGAATTATTTATTTTCGCAGATAATGCTCTTGATCCAACTGACGATAGGGCGCCCAGTATTCAGTGGGGAACGGTCCCTATGAAGGTTACAGATGAAAATTGGGCTTTATTGCGTTCTGACCTTCGAAATGAGGCGGTTAAAATCTATGAAAATTATACTACTGATTAAAATCAATGCCTGAATTTCGGCGGCAAGGTTTTATGATAGTCTCTATAATCACCTCGTATTTAATATAGTATGAGGTAGAAAATGATAAAGCCAGAACTCCGGCAGGAATACTTTGATGCACTGCTTCAAAAGAAAACAGAGTATGAAGGTATTTTTTATGTGGGCGTAAAAACCACAGGGGTTTTTTGCCGTCCGACATGTCCTGCTCGAAAGCCAAAGTTTGAAAATTGTGAATTTTTTGAAACGGCCAAAGAGGCTCTTCTTGCTTCCTTTAGGCCATGTCTTCGCTGCCATCCCCTTTCACATCCCGGCCAGCTTTCAGAGCTTGTTCAAATGCTAGCCAATGCGGTTGAAGAAAATCCTGAAAAACGCTGGAAAGACAGAGACTTTAGAGCCTTATCAATTGATTCCTCAACGGCTAGACGTCAATTTAAAAAACGCTTTGGAATGACCTTTGTTGAATACGCAAGAGCGCGGCGCATAGGCCTAGCTATGAAGCAAATTAGAGAGGGAGAATCCGTGATTAATGCGCAGTTTGCAAGTGGATATGAATCGAGTAGCGGCTTTAGGGACGCTTTTTCGCGCATTATGGGAACGGCCCCAAGCTTGCTGTCGAGCGGCCACGTTCTAAAGGCATCATGGCTTGATACACCTCTTGGTCCTATGGTAGCCGTTGCCGATGAAATTGGGCTTTATCTATTGGAATTTGTTGACAGAAGGGGGCTTGAGCGTGAGGTGGAATGCTTGCGCCTAAAAACCAAATTAGCCATTATTCCAGGAAAAACCGAACCTATCCGTTTGATTGAAAATGAGTTGACTCAATATTTTAAAGGCACATTGCAATAGTTTAAAACTCCTTTGTTTTTACTGGGTTCTCCTTTTCAAAAGCAGGTTTGGGATGAATTAAAAAAGATTCCTTTTGGAGAAACCAGATCCTATTCACAAATTGCTCTTGCAATAACCAGGCCTTGTGCTTTTCGAGCAGTTGCGCAGGCTAATGGCGCCAATCAAGTCGCTATTGTTATTCCTTGTCACCGGGTTATTAACGCTAATGGGGATTTAGGCGGATATGGTGGAGGTATAGCTCGGAAAAAATGGCTTCTTGATCATGAACGGCGGAATTAAAAGGCTTTAAACATTGACCATTTTGCCTTTTTCCTACATCATGGCTTTATAAGTTAAGGGAAAAAGATTTATGCTACGCTTTGAAAATTATCTGCCGATTTTGGTTTTTTTTGCGCTTGGATTTGGCCTTTCTATTGCCTTGATGATCGTGTCTTGGTGGCGCAGTCAAAAATCGCCCTATAAAGAAAAGCTGAGTCCGTATGAATGTGGGTTTGACGCGTTCGATACGCCTGAACATAATGCGCGTGGTCGTTTTAATGTGCAGTTTTATCTAGTTGCAATCCTTTTTATCATTTTTGATTTAGAAATTGCTTTTTTATTCCCTTGGGCCGTTAGCCTTAAAGCTATTGGAGTCTTTGGATTTTGGTCCATGATGCTTTTTTTAAGCATTTTGACCATCGGGTTTATTTATGAGTGGAAAAAAGGAGCTTTAGAATGGGAATAAAGCCTGTTTTAGAGGATTTAAAAGCTTATCTTCCGGCCTCTCTTCAAAATGAGCAAAGTCTTTTTTCTGTAGTACGTGATGAAATTAACGAAAAGGGTTTCTTGGTAACACAACTGGATAAATTAGCAATATGGGCTCAAAGTGGTTCTTTATGGCCAATGACCTTTGGTCTTGCCTGTTGTGCTGTTGAAATGATGCACACGGCAGCCAGTCGTTATGATATGGATCGTTTCGGTGTTGTTTTTAGGCCAAGTCCTCGTCAATCAGATGTCATGATAGTGGCGGGGACTTTAACCAACAAAATGGCCCCAGCCTTGCGTAAGGTATACGACCAAATGGCTGAACCCAGGTGGGTTATTTCCATGGGCAGCTGCGCTAACGGAGGAGGATACTATCATTATTCCTACTCCGTTGTCAGAGGATGCGATCGGATTGTTCCTGTTGATGTTTACGTTCCTGGATGTCCCCCGACTGCGGAAGCTTTGCTTTACGGCATCTTGTTGTTACAAGATAAAATTAAACAAAAAAGAACATTGATCCGTTAAAATGGTTTTAAAGCAAAGTGCTATCAATGTGGATAAAAAAACGGTAAGATGCGATGGCTTGCCTTTTCAGTTTTCATATGAAAAGCATAGGCAGGCACAGGCACACCCGGCTGTTTATCTAAAGATCAATAAAGATAATAAGGCGGATTGCCCTTATTGCGGACGTATATTTTTTTATAAAGAAAAGGCCGAAAAGCTAATGGATTAGCCACGTGTGGCATTTTCCCTACACTGCTGTATAAAACAGTATAGAGTCGGTTGGTTTTTCTTTTACTAAAAATTTATTGTTTGTTAAGGTTTTTATGGTTTATATTGGTAACAGCTACATTATCAACTGAATAGGAATTCAATGATGAAAAATAAGATATTTACAATTTTAGCAGCAGGTCTAGTATTGACTGCGTGCGAAACAGGTAACACAGATTCACAAAACGTCAGCGTTGGCCGCGCGCCAGCTCCTGGTACAGCAGAAGACTTTAAAGCGAATATTCGCGACCGCGTTTTCTTCGCATTTGATAAATCAACAATTTCTGATGATGCAAAAAAGACATTAGAAGCGCAAGCTGCTTGGTTAAAGACACACGCTGCAACAACAGCAACTGTTGAAGGTCACACAGACGTTCGCGGTACTCGTGAATACAACTTAGCATTGGGTGCACGTCGTGCAGAAGCTGCTAAGGCTGGATTAGCTGGTATGGGTGTTGATGTGAACCGTTTGAAAACAATTTCTTATGGTAAAGACAGACCACAAGCTGTTGGAACCACAGAAGAAGTACATGCTCAAAACCGTGTAGCAATTACAGTTATCAACTAATAAATTTGTTGATAGAAGTGTAGTCGAAAGCCCGCTGGTAATACAGCGGGCTTTTTTTATGGGTTTAAACATCTAAAGTCTTTGTTATATAATCAACCTTAGATTCAATTTATTTAGTTTACGTTTGTGGATAGTTTTGAGTTAAACAAAATAACGGCAGCCGTTTTAATAGCGCTTTTGGCGGCTATGATTGCTTGCCTTTTAGGGGATGCGGCTGTGGATCCCGAAAAACCTATAAATAATGCCTATGTGGTAGAGGTTCAAGAAGATGCATCCTCTTCAACGGCTGCAAATCAAGAAAAACCTCTTGAACCCATTGGCCCTTTGCTTGCTAAAGCGGATCCTGCGAATGGCGAAAAAGTTTTCAAAAAATGCCTTGCTTGTCATACTATTAGTAAGGGCGAACCTCATAAAACAGGGCCAAATCTTTGGAACATTGTCATGAACCATATGGGGCATGAGGCTGATTTTGCGTATTCTGGGGCTATCAAATCTAAAAAAGAGCAGTGGACTTATGAGAATCTGAATAAGTTTCTGCATAAACCACGCGAATTTGCGCCGGGTACAAAAATGACCTTTATCGGGATTTCGAACGATCAGGAACGTGCTGATCTGATCGCCTTTTTGCGAAAGAATGCGGATAGTCCGGTGCCACTTCCTTAAATCTTTACATCTTTAGATTTTCAATTTGTCTAAAAAGTAACTTAAAAGATTAAAAAAGCCCAATATTTTCAAATTTTTGTAAAAATGATTTTAAAAACTACTACCTAATTCTAAACATCGCCTCCACCTCAACGGCGGCGCCAAGAGGAAGAGAATTGACGCCTATAGCGGCTCGGGCATGACGGCCGATGTCAGGGCCAAATATTTCGACCATAAGGTCAGAGACCCCATTAATGACCTTTGGCTGATCGGTAAAGTCTGGTCCGCAATTGACAAAGCCACCAATCCTGAGGCATTTTTCCACTCGATCAAGGTTATCCCCGCATGCGGTTTTAAGCTGCGTTAAGATATTTAAACCGCAAAGACGTGCAGCATCCTGACCCTCTGCAAGGGATAAATCCGATCCAACTTTGCCCTTATACTGAACCTGGCCGTCACACATTGGCAGTTGGCCCGAGATGATAATAACCGATCCATGATTAACAAAAGGAATATAGTTGGCGACAGCCGTAGGAGGCGTTGGAAGCTTAAGGCCTAATTCTTCTAATCGTTTTTCTGCCATGCTTGTCATTTTTGATCTTCTTTCGCTAAGTTTTTTTCAAGCCAGTGAATGTCGTAATTGCCAGAAATGACATCGGGTTCTTTGACCAATTTCAGATGAAGCGGAAGTAATGTTTTAATGCCGCCAATGACATACTCACCCAAGGCTCTTTCAATACGTTTAATACATTCCTCACGGGTTTTCCCATGAGCAATCAGCTTTGCAACCATGCTGTCATAATGAGGCGGAACCGAATACCCCTGATACATATGACTGTCTACACGAATGCCATAACCGCCCGGGGCATGATAGTCCGTAATTTTTCCAGGTGACGGAATAAAGGTTACAGGATCTTCGGCATTAATTCGGCATTCAATAGCATGACCGTTAAACGTTATGTCTTTTTGGGTAAATGATAAAGGTAGGCCTGCTGCAACTTTGATTTGCTCTTGGACAATGTCAATCCCTGTAACCATTTCAGAAATAGGATGTTCAACCTGAATGCGGGTGTTCATTTCCATAAAGAAAAATTCACCATCTTCAAAAAGAAATTCTAATGTTCCAGCACCGCGGTATCCCATCTTGCCGATAGCTTTGGTGACAATCTCACCAAGGCTAGCCCTAAGTTCTGGCGTTAGGCCAGGAGAAGGGGCTTCTTCCCATACTTTTTGGTGGCGACGCTGCAGGGAACAGTCACGTTCTCCCAAATGGACAACATTCCCATGAGTATCGGCTAAAACTTGAACTTCAATATGGCGAGGATGCCTTAGGTAACGTTCCATGTAGACTTGATCATTGCCAAAGTTTGCTTTGGCTTCAGCTCTTGCCATACGGAAAGCATCTAAAACTTCACCTTTGCTGTAAGCAACTTTCATGCCTTTGCCGCCGCCACCAGAGGTCGCTTTAATCAAAATCGGAAAACCAATTTTTTCGGCAGCACTCAGCGCATCTTCGTCAGTTTCAACGCAGCCATCTGAGCCCGGGACAACGGGAATGCCAAGTTCAATCATAGTTTTTTTTGCGGTAATTTTATCGCCCATCATGTTGATATGTTCTGGAGTAGGCCCGATAAACGTCATGCCATGTTCTTCGATCATGGTTGCAAAAGCAGCGTTTTCAGATAAAAAACCGACACCTGGGTGAATGGCATCCGCCCCTGTGATATCAGCAGCACTGATAATTGCTGGCATTTTTAAATAACTGTCTCTTGACAGTGCAGGGCCTATACAGACGCTTTCATCGGCTAATCGTACATGCATTGAATCAGCGTCAGCCGTTGAATGAACGGCAACAGTTTTAATATCTAGTTCTTTACAGGCACGCAAAATGCGCAAAGCAATTTCACCACGATTTGCAATTAGGATCTTTGAAAATAACGCCATATAAGCTTACTCAATCACAAGAAGAGGTTCGTCATATTCAATCGGAGAGGCGTCAGATACAAGGATTTGAATGACTTTTCCAGCCTGGGTTGCCTTGATTTGGTTCATGACTTTCATTGCCTCGACAATCAAAAGAGTCTGGCCGACTGTTATGTTGTCGCCAACTTTGATAAAATTAGGGGCGCCCGGTTCAGGCGAAAGATATGCGGTTCCAACCATTGGAGAACGCACAGCGCCAGGGTGTTTTGCCCAATCTGTAACGGATGCGGTCGGAGCAGCTTGCTGTGTTAAAGGGGCTGCTGCAGGAGAAGCAGCCACAACATGTGTTGCGACAGGAGCAATATTGGCTTTACGTGAAACATAAATGCGGCTGCCATTATCTTCGTATTCAATTTCACTAAGGTCAGTGTCTACAAGAATCTCAGCCAACTTTCGGACTGCATCTCCGTCAATGTTAAATTTAGATGACATAAAAAATTATTCCTGGTTATTGATCATTTCAATTAATGCTCTTAATGCTAAGGTATACCCGCTTGCGCCAAAACCTGCAATAACACCTTTTGCTGCAGGGGTAATAAATGAATGATGACGAAAGGTTTCTCGTTTGGTTATTAAGCTTAAATGTACTTCAATAACAGGCACAGATAATGTTAAGAGTGCATCAAGCAAGCTAAGAGATGTATGTGTTAAGCCTCCACCATTAATAATAAGGCCGGTGCCTTTAAGCCCCACTTCTTGAATCCAATCGATCAATACACCTTCATGATTCGTTTGACGAAAATCAAGGTCATGTCCAAACTGTTTCGCTATTTCTTCACAATTTTTTTGAATCGATTCTAATGTTTCATGCCCGTAAATATTTGGCTGACGAACGCTTAAAAGATTAAGATTGGGACCATTAAGGATGAAAATCATCGAAAAAACGTTACTTTCTGTTGGTTAAACAACGAGCAGCTTTATTCTAGTAGAGGAACGATATTCTCGCAAGAATTCGATTCAATAAGAGCTTGGCAAATTAAGAACTATATCTTACTCTAGATAGCATATTGATCACTCTCAGATATAAAGTAAAATGAAAAATATGCAGAAATCTTCTCCTGTTGCTTATGAAAATCCGATGCAAACTGATGGATTTGAGTTTGTTGAATTCGCAGCACCAACGGCGGGATCTGATGTGAACCTGGAGGGTTTATTTCAAAGAATGGGGTTTACAGCAGTTGCTAAGCATCGCAGCAAGAACGTAACCCTTTTCAGACAAGGATCAATCAATTTCATTTTGAATGAAGAGCCAAATTCTTTTGCCAGTCAATTTGCTGATCTTCATGGTCCCGGTGCTTGTGCGATGGCCTTTCGGGTGAAAGATGCAAAGTATGCTTTTGAGCGCGCTCTATCTTTGGGCGCTGAAGGGTTTGATTCTCCCATAGGTGAAGACGAGCTTAAGATTCCAGCCATTATCGGCATTGGCGGAAGTTTGTTATATTTTGTCGATCGTTATACAGACAGCACCATTTATGACGTTGATTTTGTGCCGTTGCCTGGGGTTGATCAAAGTCCGGTTGGTTTGGGACTGATTGAGATTGACCATCTAACTCACAATGTATTTCAGGGGCGGATGGATCATTGGGCCGATTTTTATATAAAACTATTTAATTTCCGTGAGCAGCGCTATTTCGATATCAGTGGCGCAAAAACAGGTTTATTAAGCCGCGCGATGATTGCGCCCTGTAGTAAGATTCGCATTCCCATCAATGAATCACGTGATGACAAATCACAGATTGCTGAATATTTAGATCTTTATAAAGGAGAGGGGATCCAGCACATCGCTCTTACGACTGAAAAGATTATTCAAAGCGTTAATGATATGGCCGTTCAAAACATTCCCTTTATGACGGTGCCTAAAACTTATTATAAGATTGTCGATGAACGCCTTCCGGGAAATGGCTTGCCATTAGCAGACTTGTCTCAGCATCATATTTTGATTGATGGAGAAATTGACGGTGCCCGTAAAGATTTATTATTACAGATTTTCACCAAAACAGTGATTGGCCCTATCTTTTTTGAAATCATTCAACGCTTAGGTCACCAAGGATTTGGCGAAGGAAACTTTACAGCGTTATTCGAGGCCCTAGAGCGTGACCAAATGGAGCGGGGAGTTCTTTAATGCAACACGCAACTAAAACTCGGTATAATGAATTTGCTTGCCGTCAAGGGTCCGGCATAGGCCACACGTACTGAATGGAGTTTCCCTTCAATTGACTTTAGCCAAAAATCCAGAAAATCTTTAAGGCGTGGAAATGAGGGAGGTAGATCAAATTCTTGCCAGATATAGCTCTGTAGCAATAGGGGGTGATCAGGGAGATGGTAAATAATCTCGGCTGTGGTGAGGCGGTAATCTCTTAAAGCGTACTCTAGGTCCTGCATGGTCCTCTCCTTTTCAGGAATCAACCTATCTATACCTACAGGCTATATAAGAAAAGTTAATTTTTTATTAAAAAAATCAAGGGGGGGAATGGAAAATTTTTTGAAATTGCCCCAAAGTCTTTAGATTTTACTTTGAGGCAATCAGAATAGAGGGGCTTTTATCTAGCCTTAGGTGACCAACCCCAATTCATAACATTGGTGCCAACCTCTGGATTCACTTCTGGATAAGCAAGGTTGTCTACCCAATAAGCCCATCTTGAGGTGTTATCGTAGGCAAGAGGGATTTGGAAATAGTTATGCATAATATAACGATCCATGGCATGAACTGAAGCTGTAAGGGATTCAGGATCATTAGCCATAGTGACTTCTCTAGCCAACTCTTCTGCAACCGGATCCTTGATACCGATATAGTTGCTGCTACCTTTAGCGTCCGCATTCTTTGCACTGAAGTAATATAATTGTTCATTTCCTGGAGATAGGCTGTTAGCCCAGGTGTGAATAATCATATCAAAATCAGACTCAATAACTCGGTTTTCATATTGGACCGCATCCATCATGCGTACGTTTAGTTCTACACCAAGTTTTTTGAGGCTTTCACGATAAGCTAATGCAATCTTTTCTAGCTTTGGATCTTTGATCATGATCTCAAAGGCCATCTGCTGTCCTTGATTATTGACGCGTTTTCCATCTTTTACGGTCCAACCGGCTTCTTTCAAAAGAGCGTCGGCTTTTTCAAGATTAATGCGTTGATCTCCATTCCCATCTGTATGAGCAGGTGTGAATTCATGTTCCAAAATTTCTTTAAGGAATTCAGGATTGATTTTGGAGGAAAATTTTTCTAACAGTGCTTTTTCCCTACCTTCTGCTGCCCCATGATGAGCCAAGAATGTATTTGCAAATAAGCTATTTGGACATTTCATAACGCCAAAAAAGACAATCTTGTTTAAGGTATCAAAATCAAAAGCCAACCCTAGTGCTTTGCGGATACGTATATCGTTAAAGGAAGGTTTGCGCATATTGAAAATCATAGTTCTAACGGCAACAGGGCGTTTGTGAGTTGTATCAACACGCTTTATTTTTCCGTCTTTTACTGCCGCAAGATTATATCCTGTTTCCCATTGATTTGGATTGGTTTCAAAATATATGTCAAACTCACCAGCGGTAAAGGCTTGGAATTGCGCTTGGGCATTTTTGAAGTATTCAATTTTAATGGTATCGAAATTATAGTGCCCTTTGTTCACCGGTAAATCTTTACCCCAATAATCTGGGTTACGTTGATAGGTGATTGAACGTCCTTGATCAATGTTTGCAACTTTATAAGGGCCGCTACCCATAATAACGTTAAGGCCGCTATCTGAAAAATCAATCTTTTCAAGTTGAGCTTTAGAAAGCACTCTTACAACAGCAATAATCATGGGTAATTCTGGATCGTATTTACCGTCATCATTTGCTTTTAGGTGCATTTTAATTGTTAAAGGATCAATAATCTCAATCTGAGTAATGCGAGAATAGTACTGACGGTAACGGGGCAGTCCTTTATCTCTTAGTAATTCGATTGTAAATTTAACATCTTCAGCTGTCACAGGTGTTTCATCATGAAAACGAGCGTTTGGATTGAGATAAAAGGTTGCTGAAGAAGAATCAGGTGCAACTTCAACACCTTGGGCAAGTACACCATAAACTGTAAAAGGTTCTTCGGCAGAACGTGACATAAGTGGGTCAAAGGTCAATAACAGGCCTTCGGCGCCAATACCCTTAACGATATCTTTGTTTGCTGTATCAAAAGTTCCAACTGTGCCAAGGCGAAGTATGCCACCCTTTGAAGCATCCGGATTCACGTAACTGAAATGAGTGAAACCAGCTGGATACCGAGGCGCTCCAAATCTTGCTAAAGCATGAACTGCTTTTTCTGGAAGGACTCGTTGCTTTGCAGGAATTTGTTCAGTTTTTTGAACAGGTGCTGATGGTTGAATCCTTTCAGAGGGTTTTTGAAAATGATTATAGCCGAGAATAATGACTACAATTATTACAACAAGGGGAAGAATCTTTTTAAGCACAAGTATATATCCTTTTATTAATAAATTGCTTACATGCTGGATATATACAGCAAAGACTACCTAACTCATAGAAATTTTTTTGGTTAACTGTTTTTAAAGAAAGTTCCTTTTAAAATTAAATGATTAAGACTTGAGTTCATTTTTTAAAGCATAATCCTTATGAATCAAAAAATAATTTTTCAATATAAAGAGAAGGTTTTTTATTTTTTTAAGAAAATGTGTAAAAAAATGAAAGAAAAATCTTTTCAAAAACAACTTTATATACTTTTGCCAGTTTTAATTCCTTTAAGTAGTGCTTATTTTTACATGATAAATGGTCGGTATATCTCAACCGATAATGCGTATGTAAAAGCTGATAAGATTGCCATAAGTTCAGATTTAAGTTATAGGGTGAAAAGAGTTTTCGTTAAGGAAAATCAACAAGTTAAAGCTGGAGATATTTTATTCCAGTTAGAAGACACACCTTTTCGACTCCTTGTCCAAAAGTTGGAAGCTCAGTTAAAAGAAGTTAATAATGATATTGAGGCAAAAAGAGCAACTTTTCATGCAAAAGAAGCAAACATTAAACAGGCTCAAAAAGACGTGCTTTTTCATAAAAGTGAATTTGATCGCCAAACAATCTTAGCTTCCAAAAGAAATACAACTGAAACAAAAAGAGAAGAATCCCAAAATAATTATGAAAAAGCTGAGCAGCAGCTTAGACAGCTAAAATATGACTTAGATAATGCATTGGCTGCTTTAAGTGGAAAAGCAGATATTAAAATTGAAGAACATCCTAACTATCTTGAGATTAAAGCTGATTATGAGAAAGCTTGCTTAGATTTAAAAAAGACCTCTGTATACGCACCAAGCAATGGAATTATAACCCAAATGACACTTGTGCCTGGGGATTACGTGACTGTTGGTAATCCTGTTTTCTCCTTAGTATTAACTGACAATATGTGGGTAGAGGCCAATTTAAAAGAAACCGAATTGGCACAGATAAAGCCCGGACAAATGGCACGCGTTGAAATAGATGCTTATCCAAATACCAAATGGCACGCTGTTGTTGAGGGAATTAGCCCAGCGTCAGGTTCAGAATTTTCTATTCTACCGCCTCAAAATGCAACAGGAAATTGGGTGAAAATTGTCCAGCGGATTCCGGTACGACTTCGCTTGAAACCTCTGCAAAATTCTCCGATTTTAAGGGCCGGACTCAGTGCATCTGTTGACATTGATACTCAGAGTCCTATAGAGAATGAGAAAATAGACCATCCATGAATGGGCAATCCGTTTCATTAAATAAAGTTAAACATCAGGGAATGTTGACCTTAACAGTCATGATTGCAACAGTTATGCAAGTTTTGGATTCAACGATTGCAAATGTTGCATTGCCGCACATGCAGGGTAACTTAGGCGCGACCCAAGATCAAATAACTTGGATTTTAACATCTTATATTCTTTCATCAGCTATTGGTATGACTTTGGCAGGTTTTTTGTCGATGCGATTTGGCAAAAGACAGTTGTTCCTTATTTCAATTTTTGGCTTTACGGTGAGTTCAATGTTATGTGGAATTGCAGATTCACTGAATACTTTGGTACTTTATCGATTATTCCAAGGTTTATTCGGAGCTTCTTTCGTCCCTCTTTCTCAATCTATTTTACTGGATATCTATCCAAAGGAAAAACATGGTTATGCCCTGGCTTTGTGGGGAATGGGTATTATGGTGGGACCTATTATGGGGCCTGTGGTAGGTGGATATTTAACAGATGCATATAGCTGGAGGTGGGTTTTTTTTGTTAATGTTCCAATTGGGATTTTAGCTTTCACAGGGATTTATCTGCTGCTAGATAAGATTAAGTCTATAGAAAAAATGCCTTTCGATTGGAAAGGTTTTATTTTGATAGCGATATTTTTGTCTTGTTTACAAATTGCTTTAGATCGTGGCGAGCAATTGGATTGGTTTGATTCATTAGAGATTAGAGTTGAATTTTCTATTTCAATTTTGTCTCTTGGTTTGTTCATTTCACATATTGTAAAAAAGGAAAACCCCTATCTACGTCTAGACCTATTTATGGACCGGAATTTTGCGATTTGTTTGATTTTAAGTTTTGTTGTTGGGGCTATTTTGCAATCTCCATTGGCATTGATGCCGGATTTTCTTCAGGATTTAATGAATTACCCTGTATTAATGGCTGGTCTTATAACGGCTCCTCGAGGCGTTGGGACGATGATTTCCATGTTTCTTGTTGGAAGATTGATTGGAAAAATCGAAACACGTTTCTTGGTTTTAATCGGCCTTTTAATTCTTTCCTATTCCCTACATCAAATGACCCAATTTAATTTGCTTATGGGGTATGGGCCTATTATTCGGTCAGGCGTTATTATGGGATTTGGACTTGGTTTTATTTTTGTCCCGCTCAGCGCCTTAGCTTTTTCGACTCTTATGCCTGCTTATAGAACAGAAGGTTCTGGGCTTTATAACCTTATTCGTAATATAGGTGGCAGTATTGGTATTTCTCTTTCAACAAATTTTCTGGTTCGAAAAACACAAACGTTCCATGCAACTTTAGGAGAATTTATAAGCCCATATAACAAAACTTTTTTGCTTTCAGGTGTTTCTAATCCGTCCCAGTATAAACAGCAAGATTTTTTGGTGTGGAATAACAAAGTGACACAAGAAGCGACAACTTTAGCTTATTTGAATACCTTTAAAGTGATCATGTTTTTTGCGCTTGTTTCTATGTTTCTGTTGCTCTTTGTTAAAAAGCAAAATAGCCTTTCTCAAGAAACTAAACCCAATATGAGAGACTTGGATTGAGGGCTTTAACCGATTATTTCTTTAGCCGGTTTTTCAATAATCTTGATAGCTACTCCGTACAAAACAGCTAAGGCAAATAAAAAGAAAGCCGGAGCCCATAAAAGACTGCTTATTTTTACTGTCCAAGATGCAATCAGCGGAGTTGTTCCACCCAAAAGGGCAGTACCCAAAGCATAACTGAATCCAACACCGCTATAACGCCTGTTCGGAGGAAATAATTTTGGTAAAACACAAGACAGAGCTGCTACCTGAAATGCATTACCAAAAATCAAATAGATTTGAATAACCGTTAACGAAGCTATAGAAAGATTTTGATAAGCCCATATGTAAATGGGCAAGGCAGGAATAAGAAACCAAAGCATGCATATTTTCATGATTTTGATTTCGCCAAATCGCGCAATGATGGGGGATGCCAGAAGAATTAAAAGACCGCCCAAAAGAAACATTGAAAGGTTATTTACAAGAATACCTTCGGTCGAAAATGATAAAAGCTCTCGCCAATCTAGATTTATGTAAATAGTTGCAAGATAGACGGGAACAAAGTTTGCGCCGCCTAAAATACAGCATGCAAATAGCTTTTTCTTATCTTTTTTAAAAGAAGCTAACATCGGATTTTGTTCAAGATTATTTTCTTCTTTTAATTGCGTATAGGATTGACTTTCATCCATTTGAGAACGTAGGTAGGCAATATAAAGACCAATGAGAGCAGCGGAAATAAAAGAGTATCTCCAACTGCCAGAGAAAATGATAGAGGTTGAGAAGAAAAGGCTAACGATGACACCAAAGCTGGCGCCGAAAAAACCGATAGAAGTCAGAATGCAGGTAATGAGCGATTTCTTTTTAATGCCTCTTTGTTCTGCCACATAAATAAGGGCACCTGTGTAATCACCGCCAATTGCAATTCCCTGTAGTAGGCGACAAATGACAAGGAGTATGGGCGCGAGAAGCCCTGCCGAGGAATAGTCAGGCAGAATGCCTATTGTAAAGATAGGGACTGATGTTAAAAGAGATGAAATGGTAAGAGAGGTTTTTCTGCCAAACCTGTCACCCAGATATCCGAATAAAATTCCCCCAAAGGGACGACCCAAATATCCGGCTGCAAATGCTAAGAAACTTCCTGTGATCGGAGAGATTCCCATTTCTTCGTGAAAAAACAGAGGGGCTAAAATAACAGCAAAATACCCGTAGAGCGTATTGTTATAGGCCTCTAGAACAACTCCACCCAATGCCGCCACAATGTTTCTATTCATTTTTGGCCTTTTCTCAAGTGTTTCCTTTTGAGAATTAGAGTTCATAAATATCTCTTATGTCACGCCTTCTGAGAGGCATAATGTAACGTTAGCATTCCATCCACATGAACACCAATAGCATGATAGATCTATTCTTGCTATATATTTTTGAGAGAAAAAACACGAAGAATACATCGTGACATTACCAAGCATAAGAGCTTGCTTCAGGAAATTCCTTTGTCAGAGTTGCGCCTTCTAAAGCCAAATTAAGGTGTTTCAAAAAGCCTGGCAGGCGTTTGAGGATCAAGGAACGGAGTGTATATGAAATACATGAGTACCGCAGACCCCGAAAACAAAGAACCCAGAATTTAAAACACGAGGGGTATAGCACATAAAGATGACGAATTTTATGAATAACGGTTCTGAGTTTTGAAAAAGATATATTGAATAAAAAAAGGACCGCCTAAAAGGCAGTCCCAATTTTCAATTCGGCTTTCGAATGATTAACGATCGCGTGAATAACGATCGGAACCACCACGATGGTCTCCACCACCACGATAATCTCCACCTCTTGAAGAAGATGAAGAATTTCCGCGGTAACCACCACCGCCGCCACCGCCACCACTACGATTTTCGCGTGGTTCTTGTGGGCGTGCTTCTGCGACGCTGATTGTGCGCCCCATAATCTCTGAGCCATTTAATTTTTTGATTGCGTCCTGCGCTTCTCCATCACTGGACATTTCAACGAAACCAAAACCTTTGCTGCGGCCTGACCTAAAATCTGTAATAACCTTTGCGGAAACAACAGACCCTACTTCAGCAAAAATGCCTTCTAAGGTTCCATCATCCATTGTAAAGGCTAAATTGCTGACGTATAATTTCTTGTTCATAAGAGCTCCTTAATAATAATCCGTACCGCTGGCATGTGAAGGTCTAGTAACATTCAGTGCAAGGGACTTTAACCACTCTATATTATATAGAACTAAAAGATTAAAAAACAGTAAAAAAGATTGTCAGGGTGAAAAAAATAATGCAGTTATCCCATTTATCTCCAGATACCCAAGAAGAATTGATTGGACATCAAGATGTGTTGAAAAAACTAAGGGCTCTGTATACCGCAGGAAACTTGGCTCCTTGCTGGCTTTTGGTTGGGCAAAGAGGAATTGGGAAAAGGACTTTTGCGTATCAGTTTGCCAACGAAATTCTAACTTCGAATCCTCAAAATCCAACAGGTTTATCGGAAAATATTGTTAGTCGACAAATAAAAGTAGGTTCGTACCCTAATTTACTGGTTATTGAAAAGGCATTAAATAAAGAAGGCGAGATGGCAAACGAAATTTCAGTTGATGAGGCCAGAAAAGTTTTAGATTTTCTTCATCAATCTGCTGCAATTCCTGGCTGGCGCGTTGTGATTGTTGACGCAGTGGATGAATTAAATAGGGCGGCTGCCAATTCTCTTTTAAAGATTCTAGAGGAACCGCCGCAAAAAACGGTCTTTTTATTGGTTTGTCATTCTTTGGGTCAGGTATTGGCAACCATTCGTTCCCGTTGTCAGCAATTAAATTTTTCGCCTTTAACGTCGCAAGACTTAAATCAAATTGCAACAGAGCCGGTATCTGAAGAACTTGTTTCTTATGTAAAGGGAAGCTTGGGACTTTATTATTCTCTGCTAGAGGCCGGAGGGCTAACCTTTATACAAGTTTTAACCCCAATCATTGATGCGGCTAGAAAAGGGCAGATGAATCCTGTACAAAGGTTTTGTGAAGAAGTTGCTAAAGATCCCAAAAGATATCCATGCTTTTTATGGTTGATTGAACAGTGGGTTTATAAAACGACTTTGAGCGCCAATTCTGATGAAAGAGCCCATTGGGTGTTGGTTTGGGAAAAGCTAACAGCGTTCTTAAAGGGCGCGAAAACAACACATTTGGACAAAACTCAAATAATGCTCTCTTGCTTTTTGATCATCGAAAATCCTAATATTTATTCCTAAAATTGAGAGTGCAGAGTTTCCATAAATGACAAACGAAAAAAACTTTTACATAACAACGCCAATTTATTATGTGAATGATGCGCCGCATATTGGCCATGCCTATACAACTCTGGCGTGCGATACGATGGCAAGGTACAAACGCCTTATGGGTTATGATGTAAAATTCGCCACAGGTACTGATGAACATGGGCAAAAGGTTGAAAAGGCGGCAGCTGCGGCTGGTATGGATCCAAAAGATTTTGTAGACAAGGTTTCTCAAACCTTTCGTCATTTAGCCGTCGAGATGCAAATCACCAATGATGATTTTATTAGAACAACGGAACCAAGGCATATTAAGGCTGCGCAGCAATTGTGGGTTGAACTTATTAACCGCGGAGAAATTTATCTGGGTAGCTATGCCGGATGGTATTCCGTTCGTGACGAGGCTTTTTATGCAGAAAGCGAACTGATCGATGGCAAGGCTCCTACCGGTGCTCCTGTTGAATGGGTGGAAGAGCCAAGTTATTTCTTCAAACTTTCAGCCTGGGGAGATAAACTTTTAGAGTTTTATGAAAAACATCCTGACTTTATCCAACCCGAAAGCCGCCGTAACGAAGTGATTAGCTTTGTGAAAAGTGGCCTTAGGGATTTGTCTATTTCAAGGGCAAGCTTTAAATGGGGCGTGCCTGTTCCAAACGACCCTGATCATGTGATGTATGTTTGGCTTGATGCTTTGACTAACTACCTGACCGTGCTTGGTTATCCTGATACCAATTCTGATGATTTTAAGAAATTTTGGCCTGAATCTGTGCATGTGGTCGGTAAGGATATTCTGCGTTTTCACACCGTTTATTGGCCGGCTTTTTTAATGGCAGCGGGTCTAACACCGCCTAAAAAGATTTTCGCGCATGGTTGGTGGACAAATGAAGGGGTAAAGATTTCCAAATCCTTAGGAAATACCATTGACCCTATTGAATTAATCAATACTTTTGGGGTGGACGCGGTTCGGTATTTCTTGTTGCGTGAAGTTTCCTTTGGTCAAGATGGTGATTTTTCACTATCTGGGCTTATTAATCGCTATAACAGTGATCTCGCTAATTCATATGGCAATTTAGTGCAACGCGTATTGTCATTTATTTATAAGCAATGTGATGGCAAGGTTCCACAGCCAGCAGAGTATACCGCAGAAGATAAAGACTTATTAATCGAGGCTGATGCTTTGCCAGAAATCCTGGAACAAAACATGGAAAATTTTTCTTTTCATAAACATGCAGAGCATATCTGGCAGGTCATTTTCAAAGCAAACCAGTATGTCGACATGCAAAAACCTTGGGTGTTAAAGGCAACCGATCCGAAACGCATGCAGACTATATTATATATTTTAGCAGAAACCATTCGCAAAATTGCTATTTTGACGCAGCCGATTTTACCCATTGCGAGCGAAAAGATTTTGGATCAATTGGCAATGACAAAGAGAGGGTTGGATGTATTTAACCAAGCCTTGCAGCCAGGTACACCGTTACCTGAACCAAAGGGTGTATTCCCACGCTGGGTCGAAAAGGCATAAATGCGCCTCGCTCTCTATCAACCAGAAATCCCGCAAAATACCGGTACGTTAATGCGTCTTGGGGCTTGTGTGGGAGTTGGTATTGATATTATTGAACCGTGTGGTTTTATTTGGGATGATGCTAGGCTTAAACGGGCAGGGATGGATTATATGGACCTTGCTAATGTGAAAAGGCATCCTTCGTGGGAGGAGTTTTCTTCTAAAATAGCCCCTTCGCGGCTTATTCTGCTTGATACCAAGGCAACGTTAGATTATTTAGATTTCAAATTCCAACCTTCTGACATTTTAATGGTTGGACAGGAAAGTGATGGTGTTCCTCATGACGTGTTTAACGCCTGTCCGCACCGATTAAAAATTTCAATGTTATCAGGAGTTAGGTCCTTGAATGTTGCAATCGCTGCCTCTATGGTATTAGGCGAAGCGCTTCGTCAAACACGAAAGGGGGCATCTTATGACAGCAACGCAGCAGCAAAAGCAAACCTTATCTGATTGGTTTACCGGTTTACAAAGGCGGATTTGCACAGCTTTGGAAGAAATTGAACAGGAATATCAAGGCAGCGATATCCTGCCAGGCCAATTTCATTTTAAACCCTGGATCCGCGATGAAAATGGTGGCGGGGGGACGATGGGGATTATGAATGGTGCTGTGTTTGAAAAAGCGGGTGTGAATGTTTCAACGGTTTATGGGGAATTCTCACCGGAATTTCAGGCACATATCCCGGGCGCTGCGGAGGATCCACGCTTTTGGGCAAGCGGATTGTCGCTTGTCATTCATCCCATGAACCCTTTTGTGCCGGCAGTGCATATGAACACGCGCCATATTGTCACAACGCGCAGTTGGTTTGGAGGTGGCTCTGATTTAACTCCAACCTTTGAGTTTGAAGCCGACACCAAGGATTTTCACAAAATATTCGAAGAAGCTTGTGACATTCATGACCCTGAGGATTATAAGCGTTTCAAATTGTGGTGTGATGAGTACTTTTTTCTTCCTCATAGAAATGAAGTCAGAGGAGTAGGAGGTATCTTTTATGACAACCTTGACACAGGTGATTTTGACCATGATTTTGAATTTACACGCAATGTTGGCGAGGCTTTTTTAAAGATTTATCCTGAATTGGTCCGTCGTCGTATGAACATGCCATGGACAGCCGAGGATAAACAAAAGCAATATGTGAAACGCGGTCGCTACGTTGAATTTAATTTAATGTATGATAGGGGAACTTTATTTGGCCTGAAGACTGGCGGGAATATTGAGGCGATTTTAATGTCATTGCCACCGATGGCAAGTTGGCCATAGAGACTTTAGAACGGAGATAGCATGACAACTGAAGATTTTTATAATCAAAATGCAGAGGCGTTTTATAATCGCACGATAAGTGTTAGTATGGATCATTTTTATAAAGAGTTTTTGCCTTATATTTCAAAAGGTGGGACAATCCTAGGTGCTGGTTGTGGTTCAGGACGGGATGCAAGGTTTTTTGCAGATCAGGGGTATAATGTTATTGCCGCGGATTCATCTATTGAAATGGTTAAATTGTCTAGCCGTTTGCTTGGAAAACCCGTGCTTCATTTATCGTTTGAAGATCTTGATTTTAAAGATGAGTTTGACGGTATATGGGCGAATGCATCTTTGTTGCATGTGGACTCCAAAATATTGCCTAAAATTCTTGAAAAGCTTTGCAAGGCCTTAAAGCCAGACGGGGTCCTGTTTATGTCTTTTAAATATGGTGAAGGGGAATATATAAAAGATGGCCGATATTTTAATGACCATACAGAAAAGAGTATTGGTCAAGTGATTAGCTTAATGCCCGAGTTTGAAGAGGTTAAATCCTGGAAATCAGCTGATACCAGGAATAGCTCTGCAGAGTTTTGGCTCAGTAGCATTGTGCGTAAGAAAGTTGTTTGAACTATTTTTTAAAAGGAAAAAAGCCTTTTTTCTTTCTATCTTAATTGACATCTGAGCTTCGCCCCGTTAAAACTATAAGCACACATTGCGGAGGGATGGCCGAGCGGCTGAAGGCGGCGGTTTGCTAAACCGTTATACGGGCTTAAACCCGTATCGAGGGTTCGAATCCCTCTCTCTCCGCCATTTTTATAATTAAAAGATCAAAGGTTCTTTAATTATAGAAATCGTAGACGGGTGGTTCGAGCCCGAGATAATTATGGAAAGCTTGGGTTTGGGCTTTGAGGCAAAGGTAAATTTTCAAAAACTTCTGGTAAATAAGTCGTTATATCTGGGGTATTTTTTAAGCAGTGCCTGGATGCGACGGCTCTAAAGTCATCCATTTCTTCTTCACCATCGGATGCTTCAGGATTGCTTATCCCAGTAATAAGCAATGTTTTTGTTAATAATATTAAAATAAAATACCGTAAATAATTGATTTTATACATGAATAGCTCATATATTATTGTCTGATATTATATGAATTAGGTAGCGGTTATTAATATTTAGTTAACAGTGGGGAGTTTTGTTGAGATTTAGATCAATTTTGAGTAGTATGAGATGTGCTAGACTGAGTGATGCCTTAAAAAATCGGAAACTAATGTGACAACCTTATTTCAAAAGAATGTACCTACTCTTAAAACAGACTATACTGCCAAAGACATTGAGGTCTTAGAAGGGTTAGAGCCTGTTCGAAAACGCCCTGGTATGTATATTGGTGGAACTGATGAAAAGGCGCTTCATCATTTAGCTGCTGAAGTTTTGGATAACTCAATGGACGAGGTCGTAGCCGGCTTTGCGAGTAAAATTGAGATACGTCTTGAAACAGGTAATGTTTTAAGCATTCGCGATAATGGGCGCGGTATTCCCGTTGATCCCCATCCTAAATTTCCGAATTTGTCAGCACTTGAAGTTATCCTAACAACTCTTCATTCAGGCGGAAAGTTTGACTCCAAGGTTTACAGTACTTCGGGTGGTTTGCATGGTGTGGGTATTTCCGTTGTGAATGCACTGTCAGATATGCTTGAGGTCGAGATATGTCGGCAGAAGCAGCGATGGAGACAAACCTATAGCAGGGGCCATAGCCAAAGTCCTTTAACGTTGGATGAGCAACCAACAAGGGCTAAGGGTACTTTTATGCGCTTTCACCCTGATCCTGAGATTTTTGAAGATGCACAGTTTAAACCGGCAACTCTTTTCCAAATGGCAAGAGCCAAGGCTTATTTGTTTAAAGGCGCTGAGATTGAATGGTGGTGCGATCCAAGTTTACTGAAAGATAATCGTACGCCACAAAAAGCAACTTTGCATTATCCTGGTGGGCTTTTAGATTATCTGCAAGATTTAGTCGGAAATGATCAAAAATCTGAATCAGAGGAAAAGCCGGTTTTTGAATTCTTTTCTGGAGAGGCAGTATTCCCTGATGGGCAAGGAAGAATCGAATGGGCGATTAGTTGGCCAATATCAGCGGATGCGGATAATTCTTTTGAAGGGCAAATTACTTCGTTTTGTAATACCATTCCAACGCCGCTTGGAGGAACGCACGAAGCAGGATTGCGTCAAGCTTTGACCAGATCATTCCGTGATTATGGCGAGCGCGTTAATAACAAGCGTATTCAGAATTTAACAGCTGAGGATGTGAATGGTGGGGCAATTGTAGTCCTGTCTTGCTTTATTCAGCAACCTCAATTTCAAGGACAAACGAAGGAAAAACTGGCTTCATCTGGGGCCACCCGATTGGTTGAAAATGCGATTAAGGACCACTTAGATCACTGGCTTGGTGATCATCCGCAACTTGCCAATCAGATCCTTGAGTATGTTTTAAATCGCGCTGATGATCGTTTGCGTCGCCGTCAGTCCAAGGAAGTCGCAAGAGCAAGTGCCACACGTAAATTAAGATTACCTGGAAAACTAACCGATTGCACAAACACAGATCCGCGTGAATGCGAGATTTTTCTGGTAGAGGGGGATTCTGCAGGGGGGTCTGCAAAGCAAGCTCGTAACAGGGCTACGCAAGCAGTCTTGCCTTTAAAAGGAAAGATTTTAAACGTAGCGACGGCATCGATTGATAAAATGCGCGGTAACCAAGAAGTTGCTGACCTTATCCTAGCCTTAGGCTGTGGTTCGGGACGGGATTGTGATCCTAAAAAGCTTCGATATTCGCGAATTGTTATTATGACAGATGCGGACGTGGATGGGGCGCATATTGCGTCTTTGTTGTTGACATTATTTTTTCAAGAAACAAGACCGTTAATCGAAGGGGGGCATGTCTATTTAGCTCAGCCTCCTTTATATCGTCTTAGCCATAACCAACAAACCGTTTACGCGCGAGATGATGCCGAAAAAGAAAGGCTTTTAAAAACGACCTTTAGTCGGGCGACCAAGGTTGATATTAGCCGCTTTAAGGGGTTGGGCGAAATGCCTGTTGATCAGCTGCGTAGTACCACTATGGATCCATCCAAACGAACCTTGTTAAGGGTTTCTTTGAATCCCGAACATAATACTCAGCACCACGCTGATTTTGTGAATAGATTAATGGGCAAAAATCCAGAATCCAGATTTTTATTTATCCAAGAGAATGCCCGTTTTGTGAGCGATGTGGATGTGTAAATTAAGGCTCAATCTTGACGATTGTTCCTTTTTGTACAAGTTTCCATATTTCTTCTATTTCATCGTTGGTAACAGCAATACATCCCAGCGTCCAATCATGCAGGGTATGCAGTTTTCCAAAGTATGAAAACCGTTTTCCAAGACCGTGAATCATGATATCTCTGCCAGGAGACAGCTTTTTCTTTTTAGCACTCTCTTTATCAGCTGCATTGGGATAAGAAATTTTTAAGGACAAATGAAATTGGCTATGCGGATTTTTTGAAGTAATCGTATATTCACCCTCTGGGGTTTTGCCATCCCCTTCTTGTTGCTTAGGGCCTATTGGCGCAAAACCTAGGCTAATTTCATAGTCCTTGATAAGTTTTTCTTTTGCATAAAGCTCCATTTTCCGCTGACTCTTTTTGATTAAAATTGTATCAGCAAGTAAATCAACATTTTTTGTTTCGGCGGTAACTGTTTCTTTTGAGAAACAAAGAGACCCGGTAGAAATTAGAAAAAATATTGATATATTTATATAAGATCTTATTAAACTGTGCATTTATT
>CAIULA010000041.1 GCA_903899945.1 uncultured Alphaproteobacteria bacterium | reverse complement strand
TTGAACAGGGAATAGAATCTTACGAAAAAAAGTATGAAGCTAATTTGGTTGGAAAATTAGAAAAACTAGCAAAACGTCTTGGTTATGACTTGGTCGAGAAACCGGAAAAACAGCTGGCGGGTGCAATTGTTTCTTAGAAGGCGCAAAAAGATCTGAGTTATGAAAAACAAAATTAACACATAATTCATCTAAGTAATATTGCTTTGCTCTTGCCGTTTGCATCAAGCTCAATTTTAATAGTATCATTTCAAGTGTGGGCTTTTCTCCTCTTAAAATAACCACTTTTTCGTCTTGTAAACAGTAAATCAAAAAATCAATCTTTTCATTCGTCTCTTTAAGAAATCTAAATCCTTCATCTTCTTCACAAACACTATCTATTTCATAATCCTGAAAAGCATCCTCAGCACACTGAGTACCTACTGTGTATTGTCTTTGTTCACCAACAAAGCAATCATCGTCCTCTGCAAATACATTCATCGCGCCAATTAATAAAATTAAAAATACTAAACAGTACACCTTCTTTATTATTCCACCAGATAACCAACTATAATGGGGGTTATTGCAGAACAGTTCAAACATTCTTGTCAAGGTCATTTTCTAAAAACACCATTTTTGACGATACACTTTACCCAAATCATAGTGTAGTATCGATTTACAAACTAAAAAGGAGGCTCTCAAATGTCCTTAAAAGGATCCAAAACAGAACAAAATTTAAAAGATGCTTTTGCTGGTGAATCTCAGGCAAACCGTCGTTATCTCTATTTCGCCCAAAAAGCGGACATCGAAGGTTACAATGACATCGCATCTGTGTTCCGCTCTACAGCTGAAGGGGAAACAGGACACGCTCATGGTCACCTTGAATTCTTAGAAGCTGTTGGTGACCCTGCAACGGGTCTTCCCATTGGCGCTACAGCAGATAACCTAAAAGCAGCCATTGCCGGCGAAACCCATGAATACACAGACATGTATCCAAGCATGGCAAAAGCTGCTCGCGAAGAAGGTTTTGATGAAATTGCTGATTGGTTTGAAACTCTGGCAAAGGCTGAAAAGTCCCACGCTGGTCGTTTCCAAAGAGCGCTTGATACGCTAGCTGCAGCTGCGTAAAGGGATCTTTATATGCGCGAAGGCAGTCTGGAAGCTCCAACTAGGCACGACATTGACTGGACAGATCCAGACTTCATCAATACGGAAAAAATTGATGAGGAAATGCGACGTGTCTTTGACATATGCCATGGCTGCCGTCGTTGCTTTAATTTATGCGATAGCTTCCCTCGCTTATTCGACCTTGTGGATGAAAGTCCAACAGGTGAATTAGACGGAGTCGATAGCGAAGATTTTAAAAGCGTAGTTGACGCCTGCACCTTGTGTGACATGTGTTTTCTAACCAAATGTCCTTATGTGCCGCCACATGAGTTTAATATTGATTTCCCCCACTTAATGCTTAGGTACAGAGCCGCTGACTTTGAAAAAGGAAAAACCTCAGTTGTCAGTAAAGAATTAGCAAAAACTGACCGTAACGGAAAAATTGCCAGCCTTACAGCGCCTATTGCCAATTGGGCAACAAAAACAGATAACGCTATCACTCGCCCACTTTTGGAAAAAACTCTAAAAATTCATAAAGATGCTGCTATTCCAAGATTTAACTCACAAACTCTGTTAAAACAAACTGAGAAAAATCCACTAACTATTAATAAAAATGCCCCTGCATACGGTCAAAAAGCTGTGATTTATGCAACCTGCTTTGGCAATTACAACAATCCATCACTGGGGCTGGCTGCACGGGCAATTCTGGCCCACAATGGCGTTGAAACTGCAGTTGTCTATCCGGGTTGTTGTGGCATGCCGTCACTGGAGCAAGGTGATCTTGAAAAAGTCAGCAGCAATGCTGGACATGTAGCAGCAGAATTGAAACCCTGGATTGATAAAGGATATACCGTTATTGCCTTGATTCCGTCTTGTACGCTGATGTTAAAACAAGAATGGCCGCTCATTAACCCGGATAATGAAACTGTCAAAGCATTAAGCATCGCTACGAAAGATATTTCTGAATACATTGTTTTTCTTTCTAAAACCTTTGGTCTTGCTCACGGTCTTGACCTTTTGGGTGAAAATATAACCCTTCACCTAGCTTGTCATGCCCGTGCACAAAACATAGGGCAAAAGGCCGCTGAAATGCTACGCTTAATTCCAGGCACCAAAGTCGATGTCATTGAACGCTGTTCAGGACATGGAGGAACGTGGGGAATGATGGTTGATAATTTTGAAACAGCCATCAAGGTTGGAAAACCAGCAGCAAAGCAAGCCATCAAGAACAATAACCGTTTGATTTTATCAGAATGCCCTTTGGCAGCAGAGCATTTAATGCAAGGAATTGCAAGGGAATCCTCAGAGGGTCTCAGTTTTACATCCTTGCATCCCATAGAAATCTTTGCAAAAGCTTATGGTTTGAGGTTTAAATAAAAATGGGTGGCTTTTAACCACCCATCAAAAGTTCTTAAGTAAGATCTTTTATACTTTTTAGGACAAACTACTCAGTTGTATCTTGAGCTTCAGGAAGATTTGCTTCGTCAAGCTTTTTGAATCCTTCCATAACAGCTTTTGCATCTGCGTTGTCTTTCTCAGCATATAAATGGGCCTGGAATACGCCTTTAGCCATCATTTTTACTGCAGCATGACATTTTTTTGAAAATTCATGTCCTTTTGTTTTTTGACAATTTTCAGCATCAAAGCTAGTAACACCGCAATCAACAACTTCTAAACCTGGACAGTCCGCACATGCTTTTAAAAAGTTAACCTCTGCACTTTTTCCACACGTATCTACTTTACATTGGTCACAAGAAAAACCTGGTATCTCAGCTTTGTGGTCTTTTGCATTAGCTGCAAAAGTGAAAAAACCTAAAACCATAGCAACTGCGGAAATCTTTAGTACTTTCATTTTTTAATCCTCTCTAATCGTATTTAATTAAACTTCGTACCTTTGTACAATTTTAAAACTAACATGATATTCTTAATAATTCGTTAATTTGAATAATTATTCTTTCATCTTTAAGTGGCAGATTTAATTTATTTTATAAAAATATATTAAATCAATATTAATTCTT
>CAIULA010000040.1 GCA_903899945.1 uncultured Alphaproteobacteria bacterium | reverse complement strand
TTTCTTAGATGGAAAACCTATCTGGCAGCAAAAAGTTGATAGCCTCAACTTAAACTGACAGTAACCGCTCTCTCGCAAAACGGCTAACTGTCATACCTTGTCTGAACTAGTACAATTAATTATCTGGGACAGCCCCAAAATAAATTTAGTAGGTGAGTTTTTTGCTGTAACTATTTCCCAAAGAGCTTCACCAAAGGTTGTGATGTAATACTGCCTAATTTGCTGCATCATGAAAAGAATCTGATTTTGGTGTGGAGCTTTTAGACCATTTTTCGTGAGCAACCTTTTTAAAAGCTCTTGTGCTTTTGGGGTGCGTATTTTCTGAGCATCAATATATTCTAATAAACTTTGCCAAGCTTGTGTTGGTTCTCCAAATTCTTTTATTGATTCAGGTAAATTAATACCTCCTATACCTGTATCTTTCATGTAACAAAAGAATTTGAGGGCGTTAGGCCCAATATCATCTAATCTGCCAAAAAGCTTTTTTTCAATTTCGTCATTTGGTTCCCCTAAAACGAGAGTTGTATAAAGATCAAATTGTTTAAAAATGGCACTTGGGTGTCTAAGGTTGATAGGTCTAAAGGTTTTCTTTTTTATTCTTTGCCCATTAGGAAGAATGATATGGTCTTGAGCATTTTTATCCAAAACAGCTAATAGTTCTTGGCTAGGGAGCAAAAACCCTTTTTGATACCATATAGGAACAAAATGATTGTCTCTTGTAGGATTCATTGTGGATGCCTTTTGTTAAACATCTTTTCGTTTCTCAATATATTCTCTCAAAGAGAAATATTTCCCATATCCTAAATGTGTATCGATGATTTTATGTAACGGAACGCCCAGTTAATGTAAGTGAAAATTTTTTTCTTTATCCTTATCATACATGGATGCTTGTAAGGTTCCCTTTGGTTTGCCAAGTTTGATGCCTTTAGCAACTCTTGCCCAAAGCCCTTCTTTAGTACGTTCTGAAATAAAATCTCGTTCCAGCTCTGCTAACATCGAGAAAACAGTAATAAGAATTTTATTTGTTGGGTTGGTTTTAGCTTCTGGGTTTAAGTCAAGATTCTGTTTAACTAAAATCAGTCTGGCTTTCTTTTCATTGACCAGCTTATCAAGGGTATCCAGAGTTTCCTTAATGGACCTTCCTAAACGAGAAAGTTCAGAAGCAATTACAATGTCCAACTGTTGCAATTTTTGCAACAGTTCCTCAATTCTTCTATCTTTGGTTGATCTTTTCGAGGACATTTCTATTTCCATCCATTCATCAACCATCAATTTATGATCCATTCCATAGCGGCTAATCAGATTTTTCTGACCATCTAAATTTTGCTCCTGAGTGCTAACCCGTATGTATCCAAAAATCATAAAAAAAGCCCTATTTTTGTGTGATTTTGGTATTAAGGTATTTTAACGTCACAATACCATCTTAAAAGAATGCTATATAACGTACCTATATGCTATAAATAATATATGTAAATAACGATCATTAAGATCATAAAAAAACATTACAGACTATAAAATGATAGAATAGATAAAAACGCGATAAACCTTTTCTGTTTTTAAATTGATGATCTATTGCAACTTGCAAAGTTAAACACTTAAGAGTAAATACATTTTAAATGGTTTATTGTAAGGCTTATTTCAGTGGATTCAAAGCTTTTAGAACAGAAAAAGAACTATCTTCATTACAATGATCAAAAAAATGAACTCATGAAAGATTTATGTGAGCCGTTAACAACATGCTTTGGGGCAGAATGGTTTGCTAGGGTTACATTTGTTTTGGATGGTGAGCAGAAATGTGTAGGGCATTATGGCTTAATAACAGAACATAGGATTTGTAAAATCTTATCTCTTTCAGTTCGAAGATAACGGAAAGAGCTTTACTCAAGCAATTAAGGAAACACCGCTAGATTCTTATTCATATTTTCCTTGGTCAAATATTAATGATTGCCCCTTAATTCAAATGAAGCACCGACAACACGGAATTACTAAAGGTTTTTCAGTTTATAAAAGATTTCAGGATAGAATTGAAGTCTGGTCTTTTGCAGGAAAAGATGCTAAAGGCATTCCTAGTATTGCTACTCAAACATCTATTTTGCTTTTCCAAAATTTTATCGCTTACTTTAATAAGCAGCAAAAAGTAAACCACTTATCTTGTCCGTTTGTAAATTACGCTCAATCCTTTGATATGTCTTATAACATTCCCTCTGACATTCAGGTCGAATCTTTCAACACTTCTATCCATGCAGATAAGTTCACTTTAGAAATAAAAGACAAATTAGTTTCTTTATCGAAACGAGAATGGGAGTGTCTTTCTAAGTTTGCAGAAGGAAAAACTTATAAAGGTGTTGCAAACCTATTATCTCTTTCACCTCGAACGGTTGAGACTTATCTGAACCAAATTAAAGCGAAAACAGGCATTTCATCTAAAGCAAAACTTGTTGATCATTTTATAGAACAAAATCAGTCTTTCTTTCGGTAAGGAGTTAAAGATTGCGCCTTTAGCTGATATTAAGAGCAATAAAACCAGAAACGAATGTAAATCGAGTATATGAAATTAGAATTGACAAAGGGCTTTTTAATAGCTGGTTAGTACTGATAGGTTATGAAAGATATGGGGGAGGATCCCGTCAAAAGATTTATAGTTTTTTCAACGTAATGGAAGCCAAAGCCTTTGTTCAAAAAAACCTTAAAAAACGTTTTCAATCTCATAAACGAATTGGATGCGATTATAAAATCGTGAAAGCAAATGATCTCACAGACATAATGCTTGTTTCTTAGATGTAGCGGCTTGCACTTATAAACGACTTGGCTCAGGTGCATTTAGCAAAACTGGCTCACCAAAAATGACTTTATAATTTTTTCTTGGACCACATTAACTGCTCACATAGCTTTTTGCTGGCCCACATTAAGTGATCATATAACAACCTCGGCTCACTTTATTTGACCCTATCCACCACCTTGGCTCACATTAAGTGATTTTATCGGTAAAAATTCGATAAAAACGATCGTTTAAATTTGTGTTTTTTTCTTATTGAATATCATTGATATAAATGTAACGGTTTCACCATTATAACTAGAAAAAATGTGGTTTTCATCGAAATTGGCACTTTTACCTCCAAAAACAGCTCCAAAAACAGTTGCTTACCTGAGAGTTTCAACAATTGACCAAAATACCGGAAAAAATAAAGCTGCCATCTTGCATTTGTGTAACGAGAAGGATTTGGGAAAAGTCCATTTCGTAGAAGAAACAGTTTCTGGAAAAGTAAGCTGGCGTGATCGAAAGATATCAGGAATTATTGAGGAACTAAAAGAAGGAGATAGGCTTATTGTCAGTGAGCTTTCTCGTCTTGGACGTAGCATGCTTGAATGTATGGAAATTCTTTCAATTGCAAGCAAGAAAGGTATTGATGTCTATGCTGTTAAAGGAAATTGGCAATTGGAGAGTAGCCTTCAAAGTAAAATTGTTGCTATGGCTTTTTCAATAGCCTCTGAAATTGAGCGCGATATGATTTCCAAACGGACAACCGAAGCTTTAAAGGTTAAAAAAGATGCTGGGATGAAATTAGGCCGTCCTCCAGGCCCTGGAAAAAGCAAGTTAGATCCTTATTTACCAGAGATTGAAGGGTTGTTGCTGAGAGGGTCTACCCAGAAATATATTGCCAATCATTACAAGACCACTCCCTCTAATTTGAATAACTGGATGAAGAGGCATGGTATAAAGCCTCTTCGTACCTCTTCTATTCAACAAGAAGCAGGGTAAATGAGCAAAAACACAATACCTCTTGAATCCATTATTATTCTGCATAACAATTTAGCGGGTTTATCCGCCCGTAATCCTAAGAAACGACGGTTACAAGGAAGCTGCAAAAGGCTTTAGTGTTTCTTTATCGACCGTCAGAAGAGCTCTTAGAAACTATATAAAACCAAAATCAGTAAAGCGAAGTGATTTTAATCGCCCTCGTACCGTCAGTGCGGCTGATATGCAGAATTATTGTGAACTCATTGCCGCTTTAAAAATTAGAACAAGGAATAAGAAAGGTCGTCATCTTTCAACGCCAAGAGCCATGTGGATTTTAGAGAATCATGGTGTAGAGGTTGGAGGCACTAAAATTATGGCTCCCCAAAACATCCTCAAGAAAAGTACTGTAAACCGATATCTTAAACGCCTTGGTTTCACCCCAAAAGGACTTTTGTTAGAGCCTATTGTGGTTCATTTTCAAGCAGAACAGAGTAATGATCTTTGGCAAATGGATTTCACTCCTTCTGAACTTAAGAAGCTTCCTCAATCGGATTCACTGTCTGATAAAGGATTGATGCTGGCAAGCCTTGTTGATGATCGCAGTGGTGTTCTGTATCAAGAGTATTTTTTGAGTGATGGCGAAACGGCTTTAATGGCTCTTCAGTTTCTGTTTAACGCTATGGCCCCTAAAAAACAAAAGAATTTTCCTTTTCAAGGGATTCCGAAAGCACTGTACATTGATAATGGGCCTGTATCGAAAAGCCTTTTATTCAGGCGTGTCTTGGAACAACTTGGTATTCAGCTTTTGACTCATCTCCCTCAAGGAGGTGATGGCCGAAGAACAACGGCCAGATCGAAAGGCAAAGTTGAACGTCCATTTAGAACCGTCCAAGATGGTTTTGAAACTCTTTATCATTTTCATAAACCTCAAACTCTTGAGGAGGCTAACGAGTGGCTGTGGAATTATCTAGCCCATTATAATGCGATGTCTCATCGCTCAGAAGAACGCACTCGGCTAGAAGATTGGAAAAAGAATCTTCCTCCCGAAGGGTACCAAAAGGTTTGTAGTCGAGAACGCTTTTCTCAAATGGCCCGAGAACCTTCGATCAGAAGTGTTGGATCGGATGCCTGTATAACTTTAGAAGGGATTTCCTATCAACTAAAGGCAGAAATGGCCGGAGAAAAAGTTCTCGTGCTTTTAGGGTTGTTTGATTCAGAAATTTACGTTGAGTTTCAGGATAAAAAAGAAGGTCCTTTTTACCCTGCAGCGGGGCCGATTCCTTTACATACTTACCGTCCTTTTAAGAAAACTCATCAAGAAAAGAAGCTTGATGAAATCAGTGATTTAGCAAAACGGATTACTTTACCTCGTTCTGCATTGAGTGGACGCAAGGAAGATGTACGCCTCTTGGAACAATCTGACCTCTTTGAGGAAGAAACATTAAAATTTACTCCTTTTAGAGATAGGGAAATTGAAGAGATTTCTTATTTTGCAACGTCACTGGAGGCTAAATTAGCCATTGCTTCTCATTTAGGAAGACCTCTAGCTACCTTGCTTGCAGAACAAAGACAACAAATAGATGTTTTTATTGCCCAAACACTACACAAGGAAGCATTACTGAATAAAGTCAGGAGCTATTTTAAACCCCGTCTTTACCAATCTGAAGGAATATAGATGAATATTGAGATAATGAGCTTTTTTGGTTTGAGTAAACCTTTTAATCCCTCTCTGTTTTTGGAAACAGAGCACTCTGGGAAATTTATTGAAAATGTCAAAGCAGCCATTTACCAAGGAGGCATTATCGCTATCACAGGTATGGTCGGTTCAGGAAAAACAACCCTTTTGAGGAAAATTCAAGAGCAACTTACCGAAGAAAAGCAGATTATCATCTCTCGTTCTCTATCGACTGATAAAAGGCGTGTAACCATTGGAACGCTTTACACAGCTTTATTTCTTGACTTGGTTAAGGAGAAAAACTTCCAAGCACCAACTCAGCCTGAAAAGCGGGAACGTAAACTCTTGGAGATTTTAAAAAAGAACGACAAACCAGTAGCGTTATTCATTGACGAAGCTCATGATCTTCATAGTCAAACTCTTATCTCCCTAAAAAGATTAATTGAACTTTCTCAGGACAATGGAAAGACCCTCGCTGTTGTTATTGCTGGACATCCTAAATTAAAGAACGATTTAAGACGACCAACCATGGAGGAAGTTGGAGCCAGAGTTCAAATCTTTACACTGGATAGTCTCATCGATAATAAAGTCCGGTATTGTGAATGGCTTTTAAAACAATGTGGACCGAAAGATTTAAAAATTCAGGATGTGATTGCCGTTGAAGCCCTGGAGCTGTTAGCGAACAGCTTAATCACTCCCTTGCAAATCAATTACTATCTCATACAAGCTCTTGAGAAGGCTTATCTTACTGGCACTAAGCCTATTACAGCTGATATTATCCAATCCGTTTTGTCTCTAGATATTGATGGTCTGGAGGCTAAACTGGCCCGAAATGGATACACAATTGCTTCTTTATCTGAGGTTTTGAATGCAAAAGCGAGCGAAGTTAAAACATTTCTTCGGGGTCAACTCACCTCAGGCAAGGCCAATGGATTTAATCAAGAAATTAATAAACTGGGGGTTTTCTAGATAATTGTCCAAAATCCTCCAATTTAAGCTGCTTTAAGAACCTCTTTTTTGGATAGGAGCACTTAATGTGGGCCAACAATGCGGATAGAGTCAAATAAAGTGGGCCAAAGTTGCTACATGAGCAGTTAATGTGAGCCAAGGCAAAATTATAAAGTCATTTAATGTGGGCCAGTTTTAGGTGAAGAGTGCGAGCCACGTCATTTATAAGTGCAAGCCGCTACATATAGGGTCTTCTTTTTTCATGCGACGGAGTTTAAGCAACTGCCTCATCACGCTAATATCAAACCCTCCTGCTTTAGCTTCTGCAAAAACATCTCGAAGCCGTTGCCATAAGCTCAGCTTTATTCTGTTCTAAGCTTTCGATCTTTTCAATAAAGGCATGAAGTTGACCTGTTGAGATACTGCCAAAGTTTTCTTGTGTCATTACCTTTGCCTCTTAATATCTTGATAAGTAGCCGTCTTTTGTTCGGACCTTAATGATTTTTCGGGTTCTCTTCAATTTTCTTCTTTGGCACCCTTTTTATTTTTAAGGGAGTAAAAACTTTTATGAACAATGGAGACATCAACGATATCAATACCAAGGACTAAAATATTCTCTCAGTAAATTGGGCAAAGAATGAATACGGTGTTGATGCTAGCTTAAATAAGTTTGATGTTTTACTTTTTATACAAAGAATCCTCTGAATTCCTGCACAATAAAGACGCTATTGGCGTTTCATTGCCAGAAATATCATATCTTTTATGGGGATATTATATTAGAAATATCTACATTATTTCTTTTCCGCCACCAATAGAAAGTTTTGCGATCAATCCCAATAGCTTCATGTATTTGTTTGAAGGAATATCCATTTTTCAAAAGATCATGTATAACTTTCTCCTGCTCCGGTCCTATCACGAGTTTCGCGCCTGGTTTTTTCCCTGCCGCAATCGCTTTTTTACGTGACCGAATACCAAGCTCTCCTCTAACGTTGACTTCGTTATTATGCAAGTTTTTAAATGCTTTCATGAAGGCTTGGTCCATCGTATTCACTTCCTCTGTGAGAGAAAATAAGCATACTCCTCTATTCTGTAAATCGATGAAGTAGTGATACAATTGTCCAAATGTCATATTCAAAACATCTAATCGGCAAACAAGGATGGTATCTCCTTGCTTTGTTGGGATGTCATCCAAGGCTGTATGGATGTGTTTCTTGTCTATTTTATGAGAAATCAAAGTATCAACTTGGTTTGCAACGGATATATCTTTGATTGCCTTAACGTATCCGTATTGCATATAGATTCCTTGCTGATTATATCCCTTCATTTTTTTAGCATGAATTCTCCTTAGGACAAACCTAAAGCATTGTCTGTATTGCAAAAAAACATGTTTTTCACCTTCTAAAATTTACTATTATGGGGTATTTATATAATTATATACCCCATATATTTTAGGCAAGAAGTGACACATTTCAAAATCAATCCAAATTCAAAAGCTGGATGGTTAGTTATCGAGCGTGGGCAAACTATAGAAACCCTTCAAATCTTTTTTAATGATGAAGAATTCTTAAAGATGGCCGGTTCTGAAAATACTACCAACGCTATTGATCTGTTTGAAAAAACGGCTCAAAGAAAAAATAGGATGGCAATTATTTTTGACTATCAAGAGTTTGTTAAATGGGATTTAAGGTACTGGGAGAATTATCCAGAAGTCCTTCTTAAAGCTGAAGAGCTTGGCTGGGTTATGAGAATTTAAAATAGGCGAGGATCCAAACTTGTATCTTGATTTTAGCCTAAGTACTTTAGCTAGGGTACGAAGGTGTCATTTTTCAAAGTGAAGTTCAATTTTTGTTAAAGAGGAGTGCAGTAATGCAAACCTTGGGTATCATAAATTTGAATGCTTAGGTTTTAAAAGTCTTTGCGCATTTTAATTCACGGTAGAGTGTGGATCGTCCGATATGGAATTGTTTAGCAATATTTGCAGGAGATACCCCTGATTTTACTAATTTTATTGCAAAAATCCAATGTTTCTGGATTCGATCCAGGCTGTCCTGATTTTTTACTTCTTAATCAAGCAGCATCAGTACCATCCTTCGTACGTTCAGATATAAGACGTCCTCAAAATGGTCAATGGGCTCCAAAGACATGGAACACGAGTTTTCCAGCAGCAGAAGAGGTATCTATGGACTTCTTTTTCAACCCCAATACTATAAAAGATCACTTCCCGATTGAGCTATAAAGTGTCATTCGTGTTATACTCAGTTCACGTGCTACCTTCGCTTTTGGCACACCCATCGCAATCTTTGCTTTTGCTTCTTCAATCTGTGTTGCATTTAACTTTGGTTTTCGACCGCGATAAAGCCCTTTTGCTTTGGCAATGGCAACTCCTTCTCGCTGACGCTCACGAATCAATGATCTTTCAAATTCAACAAAAGCGCCCATGACTGATAGCAAAAGTGTAGCCATAGGTGAATCCTCACCAGTAAAAACTAAGCTTTCTTTAATGAACTCAATGCGAGCGCCTTTTTGTGTAATTGTTTTAACTATTTTTCTGAGGTCATCTAAATTCCGAGCCAAACGATCCATACTATAAACTTTGACAGTATCGCCGTCACGTACATAGTCCAGAAGTGCTACAAGCTCTGGTCTATTGGTATCTCTTCCAGATGCTTTATCGGTATAAGTGCGATCGGTTTTCAGCCCATCAAGCTGACGATCTCCATTCTGTTCATACGTACTGACACGAATATATCCAATGATTTTTCCTGACATCAGAGTTATTCCTTGCTAATTAAGTTCATAACAAGTTTGATCATCAAGTCTTTATCTTTTGGATCACTTTCGGCAATCAGTAAAGCTAAGGCCACAAGTGTTGAATCATTAACCCTGGAAGTTGAAGAATCTTGTGCATTTAAATAAAGCAAAAAAAGGAAACTGCCTATGCGTTTATTACCATCCACAAAAGGGTGATCTTTAATAACAAAATATAATAGGTGCGCAGCTCTTTCACTGCTTGAGGGATACAAAAACACGTCATCGAACGTTTGGTGAATATTGCCAAAAAGTGCTTTTAAGTGTTCATCGCGTTGCTGTCCAAACAGGGGTGTAGCTTCACCTTTTTCAATAAGATTATGTTTTAACGCCTCTATAGCAGGAAGGATTGTCTCATAGTCAATGATTATATTTGATTCTATCGTGTTTGCTGGGGATGAGAGCCTATCTTCGTCGTAGGCTAATAATAAGTTCCAGGTTTTTGCGTAAGCGTTAATAATGTCAACAGCACCTTGTCCCACATCAGTTACAAGAGTATTTTTTTCCAACGTTTGTGCAAGTAAATCCATTGCCTTTTGAAGATCAGTCATTCCTTTTTCATACAAGCGTTGATGATGAAACGTGTAGCCTTGAACCAAATGCTCTTTTAGAACGCTGGATGCCCATTTTCGAAATTGAGTAGCACGTTTAGAATTTACACGATAGCCAATAGCTATAATTGCATCAAGATTGTACAACTCCAAATTTCTCTTAACATCTCGCGTACCTTCTGTTTGAACTATTTCCAAATTGGAAACAGTTGACTCTCGTGACAATTCATCTGTGTTATATATGTTTTTTAAATGTTTGTGGATGGCTGGTTTTTGAACATCAAATAGTTCAGAAATTTGTGCAAGCGTTAACCAAACTGTATCGTTATCCAATTTCACTTGGAGAGTAACATCACCTGAATCAGTTTTAAAAATTACAAGGTCTTGTTGCGTAGTTGTCATTGTCTGAAGTTTCATTCAAATTGTCTATATGAAATATAAAATGTTAAAGAAAAACTGTCAATAATTTTGTTTTTTATGATCTATTTATACATATTTTGAGTGGAGAAGTGAGTGTCTATTGTCATTTTCAGAAGTGAATTGCAATGAAAATGATAAATAGAATGGACTTCAGTTTTCTAAAAAAATATCCTTTGACCAAAACGGAATCAGTAACCTATTGGTTCAATATTTTCAAAAAATAAGTTCTCTGTCTTAATTGTCGTCGTCGTTTTTTTTAATACTGAAAAAAATATGAATGGTAAAAGCTGTAATTATAAGATCAGAACATGTTAACCATAAATACTATCATCACGAACAGAACGAGCGTCACAATCACCGGGATAAAGAATAACGTTGAGAAGTTCATTTGGCTATCTCTAGCTTCCTATTCATTTAAACCTTTGTCTATACTGTTTGTTTGCCTGTTATCTCAATTGTATGGAGGATCATTTTGTAAATCATTAAGTCTCATGAGTTATTTTATGGAGACTTTCAGATGACTTTCGCATTATCGTTATTTTTGTTATAACATAGAATAAATAAGTTTTTATAAATATAGAGTTTTGATGTCTGTTAGTCACCAAAAGAAATCCGATGCCCAAAAAGCCCTTTGGAAAAACCCAGCCTATCGTGAAAAAATGATGGCTCATCACAAGGTTAAACAGGATAAAGGAAATTGCCATCTTTTTCATGAAAAGAAGGTGGATTCCAAGGGAGAATTAGAGTCACTGGAACGACGAGATTCTAAAAAGAACCATGGCTTCTGATTTTCTGAAAGGATATCCGGTGTTTGAATGAAGACAGTAGGACACTCATAAAAACCTATACGACACAAGAGCTTTATGAACGGTATCCAAATGCTGAGTTTCTAGCTCCTTTTGATTTGTCAGATTTTCATCATGAAACCCTTGCTCATGCTCATCGTAAAAAAAGCAAACAGAAATTCCAAGAGGACGTGAATGAAAAGCAACTTCACAAAGAGCCTAAAGAAGATTCTTTTCTTGTAAAAAAATCAATCGCTCTGCAAGAGAAACATTATGACAATGAAAAAATAGCCGTTTGTGAAAAACCACGGCGAAATAGTATAAAGAGCGAAGACTGTGTAATGACTAGGGAAGCAAAAAGGGAGAGAGACAACGCAAGAAAGAGGGTTTCGAAAGCCGTTAACCGTCAGAAGCTCCTTGAAAAAAATAAAGATTCACGAGACGTTAACAGGGAAAATATAATTTTACAAAGATCTGAAAAAACGAAGGTCTATAATCTTGCTTATAGACAAGAAAGACGTGAAAAAAGTCGTGCTTATCACGCTGCCAACAGGGAAAAGATTAATGCACGCAAGAGAACTCAGCGCGCTTTGAAAAAGGCAAGCTTGCCAATATCCTCATAGGCTTCGTTGACTAGTCATGGGGCCGACTCCTTGGGGTGATGTCCATTGGCTTAATAGGGCACGATGAGGTTCTAATGAGGGGCCTATCCAGGTGACTGGCAGGTTTTCCCGCTAAAAATAATAGATTTTGAACCTGAACACAACACATGCAACAGAATCGGGTAATTGTGTCCAAAATTTGAAAAAATATAGAAATCTCCAAATAAATTCGCTTATTACATCAACTTGCGACGGAATCTTTCATTCACGATAGGTGTATTATGCCTCAATAATCGATTAAGAGTGATGAAATATTAAAAATGTGTTAAAACTAAGTAATCTAATTAGTTTAGATGAAAAAAATAATTTTTAGCAAAATTAAAAGAAACTGTAATGTCTAAAAGGGAAGTAAATATGTATCATTATATTGTTTACAGCGTTATATTTTTGGCTTTCTCAGGCTTTGTAGAGATACAGAAATGGTCTGTATTTGCAGCTGATGATCATTTTGATGGCATTCCTCCCTCTCTATCTCTGGTGTCGACTTCTGAGGCTACGGCTTCTAAACGGAGCCACGGCGAAGAGGAAGAGCAGAGAAAACGTCTCAGAGTTGTTGGTGATGTTACCGCTGCTGATCAAGAAGAAGAGGAAGTCGATGACGAAGAGGGAGATGATGGAGGGCAGACAAGGGCTTTTGCAGCGCTGGCTGGCCAGCAAGTCTACGCTAACCCTATCTTTGACGCGGCTGCAAAATACCTTTTGGCCGATGACGAGGTTCGACTAGGATTTATGAGAACTTTTACGGAGAATCCCCGTATTGTCTCTACTGAGCTTTTAGATAGTTCTTTGAATCCATTACGAACTTTTACACAGGCACGTGCTTTCTTAGGTGATGGGAGAAATGCTGATCTAATGGATAGAATTAGAAGAGAAGGGGAAGCTGGCCTCATTAAGATTATAGTTGGTGCGGAAGGAGAAGAAGAAACACTCAGGAATGGAGGCGACTTTCTGTTGGCTTTATCTAGAATATTCGGTGACCTAAAGAAAAAATTCCCCCCTTTAGAAAGGCATTCACAATTGGATGTGGTTTGTAGGTTAGACAATGGTGAGTTTATTTTAGTAGAAGTACAAGTAAAACCTCAAGATTTTTGGGACAAGCGCGCTTTATGTTATGCTGCGGCTTTTTATGGTAATCAATTAAAGCGAGGAGGGGAATGGGGTAACTTAAAGAAAGTGATAGCCATCAACTTATTAGGAGGTGACGGCAAACATTGGCGAGATGCCCCTATGGAGGTAGTCCGTCATTATAGATTTGTAAGTACTGTAGAAGGACAACACCATGAAATAGACTCGTTACAATTAATTCAATATAACCTTTTAAGCCAACAAATTAACGGATTGACCCAAGGAGAGCTTAAAGAATGGTTGCAATTTTGGAAGGCTGCTCATCAACGAAAACCTGAAGAGTTAGCTGGTGTCACTACGGCAGCAGTGCGGAGTGCTTATGACCGTGTTAGAGTAGCGGCTTTGCCAGCAGATGTGAGGGCAGGGTATGAGACGGAAGTTGCAGATTATCTGAGATATAGCCAGCATATTCATGCAGTTGAAGGAACAGCCCATAGCAAAGGTGTCGAAGAAGGGGAGTCCAAAGCTATGTTGGCAGTGGCGATAAAAATGTTTCAAAAGAATGGCACTTACACACCAGACATTATGGATTTTACAGGCGTGACCGAGATACAAGTACGTGAAGCTCTTGCCATAGACAAAGATGAACAAGAAAATTAAGGGAGGATAAAATGAAAAAGGTAGTTTTAACAATATTAATGCTAGGAACTGCAATGAGTGCTTATGGGGCAGAGGTGGATGATGGTAGACCTTCTGGTGGTAGAGAGCCTTTAGCATCTCTCACTAACCTTCCAGATATAAGGGAGATAGAAAAACTTTACCCTAATTGTAAATCACATATTCGTGCAGAAGTGGAGGATTCTTATAAGGAAGGAATTGAAGAAGGCAAATATAAAGCCATGTTGGCAGTAGCGATAAGGATGTTTAAAAAGAATGGCACTTACACGCCAGACATTGTCGATCTTACAGGCGTGACCGAGGCACGAGTACGTGAAGCTCTTGCCAAAGAGAAGGGTAAATAAGAAACATTATAGTCGGATAAGCTGTGAGATTTACAGAGATGGTTTCAATATTTTAACGCGAAAGGCTGTCTGGTAATTGTGAGAAACGATATGTTCTTTTTTAGAGTCAAACATTTTACTTACATCCTCCCAAAAAGGAGTTTTGTATAAAAGTTCTATATGTTTTTCTTGTGGAGTTTTTCCCTCAAGAGAGCTATGAGGTCTATGCCAGTTATAGTAAAATTGCCAATCAGATAGTAATTCTTCCAAATTAGGATCTTTAATATCTATAGAAGAATAAAATTCATCTAAATCTGTTTGCTGAGATCTTTCTACTTTGCCATTAAGGTGTGGAAAAGCAGGCCTAATGGGTCGAAACTTAATTCCCCACTCTAAAAGCTTTTCTTGGACTTCATAGGCCATAAACTCTTGGCCTCTATCTGTTTGGATTCGTTGAATAGGAAAAGGTAAACGGTAAAAGACTTGGTTTTCTATAAAATCTAAAGTGTTTTTGGCTGTACGCCTTTTGTAAAGAGCTATGACCTTGTAGCGGGTACAATCATCAATAGCTGTGTATTGATAAAGCCCATTTGCACTCGTTGACCAGGAAATTTGCAATTATAACGCTTAGCTTGTTTACGATAAGCACGTTTCTTTTGTAAATAAGGAATCTGATGTTTCTTTAGAATCTTATGAATGGTCGCTAGAGATAGAGAAAGCATAAGAGTTGATTGCACCCATAACGAGAAGAGAGTTCATCCTACAAAATTGCTAAGGGAAATATGAGGACTAACAAGAATAAATCACTCTTTGCTAAGCTCTGGTACCGTCATGGCTATTCTTACTAAGCCGGTAACTTGATTGAGCTACTAAAGTTCGCAGATCTCCTCAAGGCTCGAGCTGCTACTATAAGCTCATTAACAAGCCGGATATATGATTGCAATATTCTTAAACATTCTCCTCAAAATCACCTTGCAATCTGATGCGGTCTATATATGACGCGTATGGTTCAGAAAACACTCCCAATGGTTCCTTTTTACAAGAAATTAATAGAGGTTTTCCTAGCCAAAAGAGCGATACGCATTTTAGTATTATCTCTGTGAATAATGCATTAAAGCAAAAAATTTTTCATGCTCTATGTCATCAATAAAAAAATTATATTTCTCTTCTAAAAACCTCTCAATAGCTTCTACATCAGGAGTAGAATTTGGTATCTCTAAGCCCATAGTTTTTAAGACAGCTGGTAAAAAAGTTTTCCAGTGTAGTTGTAAATTTTCCAAAGTAAATAACTCTGGTTGTACTGATAAATCGTCCTCTACTTGTTCCTGTTGCCTCCAACTTGATACGAATTTTGTCCTCTTCTTCAAAATTCTGTAATCCTGCATCATTTTGATTGGCCTTATGATTCGCTATTATGTTAAAAACTACTACTAGAATGTGCCAGTCTAATAATTTATTTGAACGAAATTCTTCGATATTACAGTTAAAATCTTTATCTAAAACTAGTCTTTTTAAAGTTATCCTGATAAGCTTTATTGTACTTTGATATCTATTTTTGATATGTAATCGCGTTACAAAAGACAGCGACACAAATTCACGTATTCATACACTTAGCAAATATAATGATTATGCTAATTTGATAAATGGAGCTAATTGGCAGCAGCCATTTTTGATGGATGTAGCGTCAAAAGAGATATTTTTTCAAGACAATGTTCTATTTGTGGAAGGTCAAGAAGATGTTGGACTTTTACAACATTATTTTGAAGATAAGGATATCAAGCTTTTTGGGTATGGCGTACGTGGTTATGATCAATTTAAACTTGCCTTCAAACTCGCAAAAGACCTTGGTATAAAAAAGGCTTGTGTTTTAATAGATTCGCTCGATCCATTAAATATTAATAAGGTTAATAAAAACGAGAATACAATTAGAGATGATTTAAAAGAGAATACAGAAGAATTAGGCGATTTTAATGAAAAAATTAACCTTATTATTGATTATTTTTCTTGAGTTTCAGTATTTAGTAATCCTAGATACATAACTTAATTCATAAAATATGTACCGTTAGAAAATTATGCATTTTTTCATCTGTTTTTCTAAATACTCTAAAGGATCTATAGAAGTATCATTTTAACTTCATATCAAATTATCTAGCATTAAATCATTTATAAAAAAGGAATAGAATAATGTTAATGCGCTTTATAAGAGACTTTTCTGTTATTTTAGTATCTATTGCTACTTTGGCATATGGAAGTCAGCAATTTATTTTTTCATTAGATATTCCTGTTTACGTGCCATATTCTATTAAAGCTTCGGAGCAACGTGAGTTAATCGGAGAAGAATATAAGCATTTTGAACAAAAATGTGTGAAACATCCGAAAAAACGGGAAAAACATAGTTATTATGTGTTTTCAGAACAAGATTTTATACCGGGCAAAGAACCATACTCTATAGATCTTCATAAACCACAAAAAACTGCTAAAAAACGAGAAGAAAAGGAATGGAGAGGTTTTCTAAAACTTTATAAACCAAATTTAGGCTCGGATATAGAAACAACAAATACACGTGCACGAGAAGGTGCAAAGAAAATCAAAACCGGGCAGATTATTTCTAATCTGGATACAGAAACTACGCAAATTAATAGACTCATTCAACTTTTTAAAGATGAAGCTTTTGGTGTAACCGCTGAAGAATCAAGAAAACAATTTTCACAAAAAATGCAATTAACACTTCTTCTGAATAGAGTGCGTTCCATAAGTGCTACAAGGAATAAATCCCTCAAACGATATACAGATACATTAGATAATGATTCTTCGGTTTTGTTGATTCGAGCGTTTTGGGAACCTAAATGGGTAAAAAGAGGAACAAATGTTCCATTAAAAGAAGCCAGACACTTTTTCCTAGAATATTTGAAAAGGGATCCTGAAAATGCGATTAATTTTTTAATAAAAAATGAAGGTGACACATTAGGAGAAACATTAGGTGGAGCGTCTCATGTTCCCTATAGGCAATTAAGAGAGGCTATTCGTATTCATCCTGTTAAACAATTCATGGTGGATAGATTACGAGGGCGTAACTTGAGCGCAGCTCTTTTTGAAGCAACCCATGATAGTGATTTAGTACAACTACGTATACAAAGAGATGGAAATACACTTCCTGCAGACGGTCTATATAGTTTTTACGAAGAGATTATAAGAGAATATATTACTACGAATAGGTGTTTACCTCCTTTAGTAACCACCGGCTATCGAGCAGCTTATGAAAAAAAAATTAAAGAAGATTTATTTCTGTGGTTATTTTCAGCAATTGAAGAAGATCGGTATATACGCCAAGAGTTATCCAAGATTGATCCCTTAATAACATACTATGCTGAACCCAATTGTTTATATTATGTGCCAAGGACAATGTCATGTATTCCTTATACATTTCTTGGAGTGCATGGATCAAGAAATAAGGTACCTATTGCATGGGGACTAACTCAAACATACGCACAATTTGATGATTATGACCCAAGTGAGAGTGCAATTATTTTGCATCAACTATATCAAAGGTATTCTGCTCCGGTATTAGTTAATGCTTCTCACCCGGTAATCATGAAATTACCAGCAAGAATGCTATTAAATAAAAAAACTAAGACTGCTTTTAATTTGAGTGAGTTGGGATCTTTTGATAGAGAAAGGCATTTATTTATACCTACGACCACTAAAGCTTTAAAGGTTTCTGAAAATATATCTCAATCCCCTTTAGCATTTTGTGATTATGCAAAAACCGTCTACAATCAATTGAGACTGGACGGTGAAATATATTTTTATAACAGGGAAAAAGTTGGATATCCTAATGCATTATTTGCTTCTATCTTTACATGTATTTTTGATGCGTACGACCCCGTAGAATTAATTGAAGAAAATGGTGGAATTGCAATTTTGTATACAGTATCTCAAACTTTATACGATGCTTGGCCAAAAAGATTTAAAATGAGTGAAAGGTTGTCTGATAAAACTGGTAACGAATTTGTTAGACAAGCTTTGTTAAGCATTAATAGGCAAGTAACGCACGTGAGTCAAAAAGCAGAGCTAGAAAATTTAATAGACTCTATTTATGGAAATGGTATTTTCAAAAAACTTTATTTATCTGCAAAAGCTTTAGGTCAAGAACGTTTTAATCATATACATGATTATTTTATACAAGGACTTTCAACAAGTGTTTTAAAAAAATCTCCTGTTAAAATTATAGAAGAACTTATAATAAAAGAAGAATTAATCGACGTAAAGAGAGAGTTATTTCATGATGTTGCAGAAGCTAAAGAAGAAGATACAACAGAAATCATTGTAGCGCCTTTTAACTTTCCTAATTTCTCCGAGTTGATATTTCAACAAGTTTTAAATAATCTTTACAGACAATTAGGTGGAAATAAAGATGCATGGAGCTCAATATTGTCTGTCTTTGGATTTAATAATGAAAGCGCATTTCGTTCAGCTTTAAATTTAAAAAATACAACAGAAAAGGGAATTAATAAGTACAGGCAGCAATGGGGCAATGCGGTAATTAACCTACCAGATTTTTGTAAGACCAGGGGTATTCAATTGCAAAGTTTATTTACAGGGAATAGTTAAACAATTTCATAAGAACAAAGTAATATAGTGTAAACTAAGGGTTGGTAAAGTCTTGTCCTAAGAGTCTTCAATTCAAAAGACTCATTAAGATTATGCAACTAAAGCAAAATAGATTTGAAACCGAGCACTTTCGAGGCGTTTCTCAATTAACCCCAAGGTAGAAAGTTTTTTGCAAATCAGAAACCTAAAGTAAGTTTAAATCGAAGATTTCTATAAACTTAAAAGACTAAGGAACATTATCAGATGTATTAGAAGTGTTTTTTCTAAGCAATGTTTTGTAAACTAGTTGGTGTAAGAAGCTAAAAATAACTCTCTATTAAAGTGGTTAACTTATAAACACAATAGCCAATTTTAGCTTATTTGAATTTTCAAAATTTGCCTACCTAAGTGAAAAATATAAACATTTCTACTATCTAAAAATCATCATATTTGTTAAGTGTCTGAAGCATCTTTAAGACCATGAATTATGAGACTTTCGAATGAAAATAAAGTGTTTTTGTTTTTGGTTTATAGTACTTTCTGTTACTTTCTCAAGCGAGGCAATGGTTTTTGAGCAACCAGCAGTTAGAGCTACTCGCTTAGCCATAAGTGCTAATTCATTTAGACGTTGTTTTACACAGTCTGCAGGAAGCATTCGAGGTTTTTCTGAAGAAGTTTTTAGTCCATATAGGAAGGTTCATACATACCTTCCAGGCAACAATCCTATCTTTCCAATTTTATCCACAATCAATTATCAAAGAGACCAAAAAGCAAGGCATTCTAATTGGCACTTATTGACTGCGGGGGTAGGGGTGGGTATAGCTGCGGCATTATTTGGCGAGGAAGTGCACGCGGAAAGCTCTCTACCAAAAGCCCCAAAGGATTTAACTGATGAAGAGCTAGGGCAATGCCTTTTAGAAGGACGTAAAAAAATTGACGCTGGTTACAAACAGCTGAAGAGTATTAATAAAAAGAATTCTGTTTTGATAATTGGAAACACAGGAGAAGGAAAGACAGTTCTTTCCCTTTATTTAGCAGGCCACGAACCGGTCTTTAAAGAAACAGAGACCGGTGATAAAACCGTTGACTTTCCACAGGCTCAATCTCTCGTTGGCCATGATCAAAATGAATCCTGTACTCTTTACCCGGAACTCCGTTTTGCGGAGGATATTGCCTTATGGGATTGTCCAGGGTTTCGGGATACTCGGGGTAGAAATTATCGCCTTGCTGCAAGTGTTTTTCTAGATTACCTCACAAAGTTAGGAGAAGGCGAGAGTTTTTTAGTTGTTGTTGATGATCACTCTCTACAGGGTGGTAGAGGTAATTTTTTTCGTGAACTCCTTAAAGATATTTCCAATTTATTGACCAATTCAAATGGAGAGCTTTTTGATTCTACTTCTGATAAAGGAACTTTACTTGACTCATTAGTGTGGGTTATTACGAAATCCCCTGAAAAAAGAACCCCCAAACATGTCGAGAAAATAATTACAAACAAAGAAGATTGGTTTTTACGTCAAATAGGAGCCGGAGTTGCTGCGTTAGCAAGTGCTGCAGCAAAAATCTTAGCCGATGAGGGCACCCAAGCAGACAAAGAAATCATTGAAAGAGAAGAACTTACAAGAAAAGAAAAAGCACTTGTAAGTTCTTGCAAAAATAACCATCTTCAATTGAATTTTGAGGCTCAAAATAGGGAAGAAATCCTTTCTCATATAAGAAAATCTAAGGTAGTTGTTGATGTGCGATCTACATTTGTTGATGCAGAACAAAGGAAAGATCTAGTGGCCTTCTCTGAAAAAGTTTTTACAAGAGCAATTGAGCTTGAGCAAGAAAGTGAAAAAGCTAGGCGAGAAAGAGATGAACTAGATAACAGCCTTCAAGTCAAACGACAGTTGCAAACCTTGGATTTGCCTGGTTTCTTACGTATCGTTTCTAATGAGATTGAAAGTGTTAAAACTAAAAGAAAAGAGAGCGAGAAAAGGTATTTGGAGCATAAAAAAGATTTAGATGAATTGTTACAAAGAGACAAAGAAGAAATTTCTGTATGGGATGAACCTCCTCAATTTCAAAGGCGTACACGATTATTGCCTGGAGTTATGAATCCTGTTTATTCGACTTTTTACTTTAATTATGAAGACCCCAAAAAGCCCTTCGTTAGGGTGGAAGTTGAAAAAGATATATTTACGGAGCAAAAGTCTTGCCTGGGAGAGTCAGGTATTATCCCTGTTCCATTTTCTCCTACTGTTACTGGATGGAAAGCCTTTTTACACAAAGGAGAGGTTCCTAGACATTCTGCAACTTATAAACTTGAGAAACCTTCAAATAAATTTTCTGCAACATATGAAGGTGGCAGAGGTAGAGAGTGTAGAGTTAAAGTAAAGCTTTATGGGGAAAGAAGTAAGCTCGCAATTACTGGTGTTGTTAAAGAGTTGCATGAGAAAAATTTACAGGAAACAGAAAGTGAATTAAGAAAGTTTGATAAAAACCTAAGATTTTTTGAGCATTTGCAGGATCTAGCTCAAGATAAAGGGCTGAAAGCAGCAAGAAAACGCTTAGAAGAGAGCGAGACTGATTTAGGTTCAGAACAAAAATTGACAGCTCTAATAGAACAAACAGAGCGATTAAAGCAAGAGCTGGAGAATCAAAGAGGCATAGGTTTTTCACTATTAGCAATGGGTCCAAAGCATTTACTTGAAAATCCAGCAGCGCAACAGTTTAAAAAACAATTCAACGAAGGGAATGTATGATGTTAAGAAAATGGCGGTTTCTGTTTTTAATAAGCCTTCTGTGTTACACTACAGATGGTCATTCCAGTAGTAGTACCATCCATGAGCTACAAGAAAGTCAGTTGCTGCGGCAAGTGGTTCGTGTGGCTGCTAAAGTTGTGTATGATCATTCAGCTATACAACGGGTAGAAGTCCTAAAAGTTGACCAACCTAATAAAGGAACTGTCCTTTTAAAAGATCAATTAGAACGATTCTTCCACAGCACAACTGGGCGTTCTTTAGATACTCACTATAGCTCTTTCGGCGTAGGAGGAGTTAAGGGGTGTGTGTATACAGTTGACGATGAAGAATTAAGAAAAAAGGTTTTCGTGGCTTTCCCAGGAACACAAAGTGCTATTGAATGGTCCAAAAATTTTTTTGGTATTACGAGTTTTAAGCACAATGTTCAACAATCTTATTACGATGATATAGAAACCCTTTTCTCTTCTACAAATGAATTTTCTTTTCCTAATACTTTAAAAAGACATATGGCTAGCAGAGGTGAAGCTGCAGATGCTAGGAATGAATATGAATATTATTTTGTTGGACATAGCAGAGGGGGAGGGCTTGCTTTTCTTGCTGCCAAAAGATTTAATCAGGAAAAGGAAACATTGTTAGGAAGAGAAGGAGGAAAAATTAAAGTTGTTACTTTCTGTGCTCCTAGGTTAACGAATGCTCACAAAGAGCAGTTTTTATGGGTAGAATCGCTTGGCTTTTGTAATATTGTTCACTTTACAAGTGCATCTGATATTGCTCCTCAATTTCCTTTCAGGTTTGTTGAGAATTATGGTGTAAAAGTTCCTCTAAAGTCTTTTTGGTCTGCTAAAAAGTCCCATGAGATACCCAATGAAGAAGAAATGAATTTTGCTATTCAGAACTTCAATTTAGCGCAAGAAGTAGGCTGGATGACCCCAATACGTAGATTGTTTACTGCGGAAGTTAAATCAGTGTTGTGGGGATTGGGAGGAGTATATTTAATGTATTCTATGACTAAATATGGATGTAGAGAAAGAGTTCTTGAAGTCCTTAATGCCATCCACGAAACAAGTAGCGGATGGGGGAAAAAATAGACCCGTAGATCTGAATTTCATATCCTCCGCGACAAGCCGACACTAAGTGTTACTCAAGTAGCCATTTCCGGTTCCTTGGAAGCAGTCCTAAAAACCGGGGAGGTGTGTTTTCCAGTTTACAGTTTTAGTTAGGATTTTCATCTTTTTCGTCAAAGGTTTCTTTGTAATTGGTTTGGGCATCGTGTTGATTATGGTTTTATATTTTATTGTTATTTTTTGATAAATTATGGTAGTTTTGCCTGGGCTATTCGCTCTTAAGTTCATGCTTCAGCTCACCGCTCGGAATTTTGCAACTATGGGTTGATATCTTTTTTTAAGTTTTTTAGGAAAGAAACGATTGGTTTAAAAATAAAAGCTTTTCTTCTAAATTTTAGTTCTTCCTCAAGTATTGTTGCTGTTTCATATAGTTAAAGACTAAGAACCTTAAGATTTATTTATGAGCTTAAAAAATTTGGATTGTGAACTCGTGGGGATTTTTAATGAAGAGTAAGTTCTTTTTTCTGATGGAATGTATTTTTGTTGTTATGTTCTCCATTACATTAACCTGTGGAGCTGACGATGAATCGGAAGTGACATTTTTTAACGTTGGTCAAGGGAATTGCACCATTTTTTCTTCAAGAAAGAATGGTGTCGTTGTGATTGATGCAGGTTCTACAAGCGTTCCAGATGGGATCGGTTTGAGTCCTCTTTCAAGTAAAATTGTGAGTCGTATTAAACCTTTGTTAAAAGCAAAAACGCCACTAACTTTTATTATGAGTCATGCAGATCAGGATCATCTTAATCTTGTTGAGTTTATCACACGCGCCCTTTGCCCTAAGCCGGTAGATAGAAAAAACCATTCCCTTAAGTACATTTTTGGAGGAGAGGAATCGGAATACAAGACATCGAAGTCAAAAGAACTTTTAGATTACGCAAATAAAGAAAAAATCTGCAAGGTTTTCGGTAAAGATTTTACGGAAAATCTGGATGGTTTGTCTTTTTCTGCGCCAGTTGATTTTAGGTTTCCTATGGACCCATCAGAAATTAAATTCTTTTCAGTAAAACGAGAAACGGATGATTCAGATAATAACGCTCCCAGTATTGTCATGAAGATAGATTTGGGTGGAACAACAGTTATGTTAACAGGGGATAAAACAAAAAAAGAAACAAAATTCATTATTGAGAGATTCAGAAAACTAAATAAACTTGATGAGCTTCGATCTGATATATTGTTAGCGACTCATCATGGGTCTTTTGGAGATTTTGTTTTAGAATGGGCGCAACTCATTAGACCCAAGCATATTATATTTAGTGCAGGTAGTTCTTCTAATTGGCATCCTCACTCAAATGCTTTTTTAGGGTATTATTCTCATTCCAAAGAATCGCTTTCTGAAGTCGAATGGCACCTTGTTAAGTTTCATGGGGTTTTTGAAGATATTGGAGATCAGAGACTCAGGGGTATCTCTAGAGAAGTCCCCAGTTCAGAAGAAAAGGCAAGAGGTTATGACTACGCTGTTACAAATTATGGTCTTTTTGTGACAAGTAGCCAGGGAACTGTTTCTTTTTATGTAGACTCCTCAAGTGCTCATTTAACATACGATGCAAATCCTACGTGGAAAACTGCACGGGAAACTATTCATTCATTTATTAATGATCCAGTCTTACCGGATTTATCTTCTCCTATCGAATTTGAGAGTATTCATCTTGATGATGAAAGAGAAATAGATATAGGTAGTTTGTTGCCAAGATTAAAGACAATTGCTTCTTTAAAGAGCCTTAGCTTGAAGGGCTGTGAAGTACGGGAAGCCCATGTTGATGAACTATGTGAATTAATAACCGTGGTTTCTAATCTTACTTCTCTTAATCTGAAAGGAATTGTATTATCGTCGGATTCATTTGCTCAAATTAAAGAAGCTTGGAACCATAGAGGCCTTTCATTACAAGATAATTAATAAACCCGAAAAAAATTGATAAAGCTAGAGAGATGTAAACTTCAAAATTTTGAAAAAAGTCTCATGTTGAAAAAACAAGTCTTCTTAAATATTTGACAGTATGAATATGAGTTGATTACATTTCAGCATAAAAGGTTTATAATCCTTATTCGAGCACAATTAAGCAATTTACGTTTTCTGCTGTATTTATTGTTATCTTGAAGAGATAATAACGTGGGCGCGATAATACGGAGTTATGCATGAAAAAATTAAGCAATATCAAGAATAGCTGGATAACTATCCTATTTTTCCTGTTTTTTACCCAAGGTACTGAAGTTATGGGGAGTGAAGAGGAGAGTAGGGTTGATGAAAGACGAAGTCTCCTTTCTTCCAGTAGAGCTCAAGAATTTGCTGTGCAAGAAGGAGAGTTTGATCTGAAGACATTATCAACTCATTTAAAATCAGATCCAGTTGGCTTCTATTCTTTTTTCTTAAGGCATACGCTCCCGAGGAGAGAGCAGCTATTGCGCAGATCTACAGATATTTCAGATAAATTTGTGTTTTTTAATCTCTTGATTTCTACAGAAAAAAGTTTTGGTTGGGAGAGTCCTTATGAAATTAGAGAGGAATATCCCATTCAATCTACCTGTTTTAAAAGATCTGTGGATGAAAGTCTGGAAGGGAGATATGTAAAAAAAACAAATGAAACCAAAAGAAGAAGAGTCATTTCTGAAACTGAAGGAATATCTAACGAAATCTCAGAATTGAAAAAACTTCAAACAACAGAAAAGCATAAAAAGATAAAAGTTATTTTTAGATCAGACGCGAATCTTAGTGAAACTGTTTATTTTATATCCTTTTTGATTCATTATTCACACGGCCAGGTAACTGTTGATATGCAAAGAAAAATAAAATCATTTCGTTCTTTTTTGCGATTTAGAGTTTTAGAGCCAAAAGAATGGATAGAGGGGAATTGCGAAAGAAAAGCCGAAGAAACATTCAGTAACTTAGGATCGTCTGTAACTAGTGATGAAGCCTACGGTGTATGGCCTGGTCAGACAGGTATAGAAGCAATTCGTGGTTTATACACCTATCCACAAGAGATTGATGAAGGAGATGAGCTTCCAGCTTTGTTATATTCGCAAATAGGGATAGCAGAAACTCTCTTGCAAGCTGCTGAACAAAGACATCCTTTAGCCTTCTATCATTTAACGTCACTGTTAAGATTATATGTGGGGGATCCGGTAACAGAGAAAAAAGCTAAGGAAGAAGAAGACGGTAAAACTTCTCTTTTTTCTATTTACACTTCTCTTGAGGAAAAACAACAAAACCATTTTCAAGCTTTGAAGGATAAGATTGGGTCATCCCTACCAAATCCTCTCTTTTCTTATTTAGAATTTGGTTTGTTGTGTGAGTATTGCAGCGATGAAGACGCCGCCACAAAAGCCTATGAAATTGCCATTAGAGGAGAAAATGATGAGAGCTCAATGGCAAAATATCGTTTAGCTCTTATAACCGAAGATGAACCTACAAAGCATAGATTATTGATTGAGTCTTCAGATTTTTACAAACGTTCTTTGATTGAATTGGCTAAGATGAGTGTTGAGGATGCAGGAAAAGAGAGGCTCTTTAGAAAAGCTTGTTTATACGGTTTTCCTCAAGCATTTTATGAGTATGGCTTATTTTTGAATGAAAGAGGGCAGTTTCAAAATGCCGTTGATACTTTAATTGGAGCCAAAACACAAGCGGCTTATGATGCTGCCAAAGGAATTAAACGTAGACATCCAGAAGTAAATTTGGAAGAATTTTCCCCTCCACGGGAAGCAGAAGATGTGTTTTCTTTTCTCAACTCAAATAAAGATAGATTGCGGGAGTTAGAGAGAGTTTTTAATGTAACATGAGTAAACTTTACCTTGCATTATGATACAATTGTTAAAAATGGTAGAAGATCCGAATTTATACTTGTTGCAAAGGTGTTTATGTCAATTAGAGTGTTTTTTATTAATAAGGAGTTTAAAAAATGAAAAAAAATACTTATAAGTCAAAAAGATGGGTAGCCTTGTTGTTGTCGCTCTTTATCTTTACATCAGCAAATATTCATGCATCTGTGGACGATAATCCGTGCTTTGAAAGTAAGAGTTACGTTATGAAAAAATCAAAACATGAATATAGTGCCTTGGAAAAATTTAGGTTTGATATCGTAGAGATTTGTTCTGACCCAAAAGCGGTTATTTTAGATTTTTCTTTAGCTGATCTTAACGATGAAGATTTGGATTTCATTTTTCTGGGATTATTGCGCAGAGAGGTTCGATCAAAAGAGGAAGGTGGGCTTTGTTTGAAGCTTTTGGACATAAACTGTGAAGGCATTACCAATAACGGATTAGAACGCTTTTTGTCAAAAATAGAGCAAGGGGGACAAGTCGAGTCAGAAGGACCTTTTGTGTATGGAGACGTGAGAGGAACGATTATTCACGTTGGATACAACGTTAGTCTGACTGAAAGCTATTTAGATTCCCTCATGAAAACCATAGCCCCAAAAACTTTTGCAGGAAGTCTGCAAATTATCGAATAGCAGATTAAAAATAAAGATGATGTACAATTTTTGTTTATAACAAATAAAAATGGAACTAATGTAAATATATTGATAAACCCTGTAATGATTTTTAAACTCTCATATGTAGATAACTTTTATGGCTATTAGTAAATTTCTTGATCCTAAAAATGATGTGGCCTTTAAGAAGATCTTTGGTACAGAAAAAAACAAAGATATCTTGATTCATTTTTTAAACGATATGTTGGTTTTTAAAGAAAAAAATCCAATTCAAGAAGTTACCTTTCTTAAAACCATTCAAGATCCAGATATTGCTGCTAAAAAGACCAGTATTGTGGACATTCTTTGTAAAGATGGGGAAGGGAACTCTTATATTGTCGAGATGCAGGTTGCTAAGACAAAAGGTTTTGAAAAGCGAGCTCAATATTATGCCTCTAAGGCTTATAGTGGGCAGATCAATCAGGGAAGAGACTATTCAACTCTTAAGGAAGTGATTTTCTTAGCCATAGCTGATTTTGTGATGTTTCCTGATAAAGTACAGTATAAATCCGACCATATCATTTTAGATAAAGAGACTCATGAGAATGACTTAAAGGATTTTTCTTTTACCTTTTTGGAATTAGAAAAATTTACAAAAACAAAAGAAGAGATATCTACTTTAATTGAGAAGTGGGCTTATTTTTTCAAACACGCAGACGAGACAACAGAAGCGGATTTGAAAGAGATTATCGGTCAAGATTTTATCATTCAAAAGGCTTATGAAGAATTGAATCGATTTTATTGGAATGAAGACGAACTTTCTGCTTATGAAGCTGTTATAAAAAAGGAATCAGACTATATCGCTTCTATGGGACAAAAATATGATGAAGGGTTCTCAAAAGGGAAAGATCAAGGAAAAAATGAAGGAATCTTAGAAGGTCAACGAAAAGAAAAACTTTTGCTAGCTTCTCGTATGTTAGAAACAGGCAGTGAAAACGACTTTGTTGTTAAAATAACGGGTTTAAACCCTGAAGAAATTACTCGTTTGAAAGAAGAACTTAAATCCAAAGTTTCTTAAAAAACTCATATAAATCAATAAGTTAATCACATTTACTTTCCATAAGAAAGATTATGCAATATTTCTACTCCTAACACTGACAATCCGCTATGAACAATTAATCTTTTCTGACTTAAAATAACATATTTTCATCGCTTATCAACTTTCAGTGCTCATAGAAATAATTTCATTCCATAACTCTAATTCTAATATAGTTGCTTCTCTAAAACTTCTCTTCATAGCTATACGCACAACAGGTGAAGAATGGCTAGCAACTTTATTAGTCAAATCAATTAGCTCTCCTATCCTTGCTCTACGCTCCAGGCTACTATAAGTTTCTATCCACTTTTCGTAACGATTAGGACGTATTGCTTCTCTATTTATTACTTCTCCAAGTTCTTGATAAATCCAAGCACAAGGTAAAAGACCAGCTAATGCTTCTTCAAATGAACCAGCGGCATTTTTTTGCATAAAACCTATGTATTTTTGAGTAGATTCTTTTGAGTTCTCACTTTTCCAGCTTTCAGGAACTCCATATTCTAAAAACAATGTAGGTAAAGCCTCAAAAGTCCTATCACTTAGATTTCTAAGAAATTCTTGATCTTCGCTCTCTGGAACCTTTAAAGAAAGATCTCTTAAAGCGGCTGCTCGTTCCTTTAAAAAAAGAGAATCTTGTTGAATATAAAAATAAAACAAATCTAAATTAAGCGAACTTTCCCTGATTCCTTGGTTAAATGGATGATCAAGAATCTGAGTGTAAAGAGGACTAATATCTTCCCAAACAGATTGAGAAAAAATCTTAGGCTGCCACATATCGAAGAAATGATGAACAGGCCCTCTGCCCCGACCTACTTTGTAATCCAAGGCAGCTTTTAACCCTCCTATAACGTATATTTTTGCATTTTTAACAGCCTCTGTAAGTTCATAACCATGAGCCAGAAAAGAAGCTATTGCAGCTGAAAATGTACAACCTGTTCCATGTAAATTCTCTGTACGGACTTTTTCACCTTTTATCCATAGAGGGGTATCTGAGGTTTTTAAAACTAAGCAATCACTACGCTCGTCTTTCTCTTCAAAAGACCCACTTTTTACAACAGCAGATTGAGATCCACATCCTAATAAACTAAAAGCAGCCGCCTCCATTTCACCTTTGTTATTGATGGAAGGCATCCTTAAAAGTTGTGCAGTTTCATGAATATTGGGAGTAATAATAGTGGCTAAAGGAAATAGCTTAGATCTGAGGGCTTCAACAGTTTCATGTTCCTCGCTTATAAGACTATCACCATTTTTAGAACGCGTTACTGGATCCACAACAATGCTTGTATCTTTAAGAAGTCCAGCACTCCTCATTTCCTCTAAGATTTCGGCCACAGCAATTATAATCTCTTTATTGCCTAAAGCACCTATTTTAATAGCATCTACTCCTACATCATCTATAACAGCTCTAATTTGCTCTTTTATCAAAGAAGTAGGCAAAGAATGAATGGCAGTTACTCTTTGTGTATTTTGTGCTGTAATAATTGTTAACACAGTCATTCCGTAGCATCCTAAAGCTGAAAATGTCTTTAAATCAGCTTGTATGCCAGCTCCCCCACTTGAGTCTGAGCCAGCAATACTGAGGACTCGTTTATGCAGTCTTGGCGCTAAGGCACCTGTTGTTGCTCTATCAGTACCAGCAAAATCACTTGCATTAACAAAAGGTGTTAAGAAAAAAGAGACTACCGTAAGATTTATCCAAAATATAAAAAGTATTTTTTGTTTCATGTTTAAGACTTCAAAAACCAGATTAAAATGAGTTTGTACTGAAAATTAAAAAATAAGAAAGGTGAAAACTTAAGAGATTTCTACCAAGTAGTAGGATAAGCAGTCCCCATTGCTGAGGGCCACCCTCCGAGGAAGAGTTAACCGCCCTGCGAAGAACGACACTTCCGCACCAACTGGTAGATATATCTTTCTGAAAGTTGAAGAGTTTGTGCTGCTTGTAATATTGCTGTCTTTGAGCATTTTCTCTGTTCAGCAAGTAGGCGAATAACGTCTGCTCGTTGTTTTCCAACATTCCAATGGGTGTCATTTACGTTTGAAATATTTCCTATGAATTAGCCCACGATCATTACACAAAATGAACTCCACTTTGATTAAAACAACATATAATGAACTTGTCTATGAGAAATTGAACAACTCTTTGAAAAAATTTGCTCTTTTTATACCCTAACTAGCTCAGTCTTTCTCTCAAATCACTGAACTCCACTTCGAAAAATGACAACTTATGAAAATCGCATAATATTGTAAAACGACTTTTTGTTAGTTTGTCTCTGTTACTTTTAAGTTTTATCTAATTCTAATTGGACAACTAATTCAATTTTTAAGAAAGCACATAATGACAGAAATAATATTAAGACCTGATGGAAAAGGAAGAATTAATCTTGGTGATCTTGCTGCGGGTGTTAGCAGTTATCGAGTTACTATTGGTGAATATGGAAAATTAACCTTAACACCTTATGCGGAAATTCCTTTAAGCGAAAAGTGGATATTCGAAGATCAGGATATTTTAAAAAAAGTTAAACAGCAGTTTAAGCCAGAAAATGCAGAGTAGATTTGTTAAATCAACTCAATGCTTTTTGACCCTTTTGTAAAAAGTTATCTTCAATGTTAATTGGCTATATGCGCGTCTCAAAAGTTGATGGATCACAATCTTTTGATTTGCAAAAAGACGCACTCATCAAAAATGGTGTTTATGAATCGAATATTTATGAAGATAAAGCATCAGGTAAAAATGATGACAGACCCGGTCTTAATGCTGCTCTAAAGTCTCTTAGAAAAGACGACACATTGGTGGTTTGGAAGGTATCGTTTAGGAAGAAACTTGTCACATCTTGTTGCCATTATATCGGACTTAACAGATCGAGGCATAAATCTTAAAATTCTGTCCGGACAAGGTGCGGCTTTAGATACAACAACTGCCTCAGGGAAAATGGTATTCAGTATATTTGCTGCTCTGTCAGAATTTGAACGAGACCTCATCATAGAGCGCACTATGGCAGGACTTGCTGCTGCTCGGGCGCGAGGACGGTTTGGAGGGGCTCCTTTCAAAATGACACCTGCAAAAGTGAGATTAGCTATGGCTGCTATGGGAAAACCTGAAACAAAAGTAAGCGAGCTATGTGAGGAACTTGGTATTACAAGGCAAACGCTTTATCGCCATGTAGCGCCAGATGGAGTGCTCCGGAAAGATGGTAAAAAATTATTAAAAGAGTAAAAACGTTGACTGGAAAAGGTACAACTATAAATGAGGGAATAAGACAGCATGAACTATTCAGAAATTTTGTATTCACTTGAAACTGCGAGTTTGTTCGATGTCTATCGCTTAAAAATAGCGATAAACTTTCTTCTTGATCAACCGGAGAGGCTTTTTGCCATTAAACGGCAATTATCTATTGGCATGAACATATCTTATTTTTGTGATAGAGAAAATAAATTGATTGATGCTGTTATAGAAGAAATTCGTCGAAATAGTGTGTGCGTGCGCAATAAGAATGATGGAAAGCCATGGATCATCCCTTTTTATTTTATCAATTTGCAAAATACGAACACAGATATTCATATAAGGTCAGCCCACAAAAAGCTTGATCGGAATCAACTGCAAGTTGGAGAAAATATAAGTTTTACCGGAAGAGATGATCAAGAAATGTATGGGACAATTGTACAACTCAATCAAAAAACAGTATCTGTGCTTACACAAAATGGAGAACGGTGGCGGGTTGGTTATGGTCTTCTATCCAAAATTTTAGATGCGGATGGTTATGAAGCTCCAGAAAGAAAAATGATAGATGCCGATATAACGATAATCGATATGTGAGAATTATTTAAACAGGATAATATACATATCTTTAAGCTTAAAGTTCCTACATTAAACTAATTATCTCGAAGTGGCGGCTGGTTGCACGTTCGGTCCCTCTGGGCCTCTTTAGGTCCCGACTGGTGTTTGATTTTATAATCCTCACAAATTCTCCAGCACTTAATCTTTGGCGGAATCATTATCATTAGATGTATATCTAGTCCGTATCATGATTAATCTCTAAAATCTCCAATAATGGATAAAGATCTCCTACCTCCCTTAAACGCTCCTGCATATAACAAAATATACCATCATTATATCGGTTTACCAAAGGAGTTCCAGAGATTAAGGATATTGCCGATCGTAATCGCTTCTCGTTTTTGAGATTCAATTTTAATGGTTTTTAAAGAAGATCCGATGCATCTTTTGGTAACAGGCGTTATTTGAAGGTGTTTTGTAAAGACACAAAGCTTTGGCTTGATCGATTCTTTATCTTTGGCAACCTGATCTTTAGGTTTGAGATGGTCTTTCCTTTCATGTCTTAAAAAACCTTGCTTTTATACTCAAATTACCGTTTTAATAAAAACGCAGGGATAGCGAACTTAAAAAAATAGCCTATCAATTTATTCGTGAACCGCTACGAAACGAAGAAGTCGATAAGCTTTGTCATGCTTGTGAAACGGTAGAAGAAGAATTCCTTATATGGCCTCTTCTAGATACAAGACTGCGTGTTTCTGAACTTTGTTCATTGACACCTCAACATATCCTTTGGCAAGAAAAAGTTCTTCGTATTTCTGGTAAAGGCGCCCCTCATGGTAAGAGAACTATAAAGAGAAAAATCCTAAAATGATTACTTCACCATTTCCTTTATTACCGTTCAAGATTGATTTTGAAACCAAAGCGATTCTTAAAAAACTTTCAAAAGCTCACCAAGCGTTGGCTGAGTTAAAAGGAGTTACAGAGAGCATACCCAATCAAAGTATCTTGTTAAATACTTTATCTCTTCAAGAAGCAAAAGATAGCTCAGCAATTGAAAATATTATCACAACACAGGACGATCTCTATACAAGCAATGCCTTAAAAAAAGAATTTGCAAGTATTGCTGCTAAAGAGGTTCACAGTTATGCTCTGGCACTTCGTAATGGGTATATGATGGTCAAAGAGACTGGACTTTTAACCAACAACAGCATCTTAGAAATTCAAGAAACTTTAGAAGAAAACAAAGCTGGGTTTAGAGAACTTCCTGGAACAGCTTTAAAAAATACTCAAACTGGCGAAACTATTTATACACCTCCACAAGAACCAAAGCAGATCTTAGATCTTATGAGAAATCTTGAACAATTCATTAATGATGATTCGTTGAGTGATATTGATCCTTTAACAAAAATGGCAGTAATTCATCATCAATTTGAAAGCATTCACCCTTTTTATGACGGTAATGGCCGCACAGGACGTATTATCAATATTTTGTATCTTGTTAAATGTGGTTTGTTGGATACTCCAATTCTTTATCTTTCCCGTTATATCAATCAGAAGAAAGGCGATTATTATAGGCTTTTACAAACTGTTAGAACGGAAAATACTTGGGAAGAATTCATTCTTTATATGCTTGAGGGTATTGAGCAAACCTCAAACCAAACAACACATCTAATCCGTAATATTAAAGGATTGATGCAAAGCCATAAAAACAAGATAAAAACTGAACTTCCTAAAATTTATAGCCAAGATTTGCTAAACAATTTATTTAGACACCCATATACTAAGATTGAATTTTTATGTGAGGAATTAGATATTGAACGTCGAACGGCTGGAAAATATTTAGATCAGCTTGTGGGCATCGGTGTTCTTACCAAACACAAGATTAAAAAAGATAACTTCTACTTAAATCATGCCTTGTTTGGTTTGCTCTCTAATATTGGGACCCGTTTGTAAACAGCTATTCAAAATATCTTTAAAACTCATGTACATAAAATCCAATTTTGCGCACATGACTAAAAACTCATGTACATAAAATTAATTTTTTTGCACATGTTACTGAAATCATGTACATAAACTTGGTCTTTACTTATCGGAACAATAAAAAAGTTGCAATGACGGCTGGGAGGCCTTGATTTATAAGGTTTGAAGTCAAAACATAATTTTCAGAGAAATTTTTTAAGTTCTTTGTCAACCAGCGTTCAAAATTGACCTGGAACCCCAATATGCACGAAATGGCATCTAGTTACACGTTCTTTAACACCTAAATCTCATAAACCTAAAATCAAATTTAATCATCTAATCCCGAAATAATGGGATGGACCTACCCTAGTTACCGAATCTATAGCATAAGCTAATGTTCTAGATTTAAATTGAGTTACTTAAATCACACTAGGGAGGCGCAAATGGAAGTTACAACAATAGGGATCGATTTAGCAGA
>CAIULA010000039.1 GCA_903899945.1 uncultured Alphaproteobacteria bacterium | reverse complement strand
CTCTGTAAGCTTAGGTTGGTTTAAATAGCCTCTTGCTAACCCAGCTCCCCCAATATAAAGCTCTCCAATCGCTCCTACCGGAAGAGGCTTCAAATAAGCATCCAAAACATAACACTTCGTATTCGATATCGGAAAACCTATATTTGTAGGAATATCCTCTTTTACAAATCTGTGTATATTGGACATAACTGTTATTTCAGTTGGACCGTACGCGTTTATGACGCTAGTTTTGTTTTCTAAATAAGATTCCACTACCTTTTTTGACGGCTTATCCCCACCCAACAATAAAATTTTTAAATCAAAAACATAATTTTCATCCAAAAAAGCAGGCGGTAGCAAAGCAATATCGATTTGTTTCGTTGATATATAATCGGAAATTAACTTTGAATCTTTTCTTAAGCTATCATCAATTAAATGTAATATATGTCCATTTAAGATAGTTGTGTAAACTTCCCATACATGAGCATCAAATACGTAATTTGAGTACCACAGAGCATTCCTAACAGTTTTTTTACCCGCAATTTTCCATTCATTCTCAAGTGTTGTTGCTAAGTTTAAGACCCCCCTATGTTTAAGCATCACTCCTTTAGGAACACCAGTTGTACCTGAAGTATATATCACATATGCTAGGTTGCTCGGTAATGTAACATTTTCCAAATTACTACAAGGACATTTATTTATAAGATTTTTCTCTTCGTCTAGAGATATAACCTGCGCAAAAGTAGCGGGTATTTTATCGATGGTATAATCATCTGTAAGAATAATAGGTGTTTTTGTATCTTCAAGTATGAATTGAAGACGGTTTATTGGAGAAGAAGGGTCTAAAGGCACATAGGCTCCCCCAGCCTTTAGAATTCCTAGTAAACTAATAAGCATGGATAAAGAACGTTCTACTACAACTGCAATTAGTGTATCTGGGCCAACTCCTAAATTCTTTAAATAATGGCCAACTTGATTAGCGCTCTTATTAAGATCATCATATGTTAAAGATTCATCTCCATAAACAATTGCTATGGTATCAGGCGTTTTCTTGGCTTGCTCCTCAAACAATTCTTGAATTGTCTTATTATTTGGATATTCCTTTTCTGTTCTGTTCCATTCAGTAACAACTAAATGATGCTTCTCTTCATTTAAATACTGTAAATCACGTAATTTCATGCATTCTTGCTGAGCAGGATTACCTGCAAGCTCTGATATTTGCCTTAAAATAAATGTGTAAATTTCTATAAAACCTTTTATAGTGCTCTCCTTATAAAGGCTCTCTGCATAATTAAAACCGCCAAATAATTTTACATTTTGATCATCGATAAAGACGCTTAAATCAAATTTTGCAACATTATTTAACACGTTTTCTGTGTAAGGCATTAATATATCATTGATGCTGGGATTTTCATCTTGCTTAGTTTCATGATCACTTTTAAAACTCTCTAACCTAAACATAACTTGGAATATAGGATGTCTACTGATATCTTTTTCAACCCTCAACTCTTCAACAAGCTTTTCAAACGGAAGATCTTGATAAATATGAGCTTCTTTTATTTCTTTCCCTACGCGCTCTATGTAATCTCTAATTTT
>CAIULA010000038.1 GCA_903899945.1 uncultured Alphaproteobacteria bacterium | reverse complement strand
GGAAAATAATGATCCTAACTTGATTAGTATTAATGGATTAGTAATTGATGGTCTTCTCCAGTTTAATGTAACAACTAAGTTTGATAAGCAAACAACTACAGCACTTGCAAATACTTTTAAAGATTATATCGAAAAAATAATAAAGCACACAGTAGAACAGACAAGAACTTATTTAACAATAAGCGATATTGATGGAATTATCACCCAAGAGTACTTAGACAAAATTCAAAAAGTAACAGAAATTTCAGGTGTTTATAAAGCAAATAGCTTACAGCAAGGATTTATCTATCATGCATTAAACCAAGGGGATATAGATGATGCATATAGAGTTCAATTAGTTTGGGAGTATGGAACTAAAATAGACCCTCTGCATTTAAAAGAAGCTTGGGAGAATGCCCAAAAAAAATATAGTAGTTTAAGACTTAGATTCGCATGGGAAGAAGAACTTGTTCAAATCATAGACCGAGAAGCAAATTTAGATTGGACCTATATAGATTTGAGCAATGAGACAAGCAGTAGTCAAGATCTTAAAATTCAAGAAATTCACGATAAAGATCAAGCAAAAATGTATGATTTTGAGCAAGGCAGTCTCTTCAGAATTACCCTTATAAAACAAAAAGAAAACTTATATACCTGTATCTTTAGTAGCCATCACATCATATTAGATGGATGGAGCAACGCAATCTTACTGGAGGATGTTCATGAAACTTATCTGAAAATATGTAAAGAACAAAAAATTCTAGGAGTAAAAGAGTATGGCTATGAGGAAAGTCAAAGATACCTCCAAAACCATGAAAACGATAATAAGGATTATTGGTATAACTATATATCTAAGATAGAAGAAAAAGCTGATTTAACTGCTCTTTTAAAAAAAGAGAACCAAAATATAAAGTTAGCTGATTATAAGCACATCAAAGAGGTCCATGAGCAAACCTTAAGCATCAAAGATAATGATTATAAAAATTTAAAGGAGTTAAGCCAGAAGGAAGGCGTAACTTTAAATGCAATTTTACTTTATGTATGGCATAAAGTATTGAGTATTTATGGAAATACTAAGCAAACAATAGTTGGAATAACAGTTTCTGGAAGAAGTTTGCCAATAAATGATATAGAGAGTCTAGTTGGACTTTATATTAATACATTACCTTTAATAGTTAATCATCATCAGGAAAAAGAAGTAAATAAAAAACTTATAGACTCTATAAAATCCCTCCAAGAGAACGTTAACGAAATTAGCATAAGAAGTAATATCAATTTATCACGGCTACAAAATGCTGGAGAAAGATTGTTTGATTCGTTGTTTGTGTATGAGAACTATCCAGATTTGACGAATGGTTATGAAAAGCAACTGAAAATAAAGTTCCATGAATTAATGGAAAAAACTGATTACCCGTTAGGGGCTGTTGCTTATGAGCATGCTGAAGAGTTAGTCTTTAAGCTGCGGTATGCAGGTGAGCTTTTTGATAGAAAAGCGATAACTTCAGTCTTATCAACAATAAAAGTAATTTTAGATCAGTTGATAACGGACTGTTATCAAGAGAATGAGAAAGTAAGATATCTAGATCAAAAAGAGTATTTAAAAATTATTGAAGGTTGGAATGAAACAAACCAAAAATATCCTTCTAATAAAACAATTCTAGATTTATTTGAAGAACAAGTAGTGAGCATTCCTGATCAGATTGCAGTTGTCTATGAGGATATAGAACTAACATATAAGGAATTAAATAGCCGAGCCAATCAGTTAGCACATTATCTAAGAGAAAAACAAATTATCACACCAGATACACTGATAGCTTTATGTTTAGATAGAAATGAGCATATGTTGATAACGATTTTAGCTGTTTTAAAAACAGGAGCAGCATATGTGCCAATGGACCCAATCTATCCTGATTCACGTATCCAGTATATTATTGAAGACACAAAGGCAAAATTTATTTTAACGAATGAAGTCTATAAGGAAAGAGTACAGGCTATTATAAAAAATAAAGGGCTTGTATCCACAGGCTCAGAAGATAAACGTACAAATAGAGTGCCATTAGATCAAGAAGAAAGAACCACTGAACTTTTAATAATCGATGATCAAAAGGTGCAAAATCATCTTTATGAAAAACCTGAGGTAAATCTATCAATCAGAATAGATAATACAAATTTAGCTTATGTAATTTATACTTCAGGAACTACGGGACATCCTAAAGGTGTAAGCATAACGCATAAGAATTTAGTTGCCTCTACATGCTCAAGGATAACCTATTATGCGTCCCCACATATGGACGTAACTTTTTGCTCATCAATTAGTGTTGATATAACAAATGGACTTATATTTTGGAGCTTAAGCCAGGGAGGTTCTCTATTTTTTCCTGTAGAGGGGATACAGCAAAATCCAGTAAATTTCATCAAATACATCGAAGAAAGGCAAATAAAGCAAGTTGCTTTTGCTCCTTCTGTTTATAATCTTTTACTTCAAAATGCATCATTTTCAAAAGCATCTCATTTAAAATTAATTATTTTGGGTGGTGAGGCATGTTCAAAACAATTACTCTTAAACCATGTTCAAGCCTTACCCAATACTGATCTTTATAACGAATATGGGCCAACAGAAGTTACAGTTTGGTCTACGGTTGATAAAATCTATGATGGTTTTTCTAAAAAGAAAAAAGATTATATTGCCATAGGTTTTCCGATATCGAATACGAAGTGTTATGTTTTGGATGCTTATTTGAAGCCTCTTCCGGTAGGAGCGATTGGAGAGCTTTATATTGGGGGAGCTGGGTTAGCAAGAGGCTATTTAAACCAACCTAAGCTTACAGAG
>CAIULA010000037.1 GCA_903899945.1 uncultured Alphaproteobacteria bacterium | reverse complement strand
GCAGTTTTCTTTTTAGGAGCCGGTGCTGGTGCCTCTTCTTCAGTTGAAGGCTCTCCTGCATTATTGCCGTCATCACTTGATTTTTCTGTTGGTGCTTCCTCGACAGGATCAGAAGCTGGCACCTCATCCTCGCTCGCCTCTTTAGGTAATTCGCTCTCTGCAGGTGTACCCTCTTCTGAAACAACAGCTTTTTTATTAGCAGTTTTCTTTTTAGGAGCGGGTGCTGGGGCTTCTTCTTCAGTTGAAGGCTCTCCTGCATTATTGCCGTCATCACTTGGATTTTCTGTTAGTGCCTCTTCGACAGGATCGGAAGCCATTGCTTCCTTCTCTACTAAAGGCTGTGCTGTACCATTATCTTCATCACTTGGCTTTTCTGTTGGTGTGCCAGCAACTTCTGCAACTTGCTGTATCTGCTCTTGATGCTGTTGTATCTGTACCTGATTTTCCTCTAACAATTCCTGCTGCTGTTGTTGCTTTTCACTTTGTTGTTGTATCTGACTTTTTAAATCAGCAATTTGTTTTTGAAGGGCAGCTAAGTCAGCAGCTGATAAAACTGGTGGCGCAGCTACAGGGGCCGGTGGCGGTGGCGCTACAACTGGCGCAGGGACAGAAACAGGGGTTGGTGGTGTTGGCGGTGCAATCCTTCCTCGTGCAGATCCAGCATTGGCGGAAAATCCACTTAAAGCAATAAATAATGAAAGAAATATATACAATCTAATCATGAAAAATAGAAATCCTTAAACTCTCTACTTTTCATTATCCCTACAAAAGGTAAATTTTAAGTTAAAATCGAACAGCCAATATAATTAACGTTCAAAGAAGTCCCTAAAGTCCATTGCCCAGTTAATGGTTTAAGTTCTATACCTTTAAGATCGATGAATCGCATATTGCACTCTCTAAGTAAAGAGGCCAGCTCAGAGGGAGAAATGAATTTTCCCCAATCATGAGTTCCTTTGGGTACCCAACCCAAAACGTATTCTGCCGCTACAATGGCCCCAAGATAAGATTGCCAAGTTCTATTTAAGCTAGATAAAAAAAATAACCCTTCTTTTTTAAGCTTTTTTGTGCACGACCTAACAAAATTCGCCGGATTATCCACATGCTCTATAATTTCAAGAGCTAAAATCACGTCAAAATCTTGTTCTTCAAACGATTCTACTGTGGAGCAGTGATAGGAAATCTTTAAATCACTCTTCTTTGCATGTTCTTTTGCAGCCATTATGGCTTTTGGACTTGCATCTATCCCCGTAACATTTGCTCCAAGACGAGCCAGAGGTTCACATAGAATACCACCTCCACACCCAACATCAAGAATTTTAAGACCTTTTAAAGGTTCAAGATCGAAAGAAGAACGAGAGAAAGCATTACAAAGATGATCTTTTATAAATTTTAAACGACAAGGGTTTAACGAATGTAAGGGCTTAAATGGCCCTTTTTCATCCCACCAAAGTTCAGCTATTTGGTCGAATTGATCAACTTCTTCCTCATTAAGGGTCGAATCTAAAAAGGAACTTTTCTTTTTTACCATGACATCCTTGCATGCATGCCTTATTAGTATGTACTGTAGTAGCATATAGTTTGTTAATCATATCCTAAAAAATGGCCCGTTGTGTATTAAAGTTTGGAGGCACTTCAGTTGCCAATGTAACGCGGCTTGAGCACGTCGCGGAAATTATTAAACAAGAAATTGATGCGGGCAACCAGATTGCTGTTGTGGTCTCAGCAATGGCCGGCAACACAAACGAATTGGTGGGCTACACTCATTCTTTGTGTTCTCATCAAGCGACATTAGAACACGACGTCGTCTTGGCGGCTGGTGAGCAAATCACTTCTGGACTTTTGGCCTTGGCACTTCAAAGGCTAGGATTAAAGTCGCGATCTTTCCTAGCTTGGCAAGTTCCTATTCAAACAGATGATTCACCCTCTCATGCTCGCATTACGAATATCCCAACAATTGAATTAGAAAAATGTTTTAAAAATAACATCGTTCCTGTTGTGGCAGGGTTTCAAGGGATAACTAAAGAAAATAGGATTACAACTTTGGGACGCGGAGGTTCAGATACAACTGCGGTTGCATTGGCTGCAGCTTTATCTGCAGACAGATGTGATATCTATACGGATGTAGATGGTGTTTATACAGCTGATCCAAGATTGGTGGCAAAGGCTTCTAAGCTATCATCAATAACTTATGAAGAAATGTTTGAGATGGCAGCTCAAGGCGCCAAGGTTTTACAAGCCCGCTCTGTTGAGCTTGCCATGAAGCATAAGGTTAATCTAAGAGTTTTATCAAGTTTCATTAAATCAAAAGGCACCTATATCACAAGTGAGAGGAATCTAGTGGAAAGTACAGTCATTAGCGGAATAGCGCATAATCAAAATGAAGTCAAAATTACCCTTGTGGATATTCCTAATGAAGCTGCAAATATTGCCACTATCTTTGGAAAGTTAACCGAGAACCTAATAAATGTTGACATGATCGTTCAAAGTTGCTCGCTTAATAATAAAATGAATTTAACATTCACTCTTTTAAGAAGTGACCTTGATAGAGCTTTGCCCGTATTAGAGAAAATAAAAAAGGAACTTAATTTTTCCGAGATAATCGTGGATAATGAAATTGTTAAAATTTCGGTCATAGGAATTGGAATGAAATGCAATATGGAGGTTGCTAGCACTTTATTTAAGACTTTAGCTGAACATAATATCCATATACAACTTATCTCCACCTCTGAAATTAAAATCAGTGTTATCATTGATCAACATTACACCCCTCTAGCTGTAGCAGCGTTGCATACGGCATTTGATTTGGACGAAAAAAAAACATGAAAATCACCACTCACCAGATTTTAAATACCTTATGGAAACAGGGGCGTGATTTTTTAGGGGTAGAAGTCGCTCTTTTAGGTGGAGCTATGACTTGGGTATCAAATCGAAATCTTGTTTCAGCGATTTCTAATGCCGGAGGGTTTGGTATTATTGCTTGCGGATCGATGACCCCTGATCTTTTGAGAGCAGAAATTGAGGCGACAAAAGAATTAACAAAAAACCCCTTTGGGGTCAATCTTATTACAATGCATCCCAAACTTGACGAGCTTATTGATGTTTGCGGTGAAATGAAAATAGGGCATGTTGTTTTGGCAGGAGGCCTTCCTTCAGCCACCTCTATCAACAGCTTAAAAGATTATGGCTGCAAAGTCGTTGGTTTTGCCCCTGCCCTAATCATCGCAAAAAAACTTCAAAAAATGGGCATTGATGGCCTCATTATCGAAGGAAGTGAGGCCGGCGGACACATTGGTCCTGTAGCAACTAGTGTTTTGGCTCAAGAAATTTTACCTGAAATTAAAGAAATCCCCGTTTTTGTAGCAGGTGGCATTGGGCGCGGTGAAGCGATTGTGTCTTATTTAGAAATGGGCGCTGCGGGTTGTCAATTAGGAACACGATTTGTCTGTACAAAAGAATCTCCTGCTCATGCAAATTTTAAAAAATGTTTTATTAAGGCTCAAGCGAGAGATGCTGTCGTTTCGCTTCAACTTGATCCCAGATTCACAGTCATCCCTGTAAGGGCCCTTGCGAATACAGCAACAGATCGTTTTATGAAAGTACAGGCAGAGGTAATTTCTCGCTATGATTCAGGCGAAATTCCTTTAAAAGAAGCGCAACTATTAATTGAACATTTTTGGGCCGGATCTTTAAGAAAAGCCGTTATTGATGGAGATGTTGAAAATGGTTCTTTAATGGCGGGACAAAGCGTTGGAATGGTGACCTCGGAACAAACCACTCAGGACGTTATTAATGAACTAACGCAGCAAGCTGTTTCCTTTTTAAATAATTCTCTCCTCTGTCAACATCTATCAGGATAGTTTATCTTGATGCCAGAGAAACTTCCAAAATCAGAAAGCTCAGTTCCCGCCTTGATACAGGGAATTATTGGTTTAAGTTCTGGACTGGGTTTAGGGTATGCATTTTGGCACCACATTGGACATACACCTTCACTAAAAAATGAAGCAACCTCAAACAATGAAAAAGATCGACTAAACAAAGCTTTTTCAGCATTGCAAAAAGAAATTGACGCTTTATTTTCAGATAAGGCAGATCAGCTGCCGAATGAATCTCATCAAATCTTGGAAATTTATCGCCATCTAGCTGCTGATAAGGGATGGCAGCGACGCCTTTTTATGGAAATCGAGAAGGGTATTTTAGCAGAAGATGCTATACAGAGTATCTTATCTCAATTTAAAATAATTTATGAGTCGAATGCATTTTGGAAAACAAGGTTTCATGATTTAGAAGACCTAAGTACACGCTTGCGTAAGCAGCTTATGCAAAAAAATCCTAAAGACATTCCTTTGGATGTATCCCAGCCTCTTATTGTTATTGCTAAGAGCTTGGGTGTAGCTGATTTTCTTGAATATCATAATAAAGCTTTAAAAGGTGTTGTTCTTACTGAAACAAACGAATCATCTCATATGATTATTTTGGCACGGTCTCTTGGAATTCCGGTTGTAGAAGGAGATGAAAATATCATTAAAAAAATTACTCATAACCATCCCCTTTTAGTGGATGGAGAAAAAGGCCAGATTGATATTGGATCTTTTGAAGATTTGGTACAAATTTTTAATGAAAAAAGAAATAACCGAACACTGAGATCCTCTTTTAAATCGGGGGAATATAAAAATCTTACGACTCAAGATGGAGTCAAGATTGACCTTTACATTAATGCAAACTTAACAGAGGACCTTGCGGAACTTAATCAAAGCATCGTTAAAGGAGTGGGTCTTTATCGAACAGAAATCGCTTTTATCAAAAGAAATAACGCCCCAAGCGTAGAAACGCAAGCGAATCTTTACAAAAAAATCCTCGATGCAGCCGGTGAAAAACCAGTGCTGTTTAGAACACTGGACATTGGAGGAGATAAAATTATTCCCCAATTCCAGTCGATTCATCAGCCTCATAAAACAAAAAACATTCAAAACTGGAGAGCTATTCGTCTGACTTTAGATAGACCTATGATTATGAGACAACAATTAAGGGCTTTGATAAAAGCACGAACATCCAGCCAGTTTCCAGAACATCCTCTTTACCTTATGATTCCAATGCTAGCTGAGCCTTCGGAATTCATTGCCACTAGGCAACTTATTGAGCTTGAGCTTTCGCGAGAAAAAAGAATAGGAAGTCCCATTCCAAAAGAGGTAAAAGTAGGCGCTATGATTGAAATCCCTGCTCTTGTTCATCAACTTGGCTCTCTTGCACCTCTTGTGGATTTTTTAGCTATTGGCAGTAATGATCTTTTTCAGTTTTTCTATGCAATTGATCGAGATCATTTACAAACATTTCATCGTTATGATGTTTTGTCTCCGGCCTTTTTGATGTTTCTAAAACACATCCAAGAGCAAGCTGAGCTTTATAATATTCCCTTAAGCTTATGCGGGGAAATGGCCAGCGAGCCTTTAGAAGCAATGGCATTATTAGGACTGGGTCTCAGGAAATTATCAGTTTCACCTGGATCCATAGAGCCTATAAAGAAAATGGTCTTATCTCTTAATTTAAAAAACTTTAAGCCATATTTACAGGCTATTTGTCAACAAATGGTGACCCCAACGACACTCACTGAAATGCGCTTTGGGACTTCTACCAGCCTAAGGCAAAAACTTAAAACTTATGCCATTGATCATAAAGTGATTTAGTTGGGCCTGGCCTAAAGGACCATGCCCGAGACTGATCGCCTGATGGACCCTTTGGTCGGAGCCAAAGGGAAACTGAGTCTAGATGTCAAAAAAACAAGTTTCCTTCCGACTTGATCGGAGGGTCTATCTCGCTTTTTGCTATATTTAAAGGGTTTCTAATCCCGAATTCACTGTTACTAGGATTAAGTTCTTAATTTACTTTGTTAAAAGTGACATGGCTGACCTTATTGTAAAGCGATAACAATAATTATTATCACTTTACAAGAGGCTGGCTATATATAGAAAACAGAGACCAAAACAGAAATTTTTATCTAAGCCATCTTGCGGCTGGGATCGATCCAGCCAACATGGCCATCATGCCGCTTATAAACAACATTCAATTCGCCGTTACTGGCATTGCGGAACATCATCAAAGGAACATCCGCAAGATCCATGCGCATAACAGCCTCACCAACGCTTAAACGGCTGATTTCACTTGGCATCTCAGCAATAATTAAGGGGGTATCTTCACCAGAATCTTCCTCAGCATTTAGAATATACTGCTGCGCAAACATGGGTTCATGCTCGCCATCACGGTGGCGTTTCTTATCTTGTAAGCGATTTTTATATTTCTTAATACGCGCTTCAAGCTTTTCAACAGCTACACTAGCGCTTCGGTATGCATCCTCATCTTGCCCATGACAATGAGCAACAAAATTCCGACTGATATGAACAGATATATCTGTTTTAAAAGCGGACTTTTCTTTACTAATATGACTTTTGCTAATTGTCACTTGGGCTTCTAGAATATCCCCTCCCATGTAATGACTAACAACTTTTCGAAGTTCTTGACCTATAAAATCTCTTAGACTATCTCCAACCTCAAGATGTTTTCCAGTAATGGTTATTGGCATAATGTTTCCCTTTTTCAATTTTTTGTAATATCGAGACTGATAAAACTTACACGTTTCAATGGAATATAAAACCCATCTTAGAGTGAAAACCTTTCTCCCAGGTAAACGCGACGAACATCTTCATGTTTTACAATCTCGTCAGGGCCTCCTTCCATCAGAACTTGCCCTTGAGCAATAATATACGCTCTATCAACAATTTCAAGGGTTTCTCTAACATTATGATCAGTAATTAAAATACCGATGTTCATTTCCTTTAAATGCGATATAAGCTCTCGGATTTCCCCGACCGCAATAGGATCAATACCTGCCAAAGGTTCGTCTAATAGCAAAAATTTAGGAGACATCGCAAGAGCCCGAGCAATTTCAACGCGCCGCCTTTCGCCCCCAGAAAGAGCGACAGCCGGTGATTGTCTGAGATGGCTAATTGAAAATTCATCCAATAAATAGTCAAGACGCTGCTCTCTTTTATCAGGGTCTTTTTCAGACAGCTCTAAAACAGCTTTGATATTTCCCTCAACGGTTAATCCCCTGAAAATAGAAGCATCTTGTGGCAAATATCCTATACCCATTCGTGCTCTTAAGTACATAGGCATATTGGTGATTTCTTTTTGGTCCAAAAATACTTTTCCCATATCGGGTTGAATAAGGCCTGTCACAATGGAAAAACAGGTTGTCTTACCAGCGCCGTTTGGACCCAATAAACCAACGGCCTCGCCTTGGACAAGATGCAAGTCGATACCCAAAAGAATGGGACGTTTACCAAAAGTTTTTCCTATTTTTTGAACACAAAGGCCAGGAAGAGGAGATGGATACGTTGCCATGGGGTTAAGAAGCTGCCTCTAAAGAGGTCGTAGTGGCCTCTGAAACACTTTCAGTTTTAGGAGCAGGCTTTAAGATTCCGCGGACTCGCTTACTGGAAGTGACCTTATAAACGCCTGTATTAATATTAATAACGGCCTTATCACCTTCTAAATAATGGCCTGCTTTTGTAAGCTTTACGTTGTCCTGACATTCGATGAATTCAATTTTATGAGGAACCTTTACGTCTTTTCCTTCTCCAGGCCGATAAAAACAATAATCTGCTTTTACGGTTAACTGGTCTGCTTCTTTTACAAGAACAGCATCACCAATAGCTTTGATTTCTTCGATATCACCGCCTACTTTAGAAGGACTTTCTGTTTTTTCAGACTTGTCTTTAAAATAAACATCAAATTTTTTCGCGGTTAAAATATGTTTTTGGGGTCCTACGCCACGTTCAGCCCTAGCGTTCCCAACGACAGTTGATTTATTCAAATTCGTGTCGTAATCCATAGAGTCTCCATTAATAATAATGGCCTCATCTGTGCTCATAGAAGTTGCTACAGGCACTGAAGTACTGGCCATTACAAGGCTTCCTGCCAAAAAACTAATTATCAAAACTTTTTTTATCATAAGAAAATCTTAGTTAAAGGTTACTTTTTTGGATGAATAACAAGTTCGGGCTGCCCTTGAAATAAAACATTTTTCCCGTGGTCAGAAATTTTAAAGCTTTGCGCCCTGATCGTAGAACTTTCGTTATAACCTTCGACAGGCACATTATTCTGTGCCGTTCCTTTATCAAGATCTATAGAAGCCTCTGACGTCATCAAATTCAAACCATTTGTATGGTTAAGATGCACATTACCTGAAATTAAAAGAATTTTCGATAGCTTATCATAAATCCCCTGTGTTCCGCGTAATTTTACTTTGGCCCCTTCACCTAAATCAAGAACAGCCTCTGGTTCATGCAATAAAATCTGGTTACCGGAAATTTCACGCCCATTTATAGAGGTCACAACGAAAGGTCGACCTTTTGTGTCCAAGCCATTATATCGAATATTTTGTGAACTATTCAGCAATTTCATATTCTGCAACAAAGAAGACCCTGTAGATTTGTAGGAAGAATAAAAAAACACGGACGCAATCAGTCCAAAACTAATAAGCGGAAGCAAATATTTTATGTAAGATATGTTTTTTCTTATTATCAATGTTAATTTGCAAGTTCAATTGATCATGATTTCGAATTCTAACATTCAGGCCTTGTAAAAGAAAGCTTTTTGCAGGATACAATCTTCTTTTATTGAATACCCAATAAAAAATAAGTATAAAAAAATGAAGCTATAATTTACCTTTATTTTTTTATGAACCAGAGTTTAGTTAATCATTTTCAGCGCCGCAGAACACTATATGGCAGACGTCAATCGAGACCCTTAAAAGACAGACAGAAAACTCTGTTTGAAATTTTGCTACCGACCATTACTTTTTCTAGTGCAGAAAATGAGTCCCTCTTTAATCAAAAACCAATCTGGGTTGAAGTTGGTTTTGGTGGTGGTGAGCATCTTTGCAAACAGGCATTAAATCATCCTGATATTACTGTTATAGGATGCGAACCTTTTGTGAACGGGGTGGGTTCTCTTTTAAATCAAATTCATGATTTCAATCTAAAAAATGTGAAGATTTTCCAAAATGATGCGCGTCTTTTACTAGAGACTTTGCCTTCAGCGTCTGTGGATAAAGTATTTTTACTTTTTCCTGATCCTTGGCCAAAAAAACGTCACTTTAAACGTCGTTTTGTCCAAAAAGAAACGATCAAAGAAATTCATCGTCTTTTGAAACAAGATGGAGAATGGCGAATTGCTACAGATCACCAAGGGTATGCAACCTGGGTAAAAGAACAATTTGATAATCCTGAAATTTCTGAGCTTTTCAAGCAACAACGACAAGATATTTATGCGAGGCCAGATGTCAATGAATGGCCTGAAACCCGCTATGAAGAGAAAGCAAAGATCGCATTAAGAAAAAGCGCATTTTTCTCTTTTGTAGCAAAATAACATAAGATTTTTTCTCAAATTTCTATTGTCTTTTGTCTAAAGCTCCCCTACACAGAAAGGAAGAGTATTTTAATTTTAAGACAAAGAGAATCTTTGATGAATACACATGTAGCTAGAAATCACCCAAGTTTTATAGTCGAAAATAAAAATGGGCTTTTGAGTTTTTTTGTGAAAGTGTTTTTAGGCAGCTTATTAATTGCCATATCCGCACAGATCACAATTCCTTCTTGGCCGGTTCCCATGACTCTTCAACCGCCTGTCCTGATGATTATTGGATTGATGACCTCTCCGCGCATTGCCGTTGCATCTGTCGTTGCCTATATTCTTGAAGGCGCATATGGAATGCCGGTATTCCATGCCTTTAAAGGTGGGATTCCTCATCTTTTGAATACAACAGGCGGGTATATTTTTGGATTTATTCCCATGGTTTACCTGATCAGTACTTTAAAGGACAAAAGCCAAACATTTCTCTATCGTTTTGGCATTTGCTTTCTTGGAAATATCGCTCTTTATACAGTTGGAATCAGTTATTTAAGCCTCTTTGTCGGCTTTGACGCAGCAATTCAAATGGGCCTTGTTCCTTTCTTATTTAAAATTGTTTTTGGTATTTTATTTGCCATTTTAAGTGCTAACCTAATTCGTAAATTTAAAATAATATAAAGGAAGTTTCATGAAACGCCTGTCTTTTATTGCTGGAATCTGTGCTGTAGCGCTTTTGGCTGCCTGTTCATCGGCACCTGAAAAAAATTATTGTCCACGGTTTGCTTTGATTAGTGATTTGGATCGCGTTCCCATTAGCACAGTCCTTACTCCTCAAGGAGAAATGAGAATTAATCAAATAGCGGCGCGCTGCGATGATGATTCGATGGAATTATCTCTTCAGACAAGATTATCACTAGCCCTTAATGATGAAACTGTTGTGGAAAAAGAAATCCCTTATTTTATCGCTGTTGTTGATGACAAAGAAATTGTTATTAATCGTCAAGATTTCACGTTTAAAGCTAAGCTAAAAGGTCCTGAGGAAACTAGAATCTATAAGCAATCCTATAAAATACCGTCTGGATTCGATTGGAAAACAATGCGAATTCTGGTGGGCTTAAAACTAACCCCAGAACAAAGACAGCAGAATATATGGGTAAAGGAGCAGCGGCAAAAATCAATGAATGCTGATGCAAATACACAGCAAGCAGAAAAAGTTAAGAAACTGTCGGTTGGGTAATGTACCCTATTATTAACGTTATCCAGGCCAAACGCTGGCAGCAAGGTCATTCGTGGTTGTATTCCAATGAAATCAAAATGGATACAGCCACCAAACAGTTACAATCAGGATCTTTGGTTCATTTAAAAAGATTGGATGGAAAGTGTTTAGGTACAGGTTTTTTTAACCCCCATTCTCTGATTGCTGTTCGGAAATTGAGCCCTGCAGAAGTCATAATTGACGAAGATTTTATCCTGAAACGATTAGAGGCAGCCCTTCACTTTAGAGACAGGCTTTACCTGAATCCATTTTATCGCTGGGTTCACGCTGAGGCTGATAATCTGCCCGGTCTGATTATTGATCGCTATGGACCGCATGTGGTTATGCAGGTAAACACAGCAGGGATGGAACTGTTGACGCCACTGATTATTAAGGCGATTGAAAAATTAATCTTACCATCTTCTATTCTTTTACAAAATATGCACAATGTACGAACTTTGGAAAAGCTGGACCTTTATCAACGTTTTGCAATTGGCAGTTGTGATGATACTGTTCTATGCGTTGAAAATGATACACTGTTTTTAGCAGACATTAACCAAGGCCAGAAAACAGGTTGGTTTTATGATCAACGCGATAACAGAGCCCTGATCAGCAAACTTGCCGTTGGCAAAAGTGTTCTTGATTGTTTTTGCTTTACAGGAAGTTTTGGTATTGAAGCTGCTAAAAAAGGCGCTAGACAAGTTGTTGGCATCGATAGATCTAAAGAGGCTTTGGCCTTAGCCCAGAAAAGCGCCACTTTAAATGAAGTTGAAAATGTGTGCACCTTTATTGAAGGCGAAGCGTTTGAGGAACTAGCAAAACTTCAAGGAAGGTATTTTGATATTGTATTGCTTGATCCCCCTGCCTTTGTCAAATCACGCAAAGATTTACAAGCTGGATTGAAAGGATATAGCAAACTTGTGCGCATGGCTGCATCTTTAGTAGTAGCCCAAGGCTTGCTAAGTTTTACCTGTTGTTCACATCACGTAAGTGAGGAGGATCTTTTGCTGTCGATTCGAAAAGGACTAGAACAAGCTGGACGGATTGGAAAAATCATCAAGCAGCTTAGTGCCGGCATGGACCACCCCCTTCATATGCATCTGCCTGAATCAAAATATTTAAAAGGATTTTTGATTCAGTTGAATTAAATAGAAACTGACCCTTGACCTTTTTAAATCTAACTCTATATTTCTGATACAGAGATGGAAAATGCTCTATCAGCAATTGTTATCAACTTACAAGAAATTAGCTTATATAGGGCGATAATTTTGTGGGCAATTCTTCGTATAAGGACAAGAAAACAAGAGACAGCATCAAACAAGATCTTAGTCAAAGTTGGTCTCTTGCTTTAAAAAAAGCTGAAAACATTCAAGATCCTTGGTATAAAACACAAGCCCTTTGCGAATTAGGACTCCATTCCAAAGCCCCAAAACAACAGTTGGCAATTCTTGACCAAGCATTTGCTGTGGCATGTCAATGTTTAGATATCAATCGCACCGTAAACGTTTCTTGCTGGCCATTGGATGCCCTATATAAACTCGGTTTCAAAGACGAATTTCATCAGCAAGCATCACGTTTACTATCCTTAATCTTGCAAGACAATTTCTCTATCTCTCGAGAAAATGGCCTGTTTGGCTTGGCAATGATTGCTGTACAAGACCCTTATGCATTCCCAAAAATTTTAAAACATTTTCTAGATGCCTGTAATCATCGCCATTTTTGGAGGGGAGACAGGGATTGTTATCGACTCGCTTTGATGATGAAACAACATAGTTATAAAACTGATTTGATCAATACTGTCGTCGACGCTATTAAAAACCGTCGGGTAAGAAAGAAAGTCAAACTTGATCTTTCACAAGACTAACATCCCTTTAGCCGCTCCTTTACTCGCTCATAGCCAATAATCGGCAGCAATTCTTTCATTTCAGGACCGTGGTCCATACCGGTTAAGGCTTGGCGCAGCGGCATGAAAAGGGCCCTTCCCTTGCGGCCTGTTTTTTCTTTTAAAACGTTTGTCCACTGGCCCCATGTTTCCATAGACCAAGGAAGCATAGGCAAGCTTTCTAAAGCGCTTCGAACATATTCTTTATCCTCTTGGGGCGCAGTTCCTTTTAAATCTCCATGACAAATGATTTGCCATTCTTTGACGTCTTTTAATTTCTGAAGGTTATTACGAATTAAATTCCAAATGGTCTCGTCAATATCAGATGCGTCTAATTCTTTTAAGCGGTCTTTGACGCTTTCATAACTCATTATGTGAAAAAGCTTGTGATTAAGGATCAGCAGCTCTTGTTCATCAAAACGCGGCGGCGTACGGCTAAAGCTGCCAAGGTCAAAATGATCAGCCAAAATCTCTAAATCCAAAACCGGCTCCACCGGCAAGGATGTCCCCAGACGTGCAATCAGACTGTTGATTGCCATTGGCTCAATTCCATCTTCGCGCATCTGGGCCAGGCTTAGGCTGCCAAGGCGTTTTGACAGTCCCTGCCCTTTGGCATCCATCAACAAGGTTGTATGACCAAATTGAATATCAACCGGTTTGCCGTTATTGAGGGCCTGAAATAATTGGATTTGTACAGCTGTATTGGTCACGTGATCTTCGCCGCGCAAGATGTGGGTAATTGAAAAATCAAGATCATCAACGACGGATGTGATTGTGTAAAGAAAAGCGCCGTCTTCGCGCACCAACACAGGATCACTTAGGCGTTCACCATGAAATTCAACCCGGCCACGCACCAAATCATCCCAGGCAATTAGGCCTGGCTCTAGCTTAAAGCGCCAATGCGGTTTGCGCCCTTGTTTCTCGTAAACCTCTTTTTGATCAGCACTTAGACTTAACGATGCTCTATCATAAATCGGCGGCTGGCCTTTGGCCAATTGGCGCTTGCGTTTAAAATCGAGGTCTTCGGCAGTTTCATAGCAAGGATAAAGTCGCCCGGAATTAATTAATTCCTGCATGGCCTGACGGTACCGGTCAAAACGATCCGACTGCTTAGCAAATTCCTGGTGGGTTAAACCAAGCCAGGCCAAGTCTTCCTGAATGGCTTTGGCAAATCGTTCTTCGGAACGTTCTAAGTCTGTGTCATCCTGGCGCAGCATAAAAACACCCTTATGCTTTTTAGCAAATAACCAATTAATAAGGGCAGCACGGGCATTACCGATATGAAGCATACCTGTCGGACTGGGGGCGAAACGAACGCGAACTGTCATGAATTTTATTTTTTATAAAAAGAAACTTGCCCCAATATAATATGGGGCAAGTCCAAAGGTCAAATGGTGAGGCGTAAAAGCCCCTTGATTAGTTTATCTTCGGATTCCAAGACCACGAAGCAGTCTAACTCCAGCTCTCTCAACTCCACTACTATTAAAATGCCTGTATGCATCTTGAGTTCTTTTGTTATGAGTGCTTCCTGCGACACGGGAATTTATATCCCATACATCGTTATATTTTAGTCTTTCAGCGTAAGGGTTAAAAGGTCCATCGCTAGGATCGCCGCCACCATGGAAACGATTCATTACAATTTCCATAAGATTACGCCATATGTAACGTGCGTCTCTCTTATATTCTCTGCCACCAGCGCCAAAAATTGCAGGAAAGCGCTGGTCATTTTCAATAAACTCTGCCCCATATTTAATCTGAAGAGGCGCTTGTGCATCAAAAAACTCGGGTAAATTTTCTAAAGTTAAATAGTAATGCAGATATTGACCAAGGTTTGGTCTTAAATTGAAGTCAGCCCGAAAGACTTCCTCTTTAGAAGGTAATGTTGATAAAATGGCCGCAGAAGCAGTAACTTTTGCTAGTTCTCTTTCCTCTCTTAACGCCGCAATATCAATACCTTGCGCATTTAGAAATCTTTCCAAAGCTGCAATATTGCTTTTTTTCATCGTTAACAATTGTCCAAGAGTCGTTGCTTCTGGATCTATTGGGCTATGCACATCACTGACACAACTGTTTAAAGCAGCCAAAAATCCTGCATCAGGCTCCTCCGTTGCTCCGTCTAATGTGTCAAGAGCTTTTTGAACAGATTTAGCCGCAAAACCTCTATACGCTCCGCTTTCACCAATCATGCCTTCAAGCCCATCGCATTGACTTTGAATCGCATCTATTCTTCTAAGAAGATTTCTTCCCAATTCCATTGGGTCCGCAGTAAAACTCGAAGCAAACCCATCCCCTGTCCAAAGGGCCATCAAAATAACTAAAAAACCTATTTTCTTTTTCATCTTTTTCCTCCTTAGGAATTCTTATATTCCACGCTATATATAATCCTAATTTTTGAAAATACAACAAAAATAAAGAGGGCTCCATTGCGCTGTCGCGGGAACATCGCTAAAATAAAGAAAATTTTCGAAAATATAGCGTTTAAATGTCTGAGTCAGATAAGCCCAGCCCCTCCCAAGAGCCAACCGATCCGACGCGTCGTGATTTTTTGACCTTAACAGCTTGTGCACTAGGGGCGGTTGGTGTAGGTGCTGCTGCTATGCCGTTTATAAACAGCATGAATCCTGCTGCTGATGTTTTAGCGCTTGCAAGCGTTGATATTGAAACCAAAGACATTCCTGTTGGTACAGGAAAAACCGTTCTCTGGCGTGGTAAGCCCGTATTCGTTCGCCATCGCAGTGACGAAGAAATCAAGGCAGCCAATGAAACCTCAATCAAGTCGCTGCCCGATCAGCAAACCGATCAAGAACGCTTTTCAAAAGACCCAAAGTGGTTGGTTGTGGTTGGAGTCTGTACGCACTTGGGATGCGTTCCGAACGAAAAGAAAAATCCAGACAAAGGAAATGAAGCTGACGGATGGCTTTGCCCTTGTCATGGTTCAGTGTATGATTTGTCTGGACGTGTTATCAGTGGTCCTGCCCCCAAGAACCTAGAGATTCCGCCTTATCAATTTGTTAACAACGGTTCTGTTATACGCATAGGATAATTTTTTATGAGCCTTATTCGTTGGATTGACGAACGTCTGCCAATTTTTACATTCTTTAACAAGGAACTTAAAGAATACCCTACTCCTAAAAACCTAAATTACTTATGGAATTTTGGATCGTTGGCCGGAATTATTTTGGTCATTATGATCCTAAGCGGCATTTTCCTAGCGATGCATTATGTTCCTCACGTTAGCATGGCCTTTGATAGCGTCGAACGAATCATGCGAGATGTTAATGGCGGATGGCTGATCAGATACATCCACATGAATGGCGCCTCGATGTTTTTTATTGTTGTGTACATTCATATTTTCAGAGGCCTTTTTTATGGGTCCTATAAATCTCCGCGCGAGCTTTTGTGGATTTTGGGTGTGGTGATCTTGCTGTTAATGATGGCAACAGCCTTTATGGGCTATGTTCTTCCCTGGGGTCAAATGAGCTTTTGGGGTGCAACGGTAATCACCAATCTGTTTTCCGCCTTTCCCTTTGGCGAATCGATTGTGCACTGGCTATGGGGTGGATTTTCTGTTGATAACCCAACCCTCAACCGCTTTTTTGTCCTGCATTACTTGTTTCCATTTTTGATTGTTGCAGTCAGCGGTCTGCACCTGGTGGCATTGCATCAATTTGGATCAAACAACCCTCTGGGCATTGATCGCACCAAACCAACGGAAAGTATCCCTTTTCATCCCTACTACACCATCAAGGATTTATTTGGTTTGGGTGTATTTTTGTTGATTTATTGTGCGTTTATATTCTTTGCGCCTAACTTTTTTGGAGAGCCTGATAATTACATTCCAGCAAACCCATTGGTCACACCAGCGCACATTGTGCCGGAATGGTATTTCTTGCCATTTTATGCCATTTTGCGTTCGATTCCTGATAAACTGGGTGGCGTTTTGACCATGTTTGGCGCTGTGTTTGTTCTAGCTGGTGTGCCGTGGCTCGATCGCAATCCTATTCGAAGCAGTCGCTTTCGCCCTATTTACAAGCATTTATTTTGGGTTTTAGTTCTCAATTGCTTTGTCTTGGGGTGGATTGGCGCTAAGCCGCCAGAAGGTATGTATTTGATCATCGGTAGGCTTGCTACCGCCTATTATTTCTTTCATTTTTTGATCCTTCTTCCTTTGTTGGGCAAGTATGAACCAAGACCAAAATTACCACTAAGTTTTGATGATAAGGCGGTAAAGTCGTTATGAAAAAAATGACGTTGGTTTTATTCTTGGTCATGATAGTACCTTGTCACGCAGATAATGCTGTTCCTCATCTGCCGAAACAAAACTGGAGCTTTAATAGCGCCTTTGGTACCTTTAAACGGAACGAACTTCAACGTGGTTTTCAGGTTTACAAAGAAGTTTGCTCTGCCTGTCATAGCCTGAAACGAATTCGCTTTAGAGATTTAAAATCCCTTGGCTTTAAAGAGTCTGAAATCAAGACAATCGCTGCCGGCTATGAAGTAAAAGACGGGCCCAATGCCGAAGGGGAAATGTTCCAACGAAAAGCATTGCCTTCGGATGCTATTCCATCCCCTTATCCTAATGATAATGCCGCAAGAGCCACCAACAATGGCGCCCTTCCTCCTGATCTGTCCCTGATCGTCAAAGCCCGTGAAGGTGGCGCCGATTATGTTCATGCCTTAATGAATGGATATATTGACCCACCGGCAGGGATCGTTATCGAAGGTGGACGACATTATAATCAATATTTTCCAGGGGGGCAGATTTCAATGGCAAAGCCCCTAACTGATGGTCAGGTGACGTATGCTGACGGAACCCCTGCAACTGTGGAACAAATGTCACGTGATGTCTCAACATTTTTAGCTTGGGCCGCTGAACCCGAAACAGAACAGCGCAAACAAATGGGCGTCAAAGTGATGGCTTATTTATTGTTCATGACGGTAATCTTTTATTTCACCATGCGCCGTATTTGGCGGGATGTGAAGAAATAAACCTTTTCTGCTCTTTAATTTTTCCCCATCACTAAATGCACTTCAACGATTGGTTTTTTACCAAAACGTTGATTAACAGTTTGGCGAATGATAAGCCTTAATGCTTCCAGGCGTGCCTCGTTATTTTTAAAATCACTTAACAATGTATTACTTATAACTCGAAGCAAATCGTTGGTTAGCATTTCCGTTTCTTTTCCAGGCTCTGTCACGCCCAGAATTGTAAAACTAGGATCCTTAAGCAATTGGCCAAATTTATCTGCCATCAGGCTGGCGATAATTATCCCTTGAAGAGAGATTTTGTTTCTGTCTTTTAAAACGGGGCTGATAACAGGAATCATTCGGTTTCCATCCAAAGCCCAGCGCCCTGATTGAACGTTATCGATGATGCGTGAATGACTTGCTTCGATTTGAATAAGGCTGCCATTTTCTGGGATAACTACTTCTTTTATTCCCTGGCTTTTTGCAAGACGTGCATGTTCTAAAAGATGACGGGCTTCGCCGTGTACCGGAATTGCAATTCGGGGACGAACCCACTTGTACATTTTTTTCAATTCATCGCGCGCTGGATGTCCTGACACATGAATGTCTTCTTCATTAGCTGTGATGACTTGAGCCCCTCCTTTAACCAAATTATTCTGCAAAAGGCCAATGCCTTTTTCATTGCCCGGAATAATGCGAGAGGAAAAGAAAACAACGTCATCAGAATCCATTCTGACGACTGGATGCTGATTCGCAGCTATTCGTGCCAAAGCTGAACGCGGCTCACCTTGAGATCCCGTCATAATGAATAAAACCTTTTCAGGCGGCAACTTCATCGCTTCTTCATCGCTAATGAACGCAGGGACATTCTTTAAATACCCGGCATATTCGGCAGCTTGCACCATGCGATGCAAGGATCTGCCAATAAGGGCCACTTTGCGTCCATGGTGCTTTGCAGCGAGCGCCGCCGTTTCTATGCGCGCTACGTTCGATGCAAAACATGCGATTGTAACTCTGTCATTCGGATATTTAGCGATTTGCTTAATCAATTCATCTCTAACAGCTTGCTCAGAACCCGATACACCTTCGGTAAAGACATTGGTTGAATCGCAAACCATGGCCAAAACACCCTCTTTACCAAGTTCCATCAATCTGGATTCATTAGTAACATCACCGATAAGAGGCATAGGATCAATTTTCCAGTCACCTGTATGGACAATCGTTCCCAAAGGAGTTTTGATGGCTAATGCATTGGGTTCAGGAATGGAATGGGTTAATGTGATGAATTCAATATTAAACACCCCTATGTCAATCTTTCCTGACAAGGGAACCTCTATAAGCTGGAGCTCTTTTCTCCAGGGCTTATCAGCAATTTTCTGACGCACAATAGCGGCTGTAAAAGGCGTTGCATAAACAGGGCAACGTAAATAGGGCCACAAATAAGGAAGTGCACCCACATGATCTTCATGAGCATGCGTTAAAACGAGGCCCTTTAAATTTTTTTGATATGGCAAAATAAACGTTGGATCAGGGCTAATAATCTCGATGCCCAAACGATCACCGAATGTAATGCCAAGATCAACCATCAACCATTGGCTATCATGGCCAAATAAATTTAAATTCATGCCAATCTCACCAGCTCCTCCAAGAGGTAAGAACCAGAGATCGTTTTTCGTTGGCAAATGCGTAACCATAAGTACCTTTAAAATTATTACTGTAAAGTATGAGATTGAGTGAGAACCCTAATATTAGGATTCATATTCTATAAATTAAAGTCAAGAGTAACATTTTTAGGAATTTGTTTACCACAATAAATCAAAGTGCCTTTCTTAAATTTGTTCCACTTGACTTAATTCCGAGACATTAAAGCCTAACCGAGAAAGTGGAAATCATTTTTGCTGCCTATAGACCTCATATAATCCCACCGCAGCTGCGTTTGAAACATTCAAAGTCGAAAAGCTTTCTTCAGAAGGTAACCTCACTGTAAAATCACATAAATCCGTGGTCAAACGACGCATACCGTCCCCTTCTCCGCCAAAAATCAATGCTGTTTTTCCCTTAAGATCTAATTCAGCCAAAGTTTTTTTGCCACTTTCTGCAAAACCAATACACCAGAATCCAAGCTCTTTGAGTTCACGAAGAGCATGAGCAAGGTTGTTGATGATACACATTGGAACAACTTCAAGCGCTCCAGAGGCTGATTTTGCCAAAACACCTGATTCTTTAGGAGCATGCCTTTCAGTCATAATAACGGCTTTCGCTCCAAAAACAGCGGCCGATCTTAGGATTGCCCCAACATTATGAGGATCGTTAACATGATCTAGCACCACCACACGCTGATTTTGATCTTCGCAATCTTCTAATAGATCCAAAGAAAAATTTGGCAAGGGATGTGCAGACAAAGCAATTCCCTGATGAACTGAACCGGGCGGCAAACGATTTTCCAGGTTTTTGCGATCAACAATCTCAATTTTCAGTTTCCCTGTGGGCGGTAGTTTCTCAAGGATCTCTCTTTGGGTGACTATAACTTTTTCAATTTTACGGCGGGGATTTAAAAGCGCCATGTGACAAGCATGATAACCGTATAAATAATGCATAATCTTAACCGGCCCTTTCCAACAGAGCTTTTACAGGCGCGTAACTCAAACGATGATGAACGGTCAGGCCATATAATTTCATCGCCTCATGATGAATTTTCGTTCCATAGCCAGCATTATTTTTCCAGCCGTAACAAGGATATTTTTCATCGAGAATCGTCATCATGTAATCTCGAGTGACTTTCGCAATAATCGATGCTGCTGCAATTGAAAAGCTTTGCTGATCACCCTTAACAACAGTTTGAACGCGCATTTTAAGCTCTGGCGCCCTAATTCCATCAACCAGCGCAAAAGAAGGTTCAATGTTTAAGTTTTGAACGGCTCTAGCCATTGCCAATCTAGTTGCTTTTCCAATATTTAATTGGTCAATTTCCTGGACAGAAGCCTCGCCAATACCATATTGAATTGAAGGGTGAATAATCAGTTTTTTATAAACGTCTTCTCTTTTTGAACGAACAAGTTTTTTTGAATCCTTAACCCCTTCCCTTAATTCATCGTCAAATAAGTCTTGATCAATTATTACAGCTGCCGCAACAACGGGACCTGCCCATGGTCCACAACCAGCCTCATCAACGCCAACGACAAGTTCTCCTTTTAAAGAAAACTCATTCTCAAACTTAAAGGTCGGGAGATGAGGGGTCATGTTGAATTATTTCTGAATGATTTTTCAAATCCTCAGGCTTAACAAGAAGCTTGCGTGCCTTGGGGGGTTTTTTAAAGAGAAATAATCTAACGAACCGCACAACTCGTTTGAAGAATGGAACTTTTTCTCCGGAAAGCGCATTTAAAACTCCCTGTAAAGGAATAGAGTTTGCATCAGCCAAATCACGTAATCTTTTAGCTGAAGCTAACCATAACGGACTGAATGCCAGGGACAAAACCGTCAAGCCAATTATTAAACGTTCACCAAATTCATTAATGATATGGGTTTCATTAGAAATGGTTGCCATCAAAAAGGCAAATTCACCCAATTGAGCTAAAACAACACCGACTAAAAAGGCCTGAGACCATGGCAAATGAAGAACTCGTAAAATACCGATATTTAAAGCTGTTTTACCGATTGTGATAACAAATAGGAGTAAAAGAACAGTTCCCATATGCTGCCAGATAAATTCAATGTCCAGCAAAAGCCCAATAGACAAGAAAAATGCCATCATGAGGATGCTTTGGACAGGCTTAATTGTTTCAAGCATAATAACACGTTCATGGGTGTTGCCCAAAACAAGCCCGGCAAGAAATGCACCGTAGGGCGCTGATAAACCGATCAAACCTGACACAGCTGCGGCTGCGAAACAAAAGGTCATGCTTGCAAGTGCGGTAAGATCTTTTTCCCCTGCGATCATTTGAGTTAATGGCAAACGAACACGTTGACGACGACTAAGATAGTTAATCAAAGCCACAATCATACCAATTGACCCTAGTACTTTCACAAAAAGCATCGGATTAAACCACGATTCACCGTAATTGCGCAAAATCAAAATCATAGGAACGATTGCAAGGTCTTGCGCAATTAAAATGCCAATTGTCAACTGACCTGTTTCAGACTTTAATTCACCTAAACTTTCCAGCATTTTGACAACAACTGCCGTTGACGAGACTGAGGCAACAAATCCAAGAAGGAGAGATAAGCCAAGGGACCAGGAAAACATATTCGACAGAGTGACCGTAATCGTTATGCTGAGGAGAATTTGTAAAATTGTACAAAGTGTCGCGATACCCCATACCTTTTTAAACGTTCTAAGGCTGAGCTCCATGCCCACAACGAAAAGGAGAAGAAGAACTCCTAATTCAGCCAAAACCCCGACTTGATCACGAGAATGAATAAGGGCAAATCCTGAAGGACCTAAAATGATTCCGCTTAAAATATAACCAAGGATCGCAGGCTGCCGAAGGCGCGACAAAGTTATTCCTCCTGCCAGGGCAGCGACGACAACTAAAGCTATTTCTGTTAAATTAATATTTTCTTGCATACTTCAGAAAGCTAACACAAAAAAGCAGAGACAACAATCACAGATTCATCTTTAAGTCTAGTGGCTATTTTATTAACCTTAGATATAAATTATTTTTAGAAATACTGTGGATATTTACACAAAAATTGGTTAAGCTATTATTTGTGAAATATGAAAGGTGTGCGTTCTATGTGGTTGATAGTATTTGCTTTTTTAACGATTAATGTGGCTGCTTATTCTGCATCACCTGTGGACCTTGAATTGTTGTTTAATAATGGGTTGCAAAAATTTGTAGCTTCGGAGCCTAATATCAGCAAAACTGCGAATAGAAATGATTGCACAAATTCCTTACCTCTTGATGAGAATGAACGCTTTGAAGAAGAGGATGCTTGGCCAGAGGTTTCTGAAGATTAAAAATCTTTTTCGGATATACTTGTGATTTCTTATACTCTTAGAAGATACTTTATTTACAATTTCGGAGCTAATTGTGTGGCGTACCGTCCTGGTGCTGGTTCTATGATATGCTTTTGATTGATCTGATATGGCTCAACCTTAGGACCTTGTTTATTTTTCATCCATTTTTCCCACTCAAGCCACCAGGAGCCTGAATTTTCAACTGCGCCTTTTAACCAATCAGCAGCCGATTGAGGTTTTGATTCCGGATTTATCCAATAGCAATATTTATTTTGTGACGGATGATTAATAACACCAGCCACGTGGCCTGATGCCGATAGAACAAAATAAGTATTTTTAAGCTGCCCGGTTGCAGCAAATGCAGCTTGCCATGGTACAATATGATCGCTTTTGGCAGCCATTATAAATGTTGGAATTTCTATTTTAGAGATATCAATATTAACCTTATTAATCTGAAATCCTTTTTTTTCAATAAAGGCATTGCCTAAAAAGAATTTTTTAAGGTACTCAAGATGCATTTTTGCCGGAAGATGCGTTGTATCACTATTCCAGTACAAAAAATCGAGTGGCTCTGTTTCTTTAGCTAACAGATAATGGTTAATGTAATTTGACCAGATCAAATCATTTGCTCTCATCGAGCTAAACATTTTAACCATTGAATCCCCTGCAAGCACTCCATAGGTTTTCAGGTGCTTATCTAAAATTTTGATCTGATCTTCGCAAACAAAAATCGACAATTCATTAAGATGATTGAAATCAATTGGCGTTGCAAGGAGTGTTGCACAATCTACTTTTTCGATGCGACGTTGGCTATAATAAGCAAGCAAACTTGTAAGCGCAACTCCACCTACACAAAAGCCTAGGACGTTTATTTTTTCATTATTTGTTGAGGTTCTTATATAGTCGATCGCCTTGTCTATGCCCTTTAAAATATAGTCTGAAAGGCTAAGTTCTGCATAGGAAGGATCAGGATTCACCCACGAAATGACGAAAACAGAACGACCGTTTTGCAAATTCCATTGAATAAATGAATTTTGTTTTCGAAGATCGAAAATATAATATTTGTTGATCCATGGAGGAACAATCAGAAGAGGCTTTTGCCATTGAGTTGGAGTTTGGGGGTAAAAACAGATTAATTGGAAAATTTCATTCTCAAAAATGACTTCGCCAGGTGTTATTGCTAAATTTTTTCCAACCTTAAATGCATTCAATTTATCTAAGGATGGCAAACGAAAGGCTCCTCCATTTTCGGTTTGATCCTTGATAAATTTTTGGTACCCTTCGACAAGATTGTCTCCTTTACGTTTTAAGCTTTCGCGTATGACAACCGGATTTGTGAAAGCAAAATTTGTAGGGGACAGTGCATCAAGAATACCTTTTAAATAGAATACCAGCTTTCTTTTTGAGGCCTCACTGACGTTGGTATCTGAAATCACATTTTGCAGGTATTTACTGTGAAGCAAGTAAGCCTGCTTAATATAATTAAATATGGGATTTTTCTCCCAGTCATTATCTTTGAAACGGCGATCATTCTTTTCAGGCGCAATAACAGGAGACGTATTTTTGCCATTGCATTGATCTAGTGTTGTTTGAAATAGTTTGTCCAGATCATCTAAATATTTTTTTTGCAAGTTTTCCCATTTTCCCGGCTCTTCAAAAAAAACCTCCTTAATTCCATCAAAAGCATCCAGAAGTACTTTATGAAGGATTTCAGGATCAAAAATACTAATGGAATTAATAGAATGTTTTTCCATACTTTCAATACCTTTCAAGCATGCAGAAGGTAATTGCGCAAAATAATTAAAATAATCTTGCAGTATTTTTTCAAAGTTAGGTAGAATAAAAGCGTTTTCATTTGTGTAGATTTCTTCAAATTCGGCCTCATTTTTGGATTGGGAGGCATTTGTTTTGTGGAACTCTTGCATTTTTCGTGCTAACTTTTAAATCACCCTTATCTGTTAGTTTAGCATATGCTTTTGCCATGAAAAGTCTTTTATTTATTATATTTCTGTTTACCTTTATATCAGGTTGTTCCGATTGCAAATCCAAAAAAGAGGACTATGTTGAGCTGGTTCCTGTCAAAACAGAAAAGCCTGAAAATAATAAAATGATAATGGACGAAATTTGCATTCATAAGAATGAGCTTGAAAAGTTAAATTTAACGCATAAATATGTTATTGATGAAACCAATGAATTAAATTAATTTTGGTCACGATGAAAACTACTTTGAATTTTTTTGAAACATACCTCCCTGAATTAATTGTTTCACGTGAAACAATTTCAAATTATGAAATTTATTATAATCTATTAAATCAATGGAATAAGGCCATTTCATTAGTCCAAGAAAAAACACTCGACGAGTTTTTAGTAAGACATATTATTGATAGTCTACAAGTTGTGAATTTTATTGAAAACCTTGATTCTAATATAGTCGACATAGGAACAGGGGCTGGCTTTCCAGGGTTAGTCCTAGCTATATACGGTTATAGTAATATTCAACTGGTTGAGTCTAATCTTAAAAAAACAATTTTTCTGAGTGAGGTGGCTCGAAAAACCAAGATATCCGTTAAAATAGTTAACCAAAGAGCTGAGAATTTAAAAAAAAATTATGATTTTGTTTTATCAAGAGCCTGTTCTTCTTTATCAAATCTGCTATCATTAATGAATAATGTTTCACGTGAAACATCAACAGGAATTTTTCATAAAGGCGCAACGTTTTTAACAGAAATCGAAGAAGCCAAAGAAAATTGGAACTTTGATTACGAATTAAAAGATAGCGTCACTGATAAAAACAGTAAAATTATAATTGTAAGGAATGTAGGTATAAAATATGGCTGAAATTATTGTCGTTGCCAATCAAAAAGGTGGTGTGGGTAAAACAACAACTTCCGTAAATATTGCAACTGCATTAGCTGCAGTTGATAGAAAAGTTCTCCTTATTGATTTTGACCCCCAAGGAAATGCTTCGACTGGCGTAGGGGTTTTTAAAAAAAATAAACTTTTATCAACGTACCATCTTTTAATTGGTCAATGCACAGTGGGTGAAGTATTAATAAAAAGCCCAATACCTGGTTTGGCTGTTATTCCAGCAGGTATTCAACTTGTTGGCGCTGAAATTGAATTGGTTAATATGTCAGAGCGCGAATATATTTTTAAAAACTTAATTGAACCATACAGACCTATGTTCGATTATATTGTTATTGATTGCCCACCATCTATGGGTTTACTAACATTAAATGCAATGGTTGCTGCTGATTCGGTTATCATTCCTCTTCAATGCGAATATTATGCTCTCGAAGGCCTTAGCTATCTTTTAAGCTCGATTCAAAAAATTAAGAAAAATTTCAATCAAAAACTAAAGCTCTTTGGTGTTGTTTTAACTATGTTCGATAGACGCAGTTCTCTTTGTTCTCAAGTTGCAACAGATGTAAGACTTCATTTAAAAGATAAGGTTTTCAAAACCGTTATCCCACGTAACATACGTGTTTCCGAAGCGCCTTCACACGGCAAACCCGTTCTTTTATATGACGTTAACTGTCTTGGATCACAAGCTTATATGGAACTTGCTAAAGAAATACTTCTAAAAGAAAAAGGAAAGAAAACAAATGAGTAATAAAACTCTTGGTCGTGGTTTATCAGCCCTATTGGGAGATATGGACGATTATGTAGCAGAAAATAACCTTCAAAAAAGCAGCAACGAAATTTCAGTCAATTCATTAAAGCCAGGCAAGATGCAGCCAAGGCATTATTTTAATGAAGAAAAAATGCAAACATTGGTTGAATCTGTAAGGCAAAAGGGAATCCTTCAACCGCTTTTGGTTCGTGAAATTGAATCAGGTTTTTATGAAATTATCGCCGGTGAAAGACGTTGGAGAGCTGCTAAAGAAGCTGGACTTGCTGACATTCCCGTTGTGATCGTTACTTGTAATGACCGTGAAGCCCTTGAATTAGGTCTTATTGAAAATTTACAACGCGACGATCTAAATCCAATGGAAGAGGCTGAATCTCTTCATAAGTTATTGGTTGAACACCAAAAAACCCAAGAAGAAATTGCATTTTCCATCAGCAAAAGCCGCAGTTATGTTGCCAACATGCTCAGACTTATGCAACTACCCGAAGAAGTTAAAAATTTGCTTCGTGCAGGGAAATTATCAGCAGGTCACGCACGTAGCATCCTAAATTCAAACAATATAGAAGAACTTGCTAAACGTATTGTGAATGAAAGACTCAGTGTTCGTGCTGCAGAACACTTAGTTAAAAAGTACAAAACCCCAAGCATGATGGGGCAACCAATCATTGATCCAGACGCCCAAGCCTTAGCAGATCGGATTGGCGAAGCAGTTGGAATGAAAACAAAACTTCAAATTAACAGAAATGGGGGCATGCTTACTCTTTATTTTCAACAATTTGAACAGCTTGATGATCTAATGAATAAACTGCAGAATTAATTTAATTTTAATTATTTTTACTTATTTTTAAATAAGAATATTCATTTGACTCATTATTGGCGCCGTAGCTAAATCATTACAGATAGGCACTTCGCAAGCATAAACCAGCATTTCAACACCGCTTTCTTTTGCCAAACTTGCTGCCTTAGCGTAGGTGGGATCTATGTCATCAGCAATGGAAAACTCAGTGCAATCCATTCGTTGGACCAAATACAGAACTACGCATCTTGCACCTTGTTGCTTTATTGCAGCTAGCTCTGTCATATGCTTAGCGCCTCTGAGTGTAACACAATCGGGAAATTGGGCAACTCCGCCCCGTTTTAAATGAACGTTTTTAACCTCTAGATAACAGGGTGGTAAGGCTTCTTTACTCAATAAAAAATCAATACGCGAATTGATACCGTATTTGACCTCTCTAGTAATGGATGTATAATCACTCAATTCAGGAATTATTTTTTTAGTCAAAGCATCAGCTACAATTTCATTTGTCAGATGCGTATTAACCCCAACCCATGTTCCCTCTGCCTCGACATATTGCCACGTATAACCCAATTTTCTAGCAGGATTATCGCTTTTTGTTACCGCCACCTTATTCCCAGAGTTCAATACCCCAAGCATCGCGCCTGGATTGGGACAGTGCGCTGTAATTTCTGTACCATCATCCAAGACGATATCTGCAAAAAACCGTTTATAGCGTTTTACTAGCGTGCCAAAAATAAGAGGCAAGGGAAGGAGAGACATTTTTTTCAAACGAAGATTCCTGTAAGTGTTCCTAATCAATAATCTCTTTTATAAGATCACGCAAGGCAGCTGCAATATAACCATTGAATTCGGGACACTGTTCAATATGTGGACATAATTTAATCCTAGAAAAACTCAACGCAAAAACAAAATATCTTATTATTTTTGCCAACTCCAATGCACTTATTAATATTTGTTCGTCTCCATAATCTTTCCACTTATCCAAAAATATCCATTGTGAGTCTTTATAGACACTATGACTATCATTCACATTATGATGTCGCTGGGCACTATTAAAAAAAGAGACAAAAGAAAAAAAGGATGAGAAATGCTAGCATCCCCCCAATCGTTAACAGTAATCAGGCTATCCTTTATAAGAACATTATTGTCGTGGAAATCGCCATGTTCTAGGGTTTCTGGAATGGAGAAATTGGATAGCTTCTCGCACAAAGACTGAAATCTAGGCACAAATTTTTTAAGAACTTCAATTTCAGATACAAGCATGCCATCCGCTTTTAATAAAGACTCTTGATTCATAAAATTCTGGTACAAAGTTGGCAGGTTTTTAAGCCTCCAATCATTAACTCCCATTTCAATTAATTTATCCACGTATGGAATGCACGCAATCTGAATATCTGCATACGTTTCAAAAATTTCACCAAAATATCTTACATCAAATTTTTCTTTTAAGATGTTCCTAAGGCAAACACCGGCATCTTTCATCAGAAAGCATCGAAGTTCGTAATTTACCGCAATTACAAAAGGAATATTTTGAGTTATGTTTTCAAATAAAAACCTGAGCAAAGCAGGTTCAATTGCAAAAGGCGATGCCATAGATTTTAAAAAAATCCGACCTTTTGACGTTTCAAAGCAATGAACAGTTGACCATGGAACGCTTCGAATCATCTGCGGGCGACTATATTCTTGGCAACCAAAATCTTCTAAGCAATTCTGTGCCCATGAAAAAATCTCAGATGAATGAACCATATGTATTACCTTTTGAGGATTTGTCTAAAAGATGACAGATCTCAAGAAGCTTTACCAAACTTTTTCTCCATCCAGATGTAAAAAACTGGGGTTATGTATAGGGTCAACCATTGGGATAATAAAAGACCACCGATAATACAAATACCAAGCGGACGGCGAAGTTCAGCGCCTGCGCCCATTCCGACCGCAATCGGAACAGCGCCCATAATTGCCGCAAAGGTTGTCATCATAATTGGGCGGAATCGTCTTTGGCAAGCTTCAATAATGGCATCTTGCGGGGATAGATTATTTTCCCGTTGCTGAGTTAAGGCATAGTCAATCATCATGATTGCGTTTTTCTTAACAATCCCCATCAACAAAATAATTCCGATAATGCCAATGACATCCAAATTGAATCCCAACAACATCAAGGCAATCAAAGCACCCAGTCCAGCACTGGGCAGACCCGTTAAAATGGTGACAGGATGGATATAGCTTTCATATAAAATTCCTAAAATAATATAAATGGTCATAATAGCAGCTAGCAATAACCAAACCTGACCGCCTTGTGATTGCTGAAAGGCGAGGGCAGCCCCTTGAAAGCTTGTTGAAACAGTTGGGGGCAAATTGAACTCAGTCTCAAGATGTCTGATGTGATCAATTGCCTGCCCCAGACTCATACTCGGACTCAGGTTAAAAGAAACAGTCGCAGCTGAAAATCGATTGAGATGATTGACCGTCAAAGGGGCATTGACTCGCTCCATGATTGCAAAAGAACTAAGGGGGATAAGTTCCCCTTTATTATTGGGAACATAAATTTGATCTAGATCGCTTAAGGACTGAGCTTCTGGTTTATGCACAGCTAAAATTACTTGATAGGTGTCAATATCAGTATAAATTGTTGAAACTTGACGATCACCGAATGCCGAATACAGGGTATCCGTTATGTCTTTGACCGTAATGCCAAAATAACTCGCCCTATCACGATCGATTTTCACATTCACCTGTAAACTATTAATCTGCAAATCACTGTTCACATCTAAAAAGCCTGGTGTTTTGCTCAACGTGTCAACAAATCTTGAAGAGATTGAACTTAAATCCTCTAGGTTTTGCACTTGAATGGTGTATTGATATTGGCTTTTAGAAAGGGTACCCCCCACGCGAAGATTTTGAATGGCCTGAAGCGAAACAGTAACATCAGGAACTTTGCTAAATTTCTCCCGAAGATCATCCATCACTTTCTCAATCGATTTTCTTCCGCTTTCAACTGATTTTAATTTTAAGAAAATCCGCCCTTCGTTTTGAGCAACCGTTGTCGATGATGCACCAATAGATGCATTATAATTCTCAACTTCTGGCTGATTATTAATGATCTCCATCAACTTTTTTTGTGCCACTGCCATCGCATCAAAGGAGACTTCAGGGGCCACGTCAGTAACTCCATAAATAAGTCCTGTATCCTCATTCGGAAAAAACCCCTTAGGAATCGCCACATAAAAGGCCACGTTGATTATAAAAATAATGCCTGTTCCAGCTAAAATCAGGGTTTGACGCTTCATAACCCACTGCAAGCTATTTTTATAAGCAAATTCAAGACGTTCAAAAGAAATGCGAAGGAATTTATAAAAATTATTTTCAGATTCTTCGTGAGATGTTTTCATCAAATAACGGCACATCATTGGTGTTAGAGTTAAGGAAACAATTCCAGACATTAAAATAACGATAATCAGGGTAAATGAAAATTCAAACAGCAAGCGCCCAACAATGCCGGGCATAAACAGAATCGGTATAAAAACAGCAACCAGTGATAATGTCATCGAAATCACTGTAAATCCAATTTCTTCAGTTCCCTTAAGGGTTGCTTCCAGGGAAGAAAGACCTTGTTCTCGGTAACGCGCAATATTTTCAAGAACAACGATCGCGTCATCAATAATGAAACCCGTTGCTAATGTTAACGCCAAAAGCGTTAAGTTATTCAGGCTAAAGCCAAAAGCTGACATTAGAGCAAAGGTTGCAATCATGGATATAGGCAACGTCACCGTTGGAATAAGAGTGGCCTGAGCATTGCGAAGAAATAAGAAAATTACCAAAACAACCAAGACAATTGTCAAAATACAAGTAAATTCGACGTCATTGACAGACGCTTGGATTGGTTCGGAACGATCAAGCAGCATCGTCATTTTGATACTTTCAGGCAGTTGTTTTTCTAAAGCTGGTAAAATACTTTTGATGCTTTCAGCAACTTCTAGTGTATTGGATCCAGGCTGTCTGCTAACAGCCAAAATAATACCCCGTTCGTTATCAAACCACGCTGCACTATAAGTATTTTGGACATCATCAACCACTTCTGCCACGTCCTTTAGACGCAGACCATCGTGATCTGGAATCATGATTTGAGCAAACTCAGCGGCATTTTTAAGTTGTGAATTTGGCGTTAAGGATTGTACTTGCACGGGCCCTTGCAAAAGACCTGTCGGTGCATTGATGTTGGATTGGGCTATGACATTAGCAATTGTCGCCAAGCTAAGGTTACGTGATTTTAAAATTTCAGGGCGAACATAAACACGAACAGCGTATTTTTGCTCACCAATCACAGAGACCTGAGCTACGTTACGAATCATCGACAATCTGTTAACCACATAATTTTGAGCATACTGATCCACTTGCCATAAGGGGAGAGTAGGGGAAGTAATAGCCAAAAATATAATAGGTTGCTCTGCGGGATTTACTTTTTTATAAGTCGGCAGACTTGGCATATTAGGGGGCAGGTTAACCTGAGCTGTAGAGATTGCCGTCCCCACATCTTGAGCCGCAGCGTTAATATTGACATCAAGCGCAAACTGAAGGGTGATCAAGCTTGTTCCTTGGGCGCTTGTGGAAGTCATTGCTTCCAATCCCGGAATTGAAGAAAATTGTTGTTCTAAGGGTAACGCAACCGCTTGAGCCATCGTAACAGGGTTTGCTCCTGGAAGACTTGCTGTGACCTGGATAACAGGAAATTCAATTTTAGGTAGGGCACTTATGGGTAAATTCCAAAAACCAAACATTCCTGCCATAACGACCCATAGCGTGATTAGCGTTGTCATCACAGGTCTTAGGATAAAAATGCGCGAAATATTCATGACATTACTGTTACTTTGGTTTTATCACTGAGCCTTATTTGTCCCGATGCAACGACTTTCTCGTTTTCTTTAATGCCTTCTACAATGATAGCTTCGGTATTGGTTGTTAAGCCTAATTTTACTGGACGATAGTAAACCATATGATCTTCGGAATTATAAACAAACACATAAGACCCATTTTGGCCATTTTGAATGGCTGATAATGGGACAACCAAAGCATTTTCTTCCATTCCTAACTGAAGGACTAAAATAACATATTGTCCGGGAAGAAGTGTCGGCTTTCCATTTACCAATGGATTTTCAATCTTAACTTTGATGGGGATAATACCCGCATTTGACTTAACCTCATTATCAAAGGCAAAAAAGCTTGCTTTTTGAGAAAGCATATCACCATTCATCGTTAAAAGTTGTACCCCTATTTTGTTTGAATCTTGACTCAAAAGGTGAGGTAAATACCGCTCTGGTAAATTAAAGACGGCCTCTAGTGGGTCAACTTTAACCACGGAAACTAAAGGTGTGTTTTCCTCAGTCCTGACATAATTGCCTAAAACAACCTTACGAAAACCAACAAGGCCTGTAATGGGACTGTGGATTTTAGTGTAACCAAGCTGCACTTTCAAAAGATCAATGGCCGCTTGATCGGCTTTAGTCGCCCCTTCTAGGCTTTTCATATTGGCCTGTAGTTGATCAAAGGCAGAATTTGTAACAAAACCTTTTTTCAAAAGGGGTTGATTTCGTTTGACTTCAATCTTAGCGTCTTCAAAAAGGGCCATATTTTTGGAAAGATTTGCTTCTGCTTGGCGAAGCTGAGCCTGGATCGATTCATCATCAAGGGTAAAAAGCAGGTCATTTTCCTTAACAATCTGACCTTCGTAAAAATGAAGTTCTTTAATAATTCCATCAACTCGACTTCGGATTTGAATAGCTTCTTGTGATTGGGTTAAGCCAGGGACCTTGATCTCTAAGGGGACTGCTTTTTTAATGGCAGTTGCAATTGTGACCTGGGAAAATTGTTTTTGAATAGTATTTTGTTTTTTAAAGAAAAAAATAGAAAAAGTTACAGCTAAAATCCCAAAGATTAGCCAAGATATCAAGCGCCTGTTTAAAAAAAGTAGAGTGTGTTTCATACACTCTACTTTGACGGATTTTAGGTTAAAGAGAAGTTAATTTTTATCTTCTTTTTAAGAGTTGTGCCTTCTTAGTGTAAGTTTTTTTTCTCTCAAAAAGAAAACCTCTTTTAGTCGCCATATATTCGGCCTCATGTTGTGCTATCAAAACTGAAGGATACGTAAACGTCTCTCTATGTTCAGCGCTTCCAAACAAAAGCTCGACTACCGATCCAGGTATTATTGTCGCATAACCTTTGACAGATCCCAAATTTAATACCCAGTTACCTGTTTCTGGTTTTCGGTACCACGCCCCTTTAAGAACACCTTCAGACCCATTAACTATGTTTTCTTTACCAGTCCTTTTCGAAGCAGGATTTGCAGAAATTTTTTGAATGGGCTTATACGCAGGTGTAAATGTGAAATCGGAGCGCCCTAATAAAGCTTGGATACGTGGATCTGAAAGACTTTTCGCCTTATTTTCCAGAGGAGTATCAAAGTCTGAATCATCGGTTTTTCCTTCCTCACTACTGAATGTTCTTTTTCTTTTTAAAGAACTATCAGTTTCAGAATCAGATCCATCCATAGCAATACTTACATGCGATGACACAGATATAATTACAAATAATATAACCCTTGTAAAATTAATAATAAAATTTAACATAAATAAACCTTTGATTCTAAGTTTTAATTAAATACGGAAATATATTCATAATTAAAAT
>CAIULA010000036.1 GCA_903899945.1 uncultured Alphaproteobacteria bacterium | reverse complement strand
GCATTTATTTTTACCTCCTTATTCTCCTCTTTAATAAAATCAGGCAGATATCAATTTTTTTCAAATTGAATTCACTCCACTAATCAACCTCCAAATTGAAATCTCACCTATTAAAAACCAAAAACTTATAAATCAACTTGCTAAATTTAATCCGTTAGATAAATTAAACTGATTATTAATTTAAAAATTTGTTATTGGATAGAAAAACAAAGCTGGAGACAAATATGCTCCTACCTACATTTTGGAAGACTCATAAAAGTTCTGAGATTCCTTTTTTATTAGAGTCCAGAAATCACTGTATTCAGCATAAACCTTTAAAAGGGGTGTCCATATTAAACAATACACCACTCTCATTGGAAACATTAATTAAGGTTGATTGCCTAATTGCCGCAGGGGCAAACGTGACTTTAACATCAACTCGTTTTATAAAACCAAACTCAGAGAATAAAACACATAATTATATTCCTTATATGAGCCTTCGTTTCATCCCTAAACATGAGGACTTAAAGCCATTTAAGAATGATTTTGATTTTGTGTTAGATTGCGGAGCGGAACTAGCTAACATTATTTGCCCTAAAAAAGGAATTGTTGAATTAACTGGCACTGGAACCTCTATTTTTAAAGAACATATTTTTAATTTCAATGTACCTATTATATCTGTTGACGACAGCAAAACCAAAAAGTTGGAAACATTCTTTGGAACAGCCGAAGGGTTTGTTCGAGCCTTAGAGCAATTTTGCCCTCGAGATATCTTGGACATACATACAGTACTGTTTGGGTACGGAAAGGTTGGCAGTGGTATTGTGTATGGATTATCATCTTATACAAAAAATATTACAGTGATTGATAAATGTGATTTATCCCTAGAAAAAGCAAATTCCAGTAAACTAAAAGCCATACATATATCCCATACAAATCAAATAAAACAAGCTGTAACAAAAGCTGGCTTAATTATAACAGCAGCTGGACATCCTGGTCTCATCTCTACAATCTTCACTAAAGAAGAATTAAAAGGAAAAATGCTTGCAAACGTTAGCGCCGATGATGATTTTGGTAAAGAAATACCAGAAGAAGATGTTTTAGGGAAAAAACAACCCTTAAATTTTCAACTAGCAACACCAACTCTAATGAGATACCTTGATCCAAGCTTTTACGCTCATAATCTATGTGTAGAGTTAATACTAAAAAATACTTTCCATGCAGGATACCATGCGTTGCCTCATGAAATTGACGCGCAAATCCTACAGAAATGGCAAAAGCTACATAAGGAAGATATTTCGCTGATTCCCTAAAAAATATATGTCTGCTTAGTAGAGATTATTAAGGATAGCTAATTTCATTCCACAATGGAAATTGAAAATATTCATGCCTATTTATTTAAATTGACAAGGTTTGATAAGAAGAGATTTCATTTATAAAGTCTTTTATAGATTCTGTATCAGAATTATCAATAATTGTTTCTAAGTCTTCTAATTTTTCTAAACTATTTAAGATATATGCAGATTCTTTATTACATTGCTTCATTGTTACTCCCCCAAAGTTCATTAAAGATGAGTAAACAGTGTAAGTTCCAAAAGTAATCCCAGAAATGATTCCTAATGTAGAGAAAACATATTTAAGTGGGCTTAAAAAAGTATCCTCTAAATTATCTGATATAATATAAAAACCTCCAATAGAGGTAGCCCCTCCTAACATTAAAGAATAACATATAAAAGCTTTGTTTATTTTTGGGTGAAAGATTGAAAAATAGTTAGAAAGAAGAGCTTTTGATGTATCAAAATAAACTTTATCAAATAAACCTCCTGAGGCCTTCATTATCACATAACTACTAAATGCAAAAGTTGGCAACACTGAAAAAGCCGACAGCATTCCATCTAATATTTTATTCTTAATAAATAAACTGTATCCTTTGTAAGCTAGAACCATATCAAAACTTGCGCTTGCAAGAGGTAATATTAAAGAGGTGTATTGTACTATTTTTTTAGTGATATCTTTTTTAGAAGAAGATAATGCTTCTTCGGTAAGAAAAGATTCAAATGAGTCCAAAGAAAGAAAACGATATATATTTTTTGGCGTAGTGGCGTTTTCTAAAGATTCAGATACATACCTTGCATTATTTTCTTTACACTTATTAAATAATTGAGCTTTTGTTATTTTTATAAGAGCCCCCACTCTTTTCCTAGTCGCATGTTCTTCTGAATTAAGACTGTTAGATTTGCAACTTAATGAAGAAAATAACTTATAAAACCCAAGAGTTCGTGGAATCGTGTCATAGATAAAACTTATAATAGCAAATTCCTTCACTTCATTATATTTGTAAGTTTTATATACATCAGGAGCACTAGAAAGGGCACCAAGAATTAAACAAAGAGCGCCTAACCCAATCCCCTTAATTTGCTGAGAATTATTTGCAATTGCATTGCTTTGACGATATCTTGGGGCTTTAATGAGTTTTTGAGTTTCTTCTACAAGTTCCCATATCATCCAAGAAGTTACTCCCTCTACAAATAAAGCAGTAGTAGCAATTAGAAAATAGCCTAAAAGAGAGGAATTGTAATATTCTCCTACCCGTAGGGCTATAGCAAATTGTGGTATTATTGGCCCAAGCCCACCTATTAAACTAAGTAAAAATTTAAAAGCCAAGGCCCTTGAAAAGTTCGCCTCATAAGAGTTTTGAAAAGCTAGTATATATAATTTAGAAAACTCAGAATGGCTATTAAATAAAGATTTATTTTGCGCCTCATCATTTAGTTGATTATCTGCCTCATTTAGCAACCAAGATGCTGAAGGCTGTACAAAAGTTTGATCATCAACCTCTGATAATATTTCTGCATTATCACCTTGCTTTTCATCCAAACTTAAGGACTTATAATGGATGGCATTTAAAGTGCGTTTCTCTTTTTCTAAATCTAGAGTGGTAGCTTGTGAAATAGCAACACTTATTACGTAAATGATTAACGTAACAATAAAACATAAGTAATAATTTACTGACCTAATATTCAGATATTCCATTTAGAAAAAATTAAACCTTCTAAAAAATGTAATCTTTTTAAGAGGTCAGAAAATAACGCAATTTTCATTTTCTGGCGTTCTTGACTTTATTGTTTAGAAACTTCTCTTAGAAAATAAACTGAAGAAACTTTTATCAGAAAGTACCAGGCCTTAATAATTCTTCCTGTTTTATAACCTTTCTTCCGTATTCATATTGAATTAAGTAAATACCTGTTATTTTTGCAGGATAAACTTCAATCAATAACGATGCTTTCTAAGCGCCTTGTTAAACACTCTGTTGAAAGTTTTACAAAATAATACTTAGTTTTTTATGGTACAACCTTCAGATCTTTACAAGTTTATAAAAAAGCTCAATTTCAACTATTTTAATGTTTAGTATTTTTTCTTCACAATTGTTATTCATTATTCTAGACTGCATAAATTATTTGATAATATTATTAAAAATTATTTTTTCAGAGCTATTCAAAAAACGCCATTTTCTGAAAAGAAAACAGTCTTTTAATCTTATAAATTGAAGCAAGAATAAGACCCGTATTATCAACGATTCGATGAGTATCATCTTCAATAAAATTAATAAGTTTTTTAAAATTTTCTAGCTTTACGTCTTCTTTTTGTGGATGGGCTCGGATGATAGCCAGTAAATAATGATACACTTGCAAAAGTGAATCTTGTAAGTGGCATGAATGCTTTTGAGTTCCTTCAATAACTAAACCTTTAATTTGGTAAAAAGCATCGATTGCTTCTAATATTCCTAAAGTCTCGTAGTTCTCTTTTAGTTTGTTGATTACGCCCTGACTTATGGTCACGAAAAATCTCTTTATGTTGCTGTTTTAAAAGAACTTCCTCAGATTGGTTTTATTCTAAAACAGTTTTTGGATGGTCTTTCTAAGAAGACCTTACTGATTCTACTGTCAAGCCTTACAGGTTAAAACTTTGAGAATTTTCTAATAAAAGAACTGGCAGTTCTTTTCAAATATGGCAAAATGTACGTCTAAAAATAATGGTGCAATAGTAATTTACCACCAATTACTTCCATAATTATTATGGGATTCGCCTATAAGCACAAAATTGCAATGTCATGTTTTAATTAAAAACTTTAGGCAACAGCATTTCTTTAAGAGGTTGTTTTGGTTAAATGGGATTTTAAGCGTGATTGAAAATCCTTAAAACTAAGTTTATGCAAAACCGATTGTATTAATTAAAAATATTTTACTTTCATACTAATTTTTAAGTTCATCTACTCTTTTGCTAAATTGACCCATTTTGCTCTCTAAAGTAGTTAGTTAATGACACTTTATGAAAAGTACTTAAGATTGAGCTACCCGATCTTCAAAGATAACGTTCATTTCCAACACAGAGACAGCTAAAGACAGAGGAGACTTTAGGTTTTTTGCTGGTTTGTTTGTCTCCTGTTTAAAAACAAAGGCAAAGACAAGGAACGATAGTGTTTTGATGTCTCCTCTGTCGCTACTTGCAATTATATCGGTGGAGACATTCTTTAATCCCATCAAAGCCTCAGAATTATTAGGGTTTGTGTGATTGTCTCCGTTGTCTCTTGATGTTTTTATAATAATATCCGCAAAATATCCTTGCATTCATGCATCCCTGTTAAAATAGCGGGAGGGAAATGATATATTTTTTTCTTTCCCGATAGGAAGTCGTTGATCTTTGGTGCCAGGAACAGCCAAAAATCCTTTGAGGATCAATTCCTGGAGGACTCCACGGTAATCAAATCCTTTACAGATCTCACTACGAAATGTCTCAGGAAAAACAAAAAATTCCCATTATTCTTCTTCTGTTTCATTTCCTATTTCATCCTTTAGGTTTATTTTAACTTTGCGCTTAAAGCCTGCTTGATTATTAATAATTCTTTGATCTTCTGTGTTACCTTTCTCCATTGTTGCAAATCTGCTTGAATGATTCGTTTCAAAAAAGGCTTGCACTTGTTTAAGAGCCTCTTCACTCTCAAAATTTTTAATACTCCCTCTTTCTCTTAACCAAGCTTTAAAACATTCGCCAATGGCTTCAAAAGCTTCTTTTGATTCATAAGGCAAAATGCCTATATCAATGGCAAGTTCTCCTCCTGTTGCTACAATGACAAAGCGCTCTGCAACCCTTAGGACTTGACCGTCTGCACCCTCAGGACAGTATGTTGAGAAAAAGTCTTTTTTTATTTTTTCCAATACTCCTAAAAGCTCTTCTTTTTTTATTATGGAAAGTTCTGCAAGGTATTTCCGTATCGGTGTCCCATAATACTTATTAACACTATTTCTTAAGTAATGAGCTAAAGCATTTCCATCTTTAAACCAATGAACAGTATCAAAAAGACGATGACCTTTTCCAGCATCAGCAGAGATATCAGCCATACGGGTTACTATACCAGCTTGGACTTTTCTTCCGGATTCTTTAATTTTGTCAGCAAGAGAGAGTTCTCCTGTGCTTAAAAATAGCAAGTTCCATTCGCACTTCTTTCTTAAGCTTCCGTTTTTGCTCATTCTGTTTTTTCCTGAACCGTTAGCGAGCATATAGGCAATTTCACCGGCTTCTTTACCGTCTACTTGACTCAGCTCATCAAGGCAAAGCAAAGAATGATTACGGGCTTCTGCAACAGCTTCCAGAGCATTACCGGTTGATTTCCATTGATGGATAAACTTTGGACTTCCCCATACAGAAGCAGCAACAGAAAGGGCCGTACTCTTTCCTATAGAACTAGCACCTTTTAGATTAAAACCACCACTTTCAGCATGAAGCAAAGGTAACAGAGGTGCGGCAAAAGCACAGGATAAAGAAAAAATTAACCGGCTATTCCCTCGACAAGGTTTTGCGATATGCTCTTGCCATTCTTCAAGAGTACCAGCTGTTCGAACTCCGACAAAATGAGTGTTTTCGCTTTGTAAATAAACTTGATCGGTTTCAGGAATACTGCAATCTGGAAGAATAAACGAATTTCCGTGCCAACCAATCCTTGGGGTACAAAGAGCTCTTTTTGTAACTTATACACTTTGTATAAACTCTGCCAATCTATTGCGGTCACTTTTTTTAGGTGAGATATAGAGTCCCTGGTTTAAGAGAAAACCACACAAATCACTACACTCCCCCTTCATAATTTCCATGGGTATGGCAATTTCATGGATATGGTCATCTAAATCTTTAAACCTGACTAATCTTCCCCAGTTTTCTTGGTTTTCATCTCTGGCACAGGCTATCACTTCAAGAGGAGAACAGACTTTTTAGAAATCATCACCGATCTCAACATAAAAACCATCTTTTCTCATAAAAAAACCTGAGGGAAAGAGAAAGAGCGGTTTAGTTTCTTCTTTTAAAGCTTCTTGGAGTTGAGACCTTACCTTATCAAGTCCTTCTAAGCACTGTAAATCATTCCAATCGGTTGGTTTTGTGTCTGTATTTATGAATTTTGGAAAAACAACTCTACAGCCAAATTTATAAGCTGCTTATTCAGCCTTGTCACGGCCAATATTCTTTTCTTTCCACCTATCATCATCCCCAGCAATAATAAGGGAGCAAGCCGGATAACATTTTTTTATTTCGGCTATTACATTTAAGAGGTTAACTTTGCTGTGATCTCGGTAAAAAGTATTACGCTTTCTCGACCGTATACAAGCAAAAGCACCACAGCTCATAAGGATGTGGCACGAGTTTTTATTTTCCATGATGGCTTCCCTTATCGGATGTTGAAAGACGCTCACAGTTCTCTAAAAGCTTTTGTAAGTCTTCCTGTTTGCAAAAGACCTTTGAGCCAACTTTTAAAAATTTGGGCGGTAGTCCTTACCATCTTCTTTTACGCAATATAGCAACTTTAAGACCAATCACTTCGCTTGCTCTTTGTTCATTTAAGAGAATTGAATGAGGCATTTTTTACTCCATCTTATAAGTTTCGCTTGGAATTTCTCCAAAGCGCTCAATGAAGACAGATTTATATAGATTTTATAGAAAGAAAATGCCTTAAATCCTTTCACCCATATATTAAATCATTGATTTTAAAAAGATTTATGGGTTTAACCCATTCTTTGAAAAAAGAAAAAAACGGATTGCTATGGAGTGATCTCTTAGCTATTTGGATGGATTCCTTAGAAAAAAGAGCTTATCTAGCGCAGGAGATTAGAGATGAGAGAACGTAAAGCCAGTAAGACTTTAGGCATGCGAGTCGGTTTTAAATCTTCTTTTTGGATCGAAGTTCACTTTTTGGTATTAAGGGTTTTGCAAGTTCCTCATTTACTAACATTACTGACTATTTTGTTGCTAATTTTTTCAGTAGCATCAAGAAGAGTTTGACCAATAAGATGAGCATAACGCGCAGTTGTTTGTGTTTGCTTATGCCACAGTAAAGCTCCAATAATAGGGAGAGACAAACCGTTAGAGGCTGCTACAGAGGCAAAGGTATGTCTTAAATCATGAAGACGAACATTCGCAAGCCTGGCTTTCTTTCTAACACATACCCAAGGCTTCTGCAGGTTGATTAAATGTGATTCTTTCTTTTTACCCCAGATGACATACTCATTTCCTTCTATGCGTGGAACAGCTTGGAGAACTTCCAAAGAAGTCGGAGAAAGGTAAACGATCTTTTTACCTGTTTTGCTATCGGAAAGGTTAAGACATTTCTTTTCAAAATCAACTTCTTTCCATCGTAGTGTTAAGATTTCACTTAAACGACATCCTGTTAAAAGAAGAAGACGAATAGCGTAAATAACACACGGTAATTCAGCCCCTTGAGTTTCTTCTTTTTCCAAAACATCCATAAGGCATGATATTTCTTGCTGAGATAAAAATCTTTCGCGCTTTTGTTCTGCGTATTTTTTAACATGACGGCAAGGATTAGAATGATCCGGTCTGTATCCCCCCATAGCTCTGCTAAATTGAATGCTTTTGAAAGTAAACTTAAAACTCTATTAGCAGTTGTATAAAGATGCTGGAGAGAATGCTGCAACTTTAGAATATCCTCTCTTGTTAGAGAAGAAACCTTAAAAGAACCTAAAGTAGGCAATATATGTTGCTCCCATAAACGCTGATCTTCTTTTCGACTTCCAATTTTCTTTCGAGGAGCATAGTCAGTCATATAGCGTTTTGCAAGGTCAGTTAATGTTGGATTAGCCCGTAAAGCCTGCCTTTCTGCAGAAGAGTCTTTACCATGGGTTGTATCAGTTAACCATTGCTGAGCTATCATTCTTGTTTGCTCACATGTTATCGCCCCATGGTCTCCGATTTTAGGTTTTCTTTACCTTCCATCCTTTGTGCGATAATAAAGAAAATAACTTCTCTTCCCAGTAGGTGTTATTTTGCATAAAAAACCCTTTAGTTCGGAATCCCAAAGCAAAATATCTTTGTTTTGAGGAGAGGCGGATTCAACCAAACGTTTTGTAAGTTTCGGCATACTCAATTTTCGTTATTTAAAAATTTCAGGTAGCAAATAGGTAGCACAAAACAGAAAAAATCTGGAATACTTTATCTACATAAAATACATAAAAAATTCCAACAAGTTAAGTATTTACAATGGTTTATAGAACTGTATGAAATTTAATAATATTAAGAATGTAAGACTAAGGATCTGAAGGTTAGGAGTTCGACTCTTCTCGGGCGCGCCAATTAAATCAAGGGTTTTTAGTCTTTTTAGTTTTTCCTAAAAGATCTCGGTGCTACTTTGGTCCTTTAAATAATAACTCTATGACTGTATGAGAGCAACTTTAGTTGATCCCTTTGATAACGTTTATCGTCATTGCTGCGAAGCATAACAATCCAGAAAGGCGTTGAAACTTAAAGATTTTTACTGGATTTCCGCGTCGTTTGTGCTCCTCGAAGTGACATAAACGTATACTCAATTTATATCTGTCCTGCTATATAAGATCTTTAAAGCTTACCATTTATCCGATTGAGGTCTTAAATTCAAATACTCTTCAATACGTCTTTTGGTAGAAGATGTGGTGTCTTCTGGCAGATGATATAAAGAAAACCACCTTTTTTCAGCGATTTCTGAAGATTTAACATCTTGAATTGTGAAGTCTGTCACGACATACAAAGCTACATAATCATCACGATGTTCATTTGTGTTGTGATAAATACCAAAAAGCTGTGGCGTTCCTTCACTAATAACGCCGGCTTCCTCGTACAATTCCCGGACAACAGCTTTGAGGGGAGACTCCCCGCGATTCACTCCGCCCCCTATTGTACACCAACCTTTTTGATAGGTATGCGTAATTAATAGGATCTGATCGTCTTTGACAACAAGGCCACGGGCCCCTATAGTCCTTTTGCGTACTGAAGCGTACCAAAAGGTGATGATGTACCACAAAGTACGTCTAAGAAAATACATTGGTTTGCCTGCAATTAGAAGGTTGCACAAAAGTACCCTTCGTGAAGAAACTTGTAAAGCTTATGCTTAAAAAACTTTGAGACAAACTCTTAATAAAAAAACTGGCAAAGAGAGACATTGCCAGTTTTTTAGATTTTTAGTGGACAGTAATTTTATTAAGCGGCAGCAACTTCTGCGGCTGGAGCTTCTGGAGCAGCGGCTTCTACGGCCGGAGCTTCTGCGGCTGGAGCCTCAGTTCCTGGTTTTACATAAATCTGCTCTGCTTCCATATCACGGCCGGATGTTTTGCCTTCTGGGTCTCTACATTGAGCCACGCACTGCATTCCATATGCAAATGGATCCATTTTTTCACCCTTAGCTAAGAATCCATTCAATTTCTTTTTTTCCTGATCAGCACTTTTGTATTGCGTTGAATTATTAAGTATGTCAAAGCGGCTTATTTTGCGTAAATGTGGCTCATCACAAGCAGAACCTTTTTCTTCTGCTTTTTTGTATTTTAGGAATTTACTTTTCTTCTTAGGATCAATTTCGTCGTCATACTTGATGTCTTTTTTCTTCATTACTTCATCATATTCTTCCATACGAGCAAGAATTCTTCTGCCATCTAAATTATCCTCGTCAGCACTACAAATACCCCCATAAACTTCCATAAAATGTTTTTCTGTGATTGTTTCGCATTCTGCTGTGCATCGTTTTACAACTGGATCAGATTGCGCTTTTCCATCAAGCTTTGAATGATCAGGTTTTTCAGCAGCAGCATGGTGCCCTGCAGTATGATGAGACCCTGATGCATACGCACTTGAAATTAATAATAAACTTGTTGCCAAAACTTTTAAACTCATTCTTCCCTCTTAAGGTTGCAAATTACACTGGAGATAGAATACCAAGAAATGTCTTAATAAATTGTTAAGAAGGCCAATAAATTATTTAAGAGAACTATTGAGCCGACATCGATATGAATCAAAATATTTTGGAACCCAATAAGCACATATCAAACATATATCCTGTTATGTTAACGTTGAATTAACATCTTCTCTCTATTTAGATTCGTAAGAGCATAATTTTTTCTCATCTAAACTAACTTTGTAAAACATGTGGATATTTTTATGAATTTTAAAAGCGATAACACAGCTACCGTTTGTCCTGAAATTTTAGAAGCCATTTGTGAGGCTAATCATGGGCATTCTGCATCTTATTCAAATGATGACTATACAAAACGTCTTCAGAAGCAAGTTGATGAAATTTTTGAAATTCAAACCTCAATTTTTTTCACCAACACTGGAACAGCTGCAAATTCATTGGCGCTTTCGGCTCTTGTCCCCTCATACGGATCTATTTTTTGCCACTCAGAGGCTCATATTCAAGTGGATGAATGTAATGGGCCCGAATTTTTCACACATGGAGCAAAATTGTTAACCATAGAAGGTGACAATGGAAAAATTTCTCCCGACGAATTAGTAACCAAAATTGAATTTCATCGTTCTATGCGCCCACATATGACAAACCCTTATGCTTTAAGCCTGACTCAAGCAACAGAATGCGGAACTGTTTATTACCCTGATAAAATTAAGGAACTAACTAATATCGCCAAAACTTACGACCTATCCGTTCATATGGATGGCGCCCGTTTTGCCAACGCCGTTATAACGTTAGGCATGTCACCTGCAGATATGACTTGGCGCTCAGGAGTTGACGTTTTGTGCTTTGGTGGAACTAAAAACGGAGCCTTAATGGCCGAAATGATCATTTTCTTTAACCAAAAATATACCTTAGATTTTGATTACCGCATTAAACGAAGCGGTCAATTAATGTCAAAAGGACGTTTTTTAGCAGCTCAGTTCTTGACCTTATTTGAGGATAACTTATGGCTTAAAAATGCCAATCATGCCAACCAAATGGCCAAACGATTAGAGGAAACTTTAAGAAAAATACCAGGTGTTTTCATAGTCAATCCCGTTGAGGCAAATGAAGTCTTTGCTTTTATCCCCGCTGCAACTGCTGGAGCCCTATATGATAAGGGAGCAACTTTCTATGCCTGGGGACCAGTGGATCAAAACATTTACAGATTTGTGACCTCTTGGATCACTGACCCCAAAGAAATAGCCGAACTTGAATCCATAGTAACTACTTTTCTTACTTCCACTTAATATTACAGCCGATGCTAGGTTTTTGATCTTGGGAAATTGGTTTTTTATCTAACACACAGTCAAGAACTGCCCTTAGGTCATTACCTGTCACAGGTATATCGTTACCAGGTCTTGAATCGTCTAGCTGGCCCCTATAAATACATTTTAAACTTCCGTCAAACACGTAAAAATCTGGCGTACAAGCCGCTTGATAAGCCTTGGCCACATCTTGCGTTTCATCGTACAAATAGGGAAATGGATAATGAAACTCTGCAGCAATCTCTTTCATTTTTTCAGGCGAGTCATCCGGGTAATTTTTGACATCGTTCGAACTAATTGCAACAAAAGAGATTCCTTTTACGAGATAGTCGTTTGCAAGATTAACAAGTTCTTTTTGTATATGTTTTACAAAAGGGCAGTGATTACAAATAAACATAACCACTGTTGCCGTGGAGGAACTTAAGGCTTCAAGGGATTTTTCCCGATTATCCACCACATTTAAAAGCTTAAAATCGGGCGCCAATGTTCCAAGTGGCAACATGTTGGACGGAGTCAGAGCCATGGGATTTTCCTTAAAGTTTGTGACTATATCTTCACTTTAGGGCTTTTCACTTTCGGATGGCAATCACAAGATTGATGAAATGGCGTTTTATTATTTTCAGGTGACAGACAGTGTTCCTCATGATAAGAAAGCATTTCAGTAAAAGGGACATCAAGGTCTTCCTCCCCTGTTAACATAAGGTGATTAGTCTCAACTCTCCACTTTTCACATTGCATGTTCCAGTTCAAGGAACCGTGTTTAAAGAAATTCGTGGGGTGGCCACCCAAACGTTTTGCTTCAACTGTCTTAACTAACATGACTCATACCTCTCAAACTTCAAAGGGGGCAGACGCTTGCTCTCTTTGCATTACTTTTCAAGAACACCCTTTCTATAGGACATTTATCAGGTGAATGCAAATTGTTTAGATGAGGAAGAAATCTTAAAAATCAACTTGAAAAAGAAAGGCCTACTCAGGTGTGAGCAGGCCCTTGAATGTATTCTCTTGTGAGCTACATTCGGTTTATTTTAGAGGAAATCCCCAATATTATTTGTCAGCAGGAGATGATGGCGGAGCGGCTGGTGGCAATGGGCTTGCGCTGTTAACCGCTGTTTGAACACCTTGTTGTGCTTGCTCAGCTGCAGAAACAACACTCAACACAGCTGCAGCAGTTGTGCCGTCTTTTCCACCAACGTCACTCGCTATAGCTGCGCCCGACCTAAGTGCACTTGCTGCCGTTGGGACTCCGCTAGTTCCTAACAAAACTTTAGTTGCATCTTCGGCTTCAGCGGTGTCCTTTGCAACTACAGCGCCTTTCTTACCACCAACTTGTCCAGCTAAAGCCCCTACACCTGCTTCTAAATCCTCAGCTGTTTTTGCGGCACTTGCAGCTGTAACACCGCCGGGCTGAGTAAGATCCGTTGTAACTGTGTTAACAACACCAACTCCAGCGCCAATGCCAGCTGCCGCTTTCTTAAGCGCTGCGTTCTTTGGATCTGCCGCTGCAGCAACGCTAAGACCTATCTCTGTCATACCTGCAGCTTCGTTAAGAAGTTTTTGGAATGCGGCAAGATGAGCTGGCGAGAAAGCGTCTTTCAATCCACCTTCAACTTTTTCCCATTCTGCATGCATCTCTTTCAGTAGATCATGATGAGATTTTACAGGATGAGTTACTGTTGCGCCAGTTCCTTTTAGCGGTTCCTCAGCTGCAAAAGTTGGAATGATTGACAAGGCTGTTGTTGCAACAGTTAAAAATAAAACTTTGTATAGGGACTTTGTCATTTAAGAACCTCCGATTACTGTTTAAGATTGCAACTACAAACATACGGAAAAAACGTTAAGGATAAGTAAAAACTGGAAATATTTTTCCATCTTATTATACTTTTCTTATAACTTATTGTTTTGTAATATTTTTTAATTTCAAAGTCTCAAAAACCTTACGAAACACAATTTTTCAGAATGTTTAAGATTGCACTAAGTAAACTGTAGAGCCTCAAAAATTAACAAATCGTTAAAATTAAAGAGATTGAGAAAACTTAGGGAGATTCAATTGAAATTTGTCAGATGAGATCAAAATCATCAGAACTGACTTGAAAAAGAAAGGCCTACTCAGGTGTGAGCAGGCCCTTGAATGTATTCTCTTGTGTGCTACATTCGGTTTATTTTAGAGGAAATTCTAAACTTTATGCATTAGTAGATGGCAATGGATTCGCGCTGTTAACCGCCGTTTGAACACCCTGTTGCGCTTGCTCAGCTGCAGAAACAGCACTCAACACAGCTGCAGCAGTTGTGCCGCCTTTTCCACCAACGTCACTCGCTATAGCCGCGCCCGCGCTAAGTGCACTTGCTGTCGTTAGTTTTCCACCAGGTAACAAAACTCCCGTCACATCTGAAGTTTCACCAGCAATCTTTGCAACTTGAGCAGCTGCCTTACTGCCTGGAGCTGATACGGATGCTATAGTCCCTACACCTTTTGCTGTATCTTGAAGAGCTTGTGTAGCACTTGCGGCTGTAATGCCACCAGAGAGGTCACCATCCAAAGTACTTACAACTTTAACGCCAGCGCCAATCCCTGTTGCCGCATTCGTCAGTTTTGAGTTACCTGTTGCTGCTCCAGCTACAGAAAGTCCTACTGCTGTTAAATTTGCAGCTTCAGTCAAACCAGTTTCTGCGGCTTGAATATTCTGTCTTGTAAAGACACTTCTAAACCATGCAGAAATTCCGCTACTGCAACCACATCCAGTGGAAACAACCGGCGCTGCCCTAGGAGCTGGAGCACTTTCAGATAAAAGGTTGGCAGCAGTTGAATTTGCTGGAACCACAGGCGCTGTCACTGTTGATTTAGGAGCTCCGCTAGTAAGCGGGTCTTCAGAAGAAGAATAACTTGGAATTGTTGATAAAGCTGTTGTCGCCACGGTTAAAAACAAGACTTTGTGTAAGGATTTTGTCATCAGTAACCTCCAATTTATGTTTAATATTGCAACTTCAAACATAAGGAAAATAAATTGATGTCAAGTAAAAAAGGAAATATTTTTCCAAATTATTGTACTTTCACTACAATTTATTGCTTTTTAAGATTTTTCATTTCAAAGTAACTAAAATATTACAATCTTCAATGATGTTTTCAATTGCAGTAGATGACATAGAGTTGAAAAGTTAACAATTGGTTAATAATTTATTAAATAAAATTAACAGAATTTAATTAGTTATTATTTTGAATATCCCCACCAATAAATGGAGACAAAAAGAAATAGCCACACAACATCGACAAAATGCCAATACCACGCGGCAGCCTCAAAGCCTACATGATGTGTGCTTGTAAACTCAAGGCGCTCTGTACGCCACCAGCACACCAATAAAAACAAGGTTCCGACAATAACATGAAATCCATGAAATCCCGTTGCTAAATAAAAAGTGGATGGATAAATGCCATCCTTTAATGCAAAAGCAGCATGGCTGTATTCAATTGCCTGCACAACCGTAAAAGTTGCCCCCAACAAGACTGTTATTAGCAAAGCCTTTGCCGTGTTTTTCATATCGCCGCTTAACAGTTCATGATGGGCCCAAGTCACGGTTGTTCCTGACAACAAAAGCAAAAGCGTATTTAAATACGGCAAATGAAAGGGATCGAAAGGAACTATATTTTTAGGCGGCCAAACGAACCCTGAAGCTTCGGTTGGCGTTAAAGCTGCATGAAAATACCCCCAAAAAAAGGCTGCAAAAAACATCACTTCTGAAGCAATAAAGAGCCCCATGCCAATTTTAAGACCGCGTTGAACCGCCCCGGTGTGAACGCCGGGACTATTACCTTCCTTAACAACGTCACGCCACCACCCGAAAAAAGTAAGGAATAAAAGAAGTATCCCAACCCAAAACAGGTAATGGTCAATTTGATGCATCCACAAAACAGCACCGATTGCTAAAATCAGCACTGAAAGTGAAGTCACAAAGGGCCAGGGACTCGGTTCTACCAGATGAAATGGATGCTTTAGGTCAGGCGACATTTGTTCTTTTTCTTCAGGTGCAACGTAAGCTTTTGGTTTCTTTTTTAAATAAGGAAGTTCTTTATCCATTTTAAATACATAATTTTAAATTCAGTTGATTTGATTGTAAACAGTTACAGTCAACCAACAAAGAGCTTTATTTACTTTGAAATTTAATGCGCTCTTAATTTGTGATATGGTACTATAGATTGATTTTAAAGAGAAAGACCCCTCGTGGACTTTAAAGCAAGCTCTCACTTAAAAAAATACTTCTCGCGAACAGTCTCTTATCTTCCGGCTCTTATTAAATTCAAATTTTTAAAGCTTTTAATAAAACTGGGAATCCTATTCGGCTTGATTTGGCTTGTGTCTGGAAATTGGCTTGGAGATAAACTTATCGGTATTTTAAAGTCATCATCAGGAGGTTTTTTTAATGCGATTGCCTATGTGATTTTTTGTTTTAAAGGCTTAGCTGTTATCTCGCTAATTATTATTTTAGCCAAGGTTATAATCGGGAAACCCACCTCAAAGATCCTTTTTATCTTTTTAGGTCTTGGGTTATTTGCTTTGGTTCTTGAATATTTTTTCATTCTTTGATGTTATGGCGTAATCATTTTGAGAGTGCTCACTATACATTCTCCTGGCACTAATTAAAGGAGCTTCCTCATGCCCCCTAATTACGATTTTCACTTTTTTATCTGCCAAAACCAGCGCCCTGATAGCCATCCACGCGGATGCTGTTTATCAAAAGGATCGGATAAATTATTGAATTATATGAAAGCCCGTGTTAAGGAACTTGGCATTCAAAACATACGCATCAACAAGGCCGGATGTTTGGATCAATGCGAAAAAGGCCCCGCTATGGTTGTTTATCCAGAAGGTATTTGGTACAGCCCCAAAACATTCAAAGACGTTGATGAAATCATAAACTTACATATCTTTAAAAAATGCCCACCGGAACGGCTTTTAATGGAGTAAACTATGTTCGTATCGGTTAAGATAAGTCTTTAAATTTCTAATTTTAAAGGGTCAATTGTTATGTCTCAATCTGCTACGCTTTCCAAAGATTCAGGAATTATCGATCTCAAGGATTTGCCCGAATGGAACTTAAATGATTTATACACCTCTTCAAAAGACCCAAAAATCGAATCGGATTTAAAATCATCGACCCAACAAGCTGAAGCTTTTTCTAAAAAATATAGTGGCTTTTTTAAAAAAGACACCTGGACAGGGGAAGATCTTTTTGAGGCCATCAGTTTTTATGAAAAAGTAAGTGAAACCCTTGGAAGGGTAGCTAGCTTTGCAGGCCTTTCTTATTATCAAAACTTAAAAAACGAAGAAAATCAGCGCTTTTATCAAGAAGTCCAAGAAAAACTAACGGCCATCGGTTCTTATTTTATTTTCTTCACCCTTGAAATCAATACAATCCCTGATGAAGCTCTTGAAGAAGCCATTCAATCATCCCAAGCTCTTAAGCATTACGAACCCTGGTTAAGGCAAGTCCGGACCTTTAGGGCGCACCAACTGTCAGAAGATCTTGAAAGATTGTTGATGGAAAAATCGCTCACCTCAAACCGAGCTTGGAATCGTTTGTTTGATCAAACTCTGGCCAATATGAAGTTTATAGTGGATGGTGAAAGCCTAACACTTTCAGAAGTTGTTGAACTTATTAGCAGCAAAGACGGAAAAATTCGAAGGCAAGCCGCAACCGCCCTGTCAGATGGTCTCAGTCAGCATTCGTCCCTTTTAACAATGGTCACCAACGTCCTTGCCAAAGATAAAGAAATTGAAGACACCTGGCGTAAATACCCTGATCCAGCCAGTGAAAGGCATCTTGCCAACCAAGTCGAACCAGAGGTAGTTGATGCCTTAGTCAGCGCTGTAAAAAGTAGCTATCCAAGATTATCGCATCGCTATTATCAATTAAAAGCAAAGCTTTTAGGGCAGCCCATTCTTCAGTATTGGGATCGAAACGCACCCCTCCCAGAAGTTGATGACAAAAAAATCAGCTGGATCCAAGCTAGAAAAACAGTGCTTGACGCTTATGCCAGCTTTAGCCCAAAAATGGCAGAAATTGGTAAACAATTTTTTGATAAAAATTGGATTGATGTCCCTGTCAGAGACGGCAAAACATCCGGTGCTTTCTCTCACAGCACAGTACCATCGGTACATCCCTATATCCTTTTGAACTACCAAGGACGCCCACGTGATGTGACAACTCTTGCCCATGAATTGGGTCATGGTATCCATCAGGTTTTATCGGCAAAACAAGGGTATTTTTTGGCGGACACCCCTTTAACCATTGCCGAAACAGCTTCGGTTTTTGGGGAAATGCTGACCTTTAGATCTCTTTTAAAGCAGGAAAACGACCCCCTTAGAAAACGTCAATTGTTAGCATCCAAAGTCGAAGACATGCTGAATACTGTTGTGCGCCAAATTGCTTTTTATGAATTTGAAAGACAAGTCCATACAAAACGACGCCAAGGGGAATTATCGGCAGAAGATTTGGGTGATATTTGGATGCAAACTCAAACTGAGGCCTTAGGGGCTGCTGTTTATGTCGACCCATTAACGCGCCCTTATTGGGGATATATTTCGCATTTTATTCATTCGCCCTTTTATGTGTATGCCTATGCCTTTGGGGATTGCTTGGTTAATTCATTGTATGCGGTTTACGAACAACAGCCTGATGGTTTTGCTGATACATATCTAGAACTCCTCTCCAGTGGCGGTAGTAAACTTCACGCAGAGCTGCTTGCCCCCTTTGGTTTGGACGCAAAACATCCTGATTTTTGGCAAAAGGGACTTGATATGATTGCTAAACTGATTGACGAATTAGAGACCCTTGTTAATGGGCAATAAGCCAAATGGACAATAATTCTGTCGCGGTATCTCTTAAACGGTATTTCCAAGTTGGAACAACCGTTGGTGGCCTTGCGGCCAGGGTTGCCGGACAGCATTATTTAGGACATTCGATTGACGATGAGGCTTATGCGCGCTCTTTAAAAGAGGCCCTTGGTAAAATGAAGGGACCTTTGATGAAGGTCGCCCAATTCTTGGCAACCATCCCGGATGCCATTCCATATGAATATGCAGAGGAATTGCTCGAACTGCAATCACAAGCACCCTCCATGGGGATTCCCTTTGTAAGGCGACGTATGGCAAGCGAACTGGGTCCTAATTGGCAAAGTCATTTTAAGGAATTCGATCAATCAGCCTTTGCAGCCGCATCCCTTGGGCAAGTGCACAACGCCGTTGATCATGAAGGGAATCATTTAGCTTGCAAGCTACAATATCCGGGCATGCAAACTGTGGTTGAAACAGATCTTTCTAACCTCAAGATGATTTTAGGACTTTATCATATCTGGAACAAAGCTCTTGATACATCTGAGGTTCAGCAAGAAATAATTAGCCGACTTTTAGAAGAGCTGGACTATGAACGAGAAGCAAAGCACATCAGTGTCTATGAAAAAATCTTTGAAAATAATGAAACCATCGACGTTCCAAAGGTGTACCCAGAACTGTCGACCAAACGCCTTTTAACCATGAGCAAAATGGCAGGAATCCCCCTTTTGACATGCCTCGATAAGGAAGAAAACTTTCGAAACCAAGTTGCAGATAGACTCTTTCAGGCCTGGTATCTACCTTTTTATCATCACGGCGTCATCCACGGTGATCCTCATCCAGGCAATTATCTAATTACCGAAGAAGGGTTTGTTAATCTATTGGATTTTGGCTGTGTACGGCATTTTCCAGACACATTTATCCAAGGTGTTATTGATTTGTATCATGCATTATTGCACGGACGCCCTGAGCAAGCTGTTGCTGCCTATGAAGCCTGGGGATTTTCGGGTTTAAGCATCGAGCTGATTGAGATCATGAACGAATGGGCAAAGCTGCTATACGACCCCCTTCTTGATGACAGAGAACGCCCCATCCAGGAAAACTTTAGCGGCGCTAGGGGCTGGGAAACTGCAACAAAAGTACACAGCGAACTTCATCGCCTAGGCGGCATTAAACCGCCTAAAGAGTTCGTTTTTATGGACAGGGCTGCTGTTGGGTTAGGATCTGTTTTTATGCGCCTAAAGGTTGAGCGCAATTGGCACAAAATGTTTGAAGAATTAATTTATAGTCGTGATATAAGTTCATCTATAAAGAAAAATGAATGACTCATTCATTAAAGGAAGAAAATGCCAAATAATACAGTTCCCTTTTGGCAAAAATCTGATTCAGACTTGTTTGAAGAATTTTCCACTTGCCACGATGGACTGACAACTGAGCAATCAGAGGATTCTTATAAACGTTATGGCCCTAATTCATTTGCAATCAGCCATACACGAAATGCATTTATATCGTTTATCCTTCTTTTTAGAAACCCTCTTGTTCTTCTTTTACTTGTATCCGCAATCCTTGTCGCCCTTGTTGGTGAAATGAAAAGCGCGCTTTTAATTAGCACAATCACCCTGATCAGTACGCTTATCGATTTTTTCCAAGAAAGAAAAGCTTATCAAGTTTCTGACCTTTTACAAAAGAGAGTAAAAACAAAAACCTTGGTTTTTAGAGACCTTCAAAAACAAGAAATAAATACAGAAAAACTTGTGCCTGGCGATGTTGTGGAACTTTCAGCCGGAGATTTAGTCCCTGCTGATGGCTATGTGTTTGAAGCTAAAGATTTTTTTATAGATCAAGCCTCACTGACCGGTGAAAGTTTTCCGGTTGAAAAAAGTCCCATTCTTAATTCAAACCCGGTAAACAGTTTAACAGAAGCCTTAAATGCTGTTTCGATGGGATCCTCTGTTATCAGTGGCTGGGCACGCATTCTTATTTGCCGAACAGGCTCTCAGACATTATTAGGATTTCTTGCCAGCACCCCGGATAACGAACGCCATACAAATTCTTTTTTTATTAGTATGCAAGAGTTTGGCTTTTTCCTAATGAGATTGACTCTTGTTCTTGTTTTTATCGTTTTGATTATCAATCTTTATCTAGGCAGACCCTGGCTTGAAACTTTTCTCTTTTCCATAGCCTTAGGGGTTGGCATGACTCCTGAATTTCTTCCCATGATTGTTTCCGTTTCTTTGGCGCACGGCGGCAATAGGCTCGCGAAACAGAATGTAATCACCAAAAGACTATCTTCGATTTATGCGTTAGGCAGAATGGATGTTTTATGCACCGATAAAACAGGAACATTGACCGAAGCTCACCTTAGGCTTGATCAAGCCATGAATCCACATGGAAAAGAAGATGAACGGGTATTTTTGTTAGGGTATCTCAATAGCTTTTTTGAAAGCGGCTTTAAAAATCCCATTGACACAGCCATCTTAGAAAATAAGAACATTGATGTAAAAAACTGGAAAAAAATAGACGAAGTCCCGTTTGATTCTTCACGCAGACGGATTTCTGTTTTGCTTGATAACGAAAAAGAACGACTTTTTATCCTTAAAGGTCCTTTAGAAGATATTTTAAAAACTTGCCAATATATAGAGGATGAAGCCACGGGGAAAATTGAAGAACTAACTTCACAAATACGGACTAAAATCCTTTCCATATTTCTTTCTTTAAGTCAGCAAGGATTCCGCGTTTTGGGAGTCGGATTTAAATATGTTCCTCAAACACAAATGCATGCTTGTAGAGAAGATGAAGAGGGTCTTATTTTTTCCGGACTTTTAAGTTTCTTTGATACGCCTTGTAAAGATGCTGCAGAAGCTGTTCGCCTCCTTTCAAAGGATGGTATTCAGGTAAAAATCATTACAGGAGATAATGAATATGTCACAAAGAACTTGTGTAAAAAGTTAGACATAGTCATCCAAGGCCTTTTAACAGGCGAGGAATTGAGATTACTTACCGACCAACAGTTAAAGATATTGGCCCAAGAAACAAACCTATTTTGTAGAGTGACCCCAGATCAAAAAGGCAGGATTATCCGTATTCTTAAAAGCAATGGTTATGTTGTGGGCTTTTTAGGTGATGGCATTAATGACGTTCCTGCCCTCTATGAAGCTGATGTTGGAATCTCGGTTGAAAATGCAGTTGACGTTGCCAAGGAAGCAGCTAATTTTATCCTTTTGGAACGAACCTTAACTGTCGTTCACAAGGGAGTTCTGGAGGGAAGACACACTTTTGCAAACATCTTGAAATACATCATGATGGGCACAAGTTCAAATTTGGGTAATATGATCAGCATGGTAGCTGCTTCACTTTTCCTGCCTTTTTTATCGATGCTGCCTATTCAGATTCTCCTTAATAATCTGCTTTATGATTTATCAGAAATTGCGATCCCTTTTGACCATGTAGACGCCGAGCAATTAGATATGCCATCCAAATGGAACATCTCATTTATTAAAAAATTCATGTTAGTCTTGGGACCATTAAGTTCTTTGTTTGATTTTTGTTTATTTTACATATTGTTTTCCTTTTTTAAAGCAGATGCCTCTTTCTTTCAAACCGGCTGGTTTTTAGGATCTCTAGCAACACAAATTTTAGTTATTTTCATCATTCGAACCAAAAGAAATCCCTTTAAAAGTAGACCCCATCCTTATTTAATAATTTCGTCTCTTGGAGCGTTAACACTTGGGATGTTGCTTCCCTGGAGCCCCTTCTCTAGTCTCTTTGAATTCGAGCCTCTACCCTTCTCTTTCTTAACAACATTATTCATTCTCGTTTGCGTTTATCTCTTCTTAGCTGGAATAACAAAACAATTTTTCTATAAAAAATTACAATCGCTCTAAGTTCAGGTGAAAATCAAGGAAGAAGGGATTGAAAGAGAGCAAAAGAACAAACAATTGTTGTAAAGTTTTGAAAAGCTCAATAGCATTCCTACACGCTTTCAAATTTGCCCCGGAGAAGCAATGCTATTCCTTAAGTTTTTGTTTGGTATCATTATCCATCTTGATTTAGTATGTGCCGTGCTGATTCTGTTCGCTGGGATAGCTCATTTCAGAAACTCCAGAAAAAAAAGGCACAAGCTTCTGGTTTTTAGTCTTGTTACCTTTTTTATCATTCATCTCTCACCGATTTCTAGAATTATGCTTTATCAGTTGGAGCATAGATTCCCTCAAGAAATTGACCTTCCAAGCAATGCAAAAGGACTGATTTTATTAGGCGGTAATTTTTCATTACTAGAAAGCCAATCTAAGGGTCGCCCCATTTACAACCTAGCAGGCGGAAGAGTGATTGAGTTTATTGCTCTTGCACGTCGCTATCCAGGGCTCCCCATCCTTTTTACCGGAGCACCGATAGAGGTAGAGCTTACCAAAAAGTTGTTTGATGAGATGGGCATTGATCCAGCCCGTGTAACCTATGAGAATGAATCTAGAAATACCCTCGATAATGCCAGCAATAGTTATAAGCTTGTCATGCCCAAACCCGAGGACAAATGGATATTAGTAACCTCAGCTTTTCATATGCCAAGATCAATAGGGCTATTCAAAGGTATAGGTTGGAATGTAACGGCGCACCCTGTCGACTATCATATTGCTTCCTTAAAAGTTTCTAAACTAATTTTAGGTGCTTTAGATCGTCAGAATCCTATTGCTTGGCGAATTGTAACATCCGAATGGGCTGGCTTGTTTAATAATTATATAAACGGTAAAAGTCCTGAGTTTTTTCCGAAGTAGGAAAATTACAACCTATTGTTGCTCGTCTCTTTTTTGATTACACTGGAAGTGATTTATTTAAAGGAACTCCATGCATTTTTTCTGTTTAATTCTTATTTTAATATTTTTCACTTCCCCTTTGGTTGCAAGTCATCCAGAGCCTTGGCAGATGACCTTTCAACCAGCAGCATCTCCTATGATGGAGGAAATTGTCTCGATGCATCACCTTCTTTTGACTATTATCTCCGCCATCGCTTGTTTTGTTGTTTTGTTATTAGGATATGTCATTTACAGATTTAGAGCTAAGAAAAATCTTATCCCCAGCAAAACTTCTCATCATGTTGTCCTTGAAATCATCTGGACACTGGTTCCTGTTATTATCTTGGTCATTATCGGTATTCCGTCAATAAAGCTTTTGTTTGCCCTTGATAAACCACAAGATGCACAAATGACCATCAAAGTCATAGGTCGCCAGTGGTATTGGAGCTATGAGTACCCGACGAATGATCCTGCCAAACCGATTGCCTTTGATAGTTATATGGTCGAAGAAAAGGATTTAAAACCTGGCATGTATCGTTTGCTAGAGGTTGATAATCGGGTCATAGTTCCTGTCGATACAACGGTTCGTATTCTTGTAACATCTAGTGATGTTCTACACAGTTTTGCTGTTCCATCGCTTGGCATTAAAAAGGACGCCGTCCCTGGTCGCATTAATGAAACCTGGTTCCGTATTGCCAAAGAAGGGGTTTATTACGGCCAATGCTCTGAATTATGCGGTGTGCGCCACGGATTTATGCCGATTGCTATTCACGTCGTGTCAAAAGAACAGTATGATGAGTGGTTGAAAAGCAAAGGGACTTAAGGGCATATATGACAGACTCTTCTCATGAACATCACCCCACCGGTTGGCGGCGATGGATTTTATCCACCAACCACAAAGATATCGGAACGCTCTACATTATTTTTGCAGTTGCTGCAGGATTGCTTGGCGGTTTCTTATCGATGATTATAAGGGCGCAGCTTATGTATCCAGGTGGCACTTTTTTGAACGGCAATCATCAGCTTTATAACATCATCATCACAGCCCATGGCCTGTTGATGATCTTTTTTATGGTTATGCCGGCGTTGATTGGTGGTTTTGGTAATTGGTTTGTTCCCATTATGATAGGCGCGCCCGATATGGCCTTTCCAAGGCTTAATAACGTCAGTTTTTGGCTTTTGATCCCTTCTCTCATTTTACTATTATTAGCTGCCTTTACGAGTACGGGCGCTGGAACCGGTTGGACATTTTACCCCCCCTTAAGCGCCATGATTGGCCATCCGGGGCCATCGGTTGATTTTATGCTTTTAAGTCTGCATGTTGCAGGGGCTTCTTCGATTTTGGGGGCAATTAATTTTATCACCACCATTTTTAATATGCGCACCCCTGGTATGACCTTTCATAAAATGCCTCTTTTTGTCTGGGGTATGCTGATTACCTCTTTCTTGCTTCTTTTATCTGTACCGGTCTTGGCAGGCGGTGTTACGATGCTGCTTACAGACAGAAACTTTAGCACCACCTTTTTTGAACCGGCTGGAGGTGGTGACCCTGTTTTATTCCAGCATTTGTTTTGGTTTTTCGGTCACCCCGAAGTGTACATTATGATCTTGCCTGCTTTCGGAGTTGTAAGTCATATCATATCAACTTTTTCCCGCAAACCTGTCTTTGGCTATCTAGGCATGGCTTATGCAATGGTTTCAATCGGAGTCCTTGGTTTTGTGGTTTGGGCCCACCATATGTTCACAGTCGGCCTGGATGCATCCGTCAGAGCCTATTTTACAATTGCAACTTTGGTGATTGCCGTTCCCACTGGCATTAAGGTTTTTAGCTGGATTGCCACCATGTGGGGAGGATCCATCACCTTTAAGACGCCTATGTTATTTGCAACTGGCTTTGTTCTGTTGTTCACAATTGGTGGCCTAACAGGTGTGGTCCTGGCCAACGGCGAAGTTGATGTAGTCCTGCATGACACATATTATGTTGTCGCCCATTTTCATTACGTTTTATCGATGGGCGCAGTGTTTGGACTGTTCGGTGGATTTTATTATTGGATTGGTAAGATGTCCGGCTATCAATACAACGAGCGCCTTGGAAAAATTCATTTCTGGCTTACATTTATCAGCGTGAATGTTCTGTTTTTCCCCATGCATTTCTTAGGTTTGGCGGGCATGCCAAGACGCATTCCTGATTATCCAGATGCCTATTCAGGCTGGAATTATGTGGCTTCTATTGGCGGCTTTGCTTCCGGCTTTTCCGCTTTGCTTTTTTTGTACATTGTTTACCGTGTTTTCAAAGATAAAACGCCTTGTCCAGCTAATCCATGGGGAGATGGAGCTACGACCTTAGAGTGGACAGTTCCATCGCCGCCTGCGTTTCATACCTTTGATGTGCAACCTCCCGTTCCAAAACATTAAATGATAACAGTTTGCCTATACAACAGCGTTTCAGACTATTGGCAATTGCTTAAGCCAAGAGTTATGTCACTTGTGGTCTTTACAGGTCTGTGCGGTATGTTGACTGCCCCTGGAACGATTCACCCCATTATTGGATTTTCAGCCATTTTAAGTTTGGCCATTGGGGCCGGCGCTGCAGGTTGTTTAAATATGTGGTGGGAAAAAGATAGCGATGCCCTTATGAAACGAACCAAAAATCGCCCACTTCCGGCAGGACGCATTGATCCTGACACAGCCCTTGCGTTTGGGATGATTATGGCATGTGGTTCCGTTCTGACGATGATGGTTGCGGTTAATTTAGTGGCAGCAACTCTGTTAGCCTTTACTATTTTTTATTACGTTGTGTTTTATACAGCCCTTTTAAAATCTCGTACACCCCAGAACATAGTGATTGGCGGTGCTGCAGGAGCCTTGCCGCCAGTTATTGGCTGGGCCGCCATCACAGGAACAGCCCCCATAGAAGCATGGACGTTATTTTTGATTATTTTCCTTTGGACGCCTGCACATTTTTGGGCCTTATCCCTACAGTGTAGTGATGATTATAAAAGCGCTGAAATCCCAATGCTGCCCTGCGTAAAGGGGATTAATGCCACCAAAAAGCAGATTTTTATTTATACGATTTTAACCGTTGCATCCTCTTATCTGCCTTATTATTTTCACATCGCGCATACGCTTTACTTAGGAATCGCATCAGCATTAGGATTAGGCTTCATTGGTATTGCGATTGCAGTTTGTTATTTTGATAAAAACCCATTAAGCCTGTTTAGCTATTCGATTTTCTATCTCTTTTTTCTTTTTTTGGCGTTGGTTATATAGGAAACCTTGGGTGGGGAATATCCAACACTCAAGCCTCTGAATGGGTAATCGGCAGATGGCAAGCAATCATTGTTCCTTCATTGGCCTCTGAAGCCAGAGATACAAATCCACCATGCAACTCAACTAAGCTTCTCACAAGCGATAACCCAAGGCCCGCTCCCATTTGATTGCTTTGTGTCATCGTACCATGCTGAAACAAATCAAAAATCCTTTCTTGGTCATTCGGACTAATACCAACGCCTGTATCTTTAACTGCAATAACAATATGACCAGGCCTTTCTGTATCATCAGCTACGGTTAAAATTATTTTTCCTCCTGTAGGGGTAAATTTAATAGCATTCGTCAACAGATTAAAAAGCGCATGCTTTAATCTGCGAGTATCTCCTTGGATTGTTTTAACACTGCTTGTGTTTTCGATAATAAGTTCAAGCCCCTGATCATAAGCACGATTGTAAACAAGATCCACAAGGCTATTTAGGAATTTATCAAGCTGAATCTCTTGAAAATCAAGATTCAGTTTGCCTGCTTCTATATTCGCCAAATCTAACATATCATTGATTAAATTCATCAACCGATCCGAAGCATCGGCAATCCCTTGACAATAATCAAGCTGACGTTCATTCAGCTGGCCGAAATATTGATTGATCAGAATTTCAATGAACCCAACAATTGTATTAAGAGGTGACTTTAATTCGTATGAAACAAGGGATATAAAATCGGATTTTAGTCGGTCGGCTCTTTCTAAGGTTTGGGTGCGTTCTTGCAATGCCTGCTCAAACCGCCAACGATCTGATACGTCAACAAAGCTCATCAAATGCGAACCATCTGGTAAAGGAATATAAGAATATTCAATCATACGATCATGATCTAACCTGAATTGCCCGTGACTACTTTGACGAAGACTCACAATATCCATCATTCGTTTACGCCATAGTTTGCTTTCATTAGGATCACTGAAAAGTGGAGCGACGTTTTTTAAAAGCTCATTAATATGAAGATCCGCCGCCCTTTTTTCATCCGACAAATGCCAAATTCTGCCCATAGCCGGATTCGACAAACGAACACGATTATCACTGCCAAACACAACAATACCCTCATAAAGGTGATCAAGAGTTTCTTTTTGAACAGCAACAAGCGTATTGTACCCACGCTCTAATGTTAATTTATCGGTAATGTCGTCAAATAAATACAAAAGTCCGCCTAAGGGATGAGGAGCAATGACCAGGCGCAAAGTTTGTCCATTGGGTTGATTTAAAACTTCATGAATTGGATACAAAAGATTTTTAAATAGATCTAGTCTCGCGCGCTTGTGATTCAGAAAATTAGGATACTCCGGCAAAAAACGCCTCTCTCGTAGATTTTCTAAGATTTCCCCTAACGTAGGTCTGCTATAAAGCCAAGCTTCATCTAATTCGAAAGTTTTACGATAAGCATGGTTGAAAAATTTGATCCGTGTATCGGCTCCGTAAATCGCTATAGGGGCAGAGATTTGATCCAAAACTTCTTGATGGGCATTAATATGCAAGGATAACTCTAGCTCAGCCTCTTCAATTTCGGTTATATCCATTGCGTACCCAACTGTCTTGTGAGTGCCTGGAATAGGTATTTCTGCAATCTCCATAAAACGACGCTGCCCTGCAACAACAAGATGCGTTCTAATAATCTGCTTTCTTTTTGACTCAAGGGCCTTTCTTGAAAGATCATAGGTACTGGTCTGATAATGAGAATCGATTAACTCTCTATTTTCTGCAATAACCCTGTGAACAGTGGTCTCAAGTGCTCCTGAATAGGCCAAATTACAGTACTGAATGCGGCCATTTGGATCCCTGTGCCATAAAGCTAACGGAGCAATATCTACCAACGTTCGAAGTATTTCAATTTCCTCATCTTGTTCTTTTTGGTAGGCTTGATACAAGCCTTTTTCATGAACTACCTCGGTCGCATCAGTAAAACACAGAATTACCATTTGCCGTGACTTAGAAATCGATTGACTATAACGTAAAGGTAGAGAATCACAAGAAACAGAGCGTCCCTTTACCTCCAAAAACTGGGTCTCTTCAAATATTGGAAGTTGCAGGATAAAGTCCCCCCCAAAGTCACTAAGATGCGTTAATGCTCTTTGAAAGGGGCTGAAACTCGATTCTCCGAGAATTTTACAAAGATCTGAAGTTTGCAAGGGCTGATCTAGATCGAAACGTAATATTTCACGAAGCGACACTGAACACGTTAAGAAACTATCCCCTTCATACCAATAACACCAAGCATTGGCTAAATTATTTAAAAGAATGTTTTGAGCATAATTTTCTACTGTTAGAACTTGTAATTTTATGTAAAGATTTCGACTTTTCCTATAAAAATAGATAAACACGCCAAGAATAACGAGGCAACCAAGAATATAAAGGGCTAGATCAAAACCCGCCATCAACCATTACATTTTAATAAAATTTTAATTAATGGTAGCAAATCTAGAAGCATTTGCAAACATTCGTGGATAGGGTAAAATAATGATTAAAGATTTTCTCCCACCAATACGCCTCCATCACCTATCAATAAAGCGGCAAACTCTTACAAGCCGTCTCGATGCTTTCTTCCAGCCGAGTTATAAAATCTGGACGGGATAAGCCCGGTGGAATCGGCCTTAAAAATCTTAATATAATCGTCCCTGGCTTTTTAATGGGACTGCGACGCCCCCAAAAAACGCCAGAATTAAGAGCCACTGGCAAAACCGGCACATTCAAATCACGATAAAGCGCGGCAATACCGGGTTGATAAATCCCCGGTTCCCCAGGTTTGCCACGAGTTCCTTCTGGAAAAATGAGAATAGAACGATCGTTCTTGATCGCACCACGACTTTGATGAACGAGCTGCTTAATGGCTTGACTGCCGGCGTCCCTATCAACCACAATCGAAGTTAGCTTTCTTAAATACAGACCAAAAAGCGGCACATACATCAATTGACGCTTTAAAACAATTTGGAACTTATCTAATAAAATAGCAAAAATAATCGTCTCCCAAGCGGATTGATGCTTGCAGGCAATAATGCACGGACCCTGTTCAGTAGCAGCTTTTAAATTCTCAATCCCTTCAATTTTATAATCCAAGCCGATAATGTGTTTTAACCCCATTAAGTTCACCTTTGCCCAAAAGGTGAATATACGCATGGTAACGGATCTTGGGAAAAGAAACATAATTGGCGCCAATATCAACAGATAAAAAAATGTCCACACGTAAAAGATAAGGTCAAATAATACAGATCGAATCAGAGTCATCCGCGCATTCTTTCAAAAGGTTTTAAAAATATTCCCTCACATATCGTAACCGCTTGCCCTGAAAGAGTCACGCGTTCTCCTTGAAAACCAACTCTTAAAACTCCCCCTCGTTTTGAAGCTTGATAGGCAAGAAACTCATTTTTCTCAAGACTTTTATACCAGAAAGGCGCAAGCCTGCAATGAGCGGAACCGCAAACAGGGTCTTCGGGAATACCAACACTAGGGGCAAAATAACGAGAAACAAAATCGTAAGGCTTTTCACCCAAAGCCGTAACAATCACAGCTCGACACGGTATTTTTTCAATAAGTGATAAGTTAGGTTCTAGATTCACCACGCTCTCAACATCCCTAAGAACGACAAGATAAAGAATATCATCTTTATAAACGGACTCTATGACTACATCGCCCAAAGCATCTGTCAAAAACTCCGGCATAGGGCAAGGATAAACCTCTCTCGCGGGAAAGTTTAAAGTAATCCATTCTCCCTTTTTTTGAGCTGTTAAAGGCCCACCCATGGATTCAAAAGTGATTAAATCGCATTTCGTTTTTTGTTGTTCCCACAAAATATGAGCAGCCGCAAGTGTTGCGTGTCCGCAAAGTGGCGCTTCATCACGCGGAGAAAACCAACGAATATGAAAATGATGCTCTGATTTTTGCCTGACAAAAGTCGTTTCAGACCAATTTAGTTCTGCAGCTATTTTTTGCATCACTTTGGCATCAGGAAATCTATCCAAAACACAAACACCTGCCGGATTTCCCTTAAAAGGAACGCCTGTGAATGCATCAACAAGCCAAAGTTTATGATTGGATAACAATGGATAAAGCCTTTTGTTATATTGTCTTGTGAAGAACGGACTCTAAATCCTTAGCACGGATATCAATTTTTAATCTACAGTTTTTTATTCCCAGCGCGTCGGTTATGTGTTATAAAAACTGAAAATACAAGTGGTAAAAATATATCAAGCAAGTTTAAAAGGTACATGAAGTGAAAAGAACGTATCAACCCAGCAAAATCGTTAGAAAACGTCGTCATGGTTTCCGTGCGCGTATGGCAACCGTTGGCGGACGTCGTGTTATTGTGGCTCGTCGTGCAAAGGGGCGCAGAAGACTTTCTGCCTAAAGTTTTTTACGAATGCCTCTAACCCGTATAAAAAAAAGAGCAGATTATTTGCGGGTGGCAGAGGCAAAAACTGTCACAAAGACTCAAACAGTTATCGTTCAATGTCGTTATTTGGCAAAAAACACAGATCAACCGTTAGAAATTAGGGCAGGATTTACAGCAAGCAGACGTGTTGGAAATGCTGTTTATAGAAATCGTGCAAAACGTCGCTTAAAAGCTTGGGTAGATCAGCATCTGGAAAAAAAAGTTCCAGATTCTTTTGAGGGAAATATTGATTTTGTCTTTATTGCTCTTACATCAACTGTAGGCGCTGATTTTTCTAAGCTCTCTGCGGATTTGGATTTTGGGATAGAGCGTTGTTTGAGGCTGGTCGTTTCGACAAAAAGTAAGTTTACAACATGTTAAGGAGAGATGTATGGCGCGGTTAATTATTGCTTTAATACATTGTTATCGTTGGCTTATATCGCCTTTTCTGTCTCCTGGATGTCGGTTTGAGCCTACTTGCTCAAGATATGCCATTACCTCTATCGAATTTCACGGCTTAGCAAAGGGGTTGTGGTTAACATTGAAGCGTTTAGCTCGCTGCCACCCATATGAAAAAATCGCAGAGCAGATTGGTTCAAGTTGGGGCTATGATCCAGTTCCTATGCCAAAACCAGCAAATAAACCCATCCCCTCTCATCCTACTTTAAACTCTTCAAATTAATTAAGGTTATCTTTTATGTCTGAGCAACGGAATCTGGTCGTAGCTATTGGTTTGTCACTTGCAATTTTAATTGGATTTAATTTCTTTTACGAAAAACCTAAATACGCCGAAGCCATCCACCATGCTGAAATTGCAAAAAACACGTCGTTAAATTCCGCAATTACTGCTGATAAGGACTCAGGTCCAGCTTTTGAAGTTTCTAAAGTAGTCGATCGTTCTCAAGCACTTTTGACAGAATCAAGAATCATCATTCAAACTCCAAAATTACACGGTTCCATTAATTTAAAGGGTGCCCGCTTAGACGATATAACACTTGCTGAATATCATGAAACAACAGATCCGAAAAGTTCAGAAATTATGTTACTCAGTCCACAAAACACGAAAGGGGCTTATTTCGCGGATTTTGGATGGCAGGGTCAAGGTAAGCTTCCTGGTGCAAATACGGTTTGGAAAGTTAAAGGAGACGCAAATATAACAGCAGTAACGCTGACCTGTGAGCATCCGGTCACTTTAACTTTTGACAACGGTGCCGGCCTTCGTTTTGAAAGAACCTTTTCGGTTGATGAGAACTATCTTTTCACCATAAACGACAAAGTTGTGAACAGCGGCCATGAAGAAATTAAGCTGCAGCCCTATGGTAGAATCACAAGAGTTGGAACTCCTCAAACCAGCGGATACTATATCTTGCATGAGGGTGCTATTGGTGTGGTCCAGGATCGCCTTAAAGAATTCGACTATTCGAAACTTATTAAAGAAAAAGAAGTCATTCAAACCTCAACAGGCGGTTGGGTTGGATTTACCGACAAATATTGGCTTGTTGCTTTGGTTTCAGATCAGAGTTTATCCGTTCAAACACGTTTTAGCGGAACAGAAGCTGAAATGTATCGCGCTGAAATCAATAACGGTGAACACGTTTTAAAACCAGGCGCGTCACTTGATTACAAACAATATCTCTTTTCAGGTGCAAAAGTCCTTAGGTTGCTTGATGCTTATGAAGAAAAACAGGGGTTTAAACGCTTTGATTTGGCCGTTGATTTTGGTTGGTTTTACTTTGTAACAAAGCCATTATTTTATGTTTTGGAATTTTTGCATCAGCTTTTAGGAAATTTGGGCGTTGCTATTTTGGTACTAACAGTTTTTGTTAAGATTCTATTTTATCCATTAGCCAATAAATCCTTTAATTCCATGGCGCGTATGAAAATTATGCAACCACAAATGGAAAAGATTAAGCAAAAATATGCGAATGATAAAATGCGCATGAATCAAGAACTGATGGAGCTTTATAAACGAGAAAAGATCAATCCAATGTCCGGATGTTTGCCAATGCTGATTCAGGCTCCTATATTTTTCTGCTTATACAAAGTATTTTTTGTAACCATTGAAATGCGCCATGCACCGTTTTTTGGTTGGATTCATGATCTTTCAGCGCCAGACCCCACCAGTTTCTTTAACTTGTTTGGACTGCTGCCGTGGGATGCGCCTTCATTCTTAACGATTGGTGCCTTGCCTCTTTTGATGGGAGCAACCATGATCCTTCAACAACGCCTGAATCCTCAGCCCGTTGACGCAACTCAAGCGAAAATCATGTTGATCATGCCGTTGATGTTCACATACTTGTTCGCATCATTCCCAGCAGGTCTTGTCATCTATTGGGCCTGGAGTAATATTCTTTCCATTGCTCAGCAAATGTTGATCACGCACCGTGCCTCTTCTACTGCGCCGGTTAAAACCAAAGCTAAAAAGAGATGACAGAAAGTTTAGAACATTTAAACGAGCTTTGGGAATGGGGACAGTGGCTTTTTAAGCAGGAATGTAGGTTTTTAAGAGGCGTAGAAAAACTCGAAGACTTACCGGATTTTTCCTTGCCAGAAGTTGCTTTTGCTGGACGTTCGAATGTTGGAAAATCAAGCCTGATTAATAGCCTGACAGGTCGCTTGACGTTAGCTCGCACGTCAAACACCCCTGGCCGCACACAACAACTAAATTTTTTCTCTCTTGATGAGCGATTGATATTGGTTGATATGCCGGGCTATGGGTATGCAGAAGCACCTAAGGTCTTGGTTGCCCGTTGGCAAAAACTGATCAAGCAATATCTAAAAGGACGCCCTACCCTACACCGTGTTTTCCTTCTGATCGACAGCCGGCATGGCTTAAAAGAAAATGACCTAGAGATGATGAAAATGCTTGATGAAGCAGCAATGTCTTATCAAGTCATTTTAACAAAAATGGATAAAATAAAACCAACAGCTGCAATCAAGGTACACGCAGAAACACAGGAAACTTTGATAAAACACCCAGCCGCTCATCCACATGTAATATTGACCAGTTCAAACTCAAAAACCGGTATAGATCACCTAAAAGCCGAAATTTGCCAGTTTGCGAATCGGTAAAGACCATTCAAACTTTTAGCTATGAATGCATCAATTAATCACATATGAATCGGCTTATCAAAGGCAGCCCAAGCGGCTTCTTTCATAGCCTCGCTAAAGGTTGGATGGGCATGACAGCTGCGGGCAATATCCTCTGCTGAGGCTCCAAATTCCATTGCGATCGCAGCCTCAGCAATCATAGAGCCTGCAGCATCGCCGATAATATGAATACCCAAGATTTCATCTGTTCTGGCATCGGTTAGAATTTTCACAAATCCTGTCGTCTCGCCCATGGTTTTAGCTCGGCTAACAGCTGAAAAGGGAAATTTACCAGCTTGATAAGAGATCCCTTTTTCCTTTAGCTCTTCTTCAGTCTTACCCACGCTCGCAACCTCAGGTAATGTATAAATAACAGCCGGTATAATGCCATAATTTACATGGGCAAATTGGCCACTAATATACTCAGCAACCGCTACTCCTTCTTCCATCGCTTTGTGAGCAAGCATGGGTCCGTGAATGATGTCGCCAATTGCGTATACTCCCGGGCAACTGGTCTGATAATGGCGATTCACAACAACCTTGCCTTGAGGCGTCATTTCAATATTCATACCTTCAAGCCCAAGACCATGCGTATTCGGACGCCTTCCTACAGCCAATAGTACAGCTGTACAGTCAATAATTTCAGGTATTTGATCCGTTTTTTGATTTGCTGGGGTCACATGAAGAGTTAAGGTTTTGTCTTTTTTAATCACTTTTGTAACTTGACGATTCATACGGAAGACAATGTCTTGTTTTTCGAGAGCTTTATGCAAAGCATGGCCGACTTCGTGATCCATCGTTGGCACTAGGCGATCTCCCGCCTCGATCACCGTCACAGAAGACCCGAGACGAGACCATACACTAGCCATCTCAAGACCTATATACCCGCCCCCAATCACTGCTAAGCTCTTTGGAACTTTTGGCAAATTTAATGCTCCGGTTGAGGTTAAAATTCGCGTCTCATCAATCTCAAAATTCGGCAGTGAAATGCTTTCTGAACCTGTGGCTAAAATAATATGTTCAGCATGATAATTATGAGTTTCCCCGTCTTCATTCACGACTTGTATATGCTTTGGGCCAAGCAAAACCGCCCGACCGTTTGCAAATCGAATGCCATGTTTTCGAAACAAAAAACCGATTCCACATGTCAATTCATCTATAATCGCGTCTTTTCTTGCCAACATTGCCTTTAAATCAAGGCGTACATTCTCGACTAAAATGCCATGTCCCTTCAAATGACTGCGCGTTTCAGAAAATTTATGAGAAGAATGTAGAAGAGCCTTGGATGGGATACATCCAACATTTAAACACGTACCGCCAGCTTGTGCGCGTTTATCAACAACAATAACACTTAAGCCCAATTGAGCAGCCCTTATTGCAGCAACATAGCCGCCAGGTCCAGCGCCAATTACAATTACATCTGAAGTTATTTCTGACATATTTTAGAAAGTTTTAAAAATTTGATTTATGTTTAGAGTACCATCATACAAAGATTTTTAAAGGGATTAAAAGTAAAGATGAATAAATTTCCCTTAAACTTCACCAATGATTCCAGCATCTTGCAGCAAAGATGGCTTTTCCATCCAATTATCCTTAACCTTAACAAATAAAATTAAATGTACCGGATGTCCTAATAGATCTTCCATTTCAAGTCTGGCTTTCATACTGATATTTTTGATTTGCTGGCCTTTTTTACCCAAAATAATCGGCTTTTGCGCATCTCTTGCTACCACAACAGCTTGGTTAATTTTCACGCTGCCATTTTCAAACTGTTCCCACTTTTCAGTTTCAACATACGTTTCATAAGGCAATTCCTGACGAAGCTGCAAAATCAGCTGCTCACGCGTAATTTCTGCCGCCCATAGTCGCATCGGAAGATCCGTTAATTGGTCTTCTGGGTAATGCCATGGACCCTCCTTCATCTTGCTTACTAACAACCTTACTAAATCCTCAACCCCATCATTTTGTGAGGCCGAAATCATAAACGTGTCTGTAATCTGTGTGTATTTACTTAAATCAGCCACAATTTGCAATAAGCGAGTGGGTTCGATCAAATCAATTTTATTAAGCGCCAGGATGATTGGACGATACTGTCCTAAATTTTCAAGAATTTGATGTGTGCCTTCAAAATTCCTTTGAGAGGCGTCTACCAATAAAACCGTGCAATCAGCTCCTTGAATTGATTCATAAGCTGTTTTTACCATCGTCTTTTCAAGGCTTCGGCGGGGAATAAAAATCCCTGGTGTGTCCATTAAAATCAGCTGCGTTTCTTCTCTAATGGCAATACCAAGAATACGTCTTCTGGTTGTCTGCACTTTTGGAGAAACGATAGATACCTTGCTACCAACGATCTGGTTAACAAGTGTTGATTTTCCTGCGTTGGGTTCTCCCAAAATTGCAACGAAACCACATTTTTGAATTGTCATTTTAAAAGACTCGCTAATAAATCACTGGCTGCCGCTTGCTCAGCAATACGTTTGGAATTACCAACACCGTAATGGGGTGGCTTATTCATAATGGACACTTCAACTTTGAAAAGTGGCTCATGATCAGGACCACTGGCTTCAATCAACCTATAAACCGGAATGGGAAGACCTTTGCCTTGAGCCCATTCTTGTAGAGTTGTTTTAGAGTCTTTTGGAGGCATCATATTCTTTTCTATAAAAACCTTCCAATAACAAATGACAAACTTTCTGCATTCATCTAACCCGCCATCTAAATACAATGCCGCAATCAAAGCTTCGACAGCATCTGCCAAAATGGCAGAGTTAGGATTTCGATCTCCGATAAGATTTAAGAAATCTGGCAAAGCAATCAAATTGCCGACTGCATTGCACGTCTCCTTTGAAACCAAAACGGCTAGTCTCTTGGCAAGATCGCCTTCACTCTCTTTAGGGAAATACTTATAAAGATGTTCAGCAATCACCACACCAAGAACTCGGTCTCCAAGAAACTCCAATCTTTCAAATAAATTTCCTGAATGACGAACACTTGAATGAGTAAGCGCATTCTTTAACAGAGCCTGATCGTGAAACCTATAGCCTATTTTTTCTTCAAGGGAACTTAGATCTTTCATAAGATTTTTTAATTAATAATTCCGAACAAACGATTATACCGCAAAGCAAAAAACCAATTCCAAAACTCGTACCATTTAGCCTCTGTAGAAAAGAATAGAATTTCAGCTCGGCCTATTAGGTTTTCAAACGGTACATATCCGACCATTTCCATTACTCTGCTATCACTGGAATTATCTCTATTATCTCCCATCATAAAATAGTGACCCTCGGGGACGGTAAAGACTGGAGTATTATCAAGCCTTCCTTGCCCGAAGGGTGCGCTTTTTAAAATGCGATGTTTCACGCCATTAGGAAGGGTTTCTATATACTGAGGAATAACCAAAAGGCGGCCTTCTTTGTCCACGGTATGATAGTCTTCTACGCGTTCCAGAGTCACCGATTTATCATTGATATAAAGAATTCCTTCTTTAACCTGAACACGATCTCCTGGAAGCCCAATTAATCTTTTTATATAATCCAAATTATCATGCTTTGGATTGAAAAAGACGACCACATCACCTTGCTTTGGGCTATGTTCCATAACTCTTCCGGAAAAAATAGGGGGTCCAAAAGGAAAGGAATGCCTGGAATAACCATAAGTGTATTTGCTGACAAACAAATAATCCCCAATCAAAAGAGTAGGAATCATCGAGCCTGACGGAATGTTAAAGGGCTGATAAAAGAAAGTTCGAATGACCATAGCAATTACAAATGCAACTGCAAACCCGCGAATCTCTTTCTTAACTTTATCGCTATGGTCTCCAAATAATCGTTTTGTAGGTAAACGCATGGGTTTTATTCCTTTATGGCTTAGTTGATGTTGCCGTGATAATTACAAATGCCTGAGCATAGGGTGGTTCATCCGTTAAGGAAATATCAACTTTCCCTGACTGATTCTCCCCCAATAACTCGTTAAAATTTAAAAGAGCTTGTCCTGACAGATTAACAACTGGTTTACCATTAGGTAAATGACTAATTTCGATTTCTTTCCAGTGGATACCTGAAACATTTCCTATTGCTTTTAAAGTCGCTTCTTTTGCTGCATAGATTTTTCCAAAACTTTGGATCTTTTGAAACCTCTCATTGCAGCGCTTTTGTTCCTGTACAGTAAAGATTCTATCTAAAAAGCGCTGACCATTTTGATTTACTACTTTTTCAAGCCTTCTACAATCCACCAGATCAGTACCTACGCCTATAATCATTACGAGTGACGACCCTTAAATGAGCTTAATCTAAGAAACTTAACCAACGCTTGCTGCTTTCTTTTGTGGAGAAAGCATTTGTAAAAGCTGAACAAATGTTTCTCTTAGTTTGTGACGGTGCACAACCATATCAATCATGCCATGATCTAAAAGATATTCGGCTTTTTGGAATCCTTCTGGCAATTTTTGGCGAATTGTTTCTTCAATAACACGGGCTCCAGCAAACCCAATAATTGCACCTGGTTCGGAAATTGCGATATCTCCTAACATAGCAAAAGATGCGCTGACACCACCTGTGGTTGGATCAGTCAAAAGAGTAATATAAGGCAAACCTGCTTCTTTGACTTTTTCCACCGCGATAATTGTTCTTGGCATCTGCATTAAGGACAGAATTCCCTCTTGCATACGAGCACCACCAGAAGCAGTAATAACAACCAAAGGAGAATTGGTTTTAACAGCAAGATCTGAAGCCTTAAGCAGAGCTTGACCTGCAGCCATCCCCATAGATCCGCCCATAAAAGAGAAATTAAAAGCGGCAATCACGACTATTTGCCCACCGATGTGACCATATGCAACAACAACGGAATCTTCTCTCTCTGTTTTTTGGCGATATTCTTTTAACCGATCACTGTATTTCTTAGTATCCTTAAATTTTAAAGGATCTGCAGGCACTTTAGATACTTCAACTTCTGTGTATTTGTTATCATCAAATAAAAGCTCGAAACGTTCTTTAATGCCAATACGTAAATGATATTGACAGTGATGGCAAACAGACAAATTTTCCAATAAGTCTCTGTGAAAAAGCATATGTTCGCATCCAGGGCATTTAGTCCATAAGTTATCAGGAATCTCAGAGCGACGAATTAAAGCTTGAATCTTTGGACGAACGAAATTGGTAAGCCAGTTCATGAGGAAATCTCTCTAGGGTTAATTAAAAAAACTAACGGCTATATTGGTTCATAACTTGCCGTAAATATTTTCCCATTTTAAAATGAAGGTATTTCTTTTCTGGAAGCGAGACAATTTGACCATTGCGAGGATTACGGGCCTGCCTAGCTGGACGTTGCCTGAGCGACATAACCCCAAAGTCTCTTATTTCAATACGGAAACCACTGCACAAAGATTTTACAAAAGCCTCAAAAACTATGTCTAGAGCCTTCGAAACTTCTTCTTCTTGAAAAGGATTGTCACCCTCATAGATCTTTTTAACAAGCTCAGATCGGGTCATTTTTTACCTTCCAATCTTTCTTGTAAAAAGAGAAGCCAGCCAAAACGGTGGGCCTCTCTTTTTAATTTTTCGTTATTCTTTACCAGCTGCTTTTTTCTTCATAGCGGCACCTAGGATATCCCCTAAACTTGCACCACTGTCTGAAGAACCGTACTCTGACATAGCTTCTTTTTCTTCATCAATTTCACGAGCTTTAATTGATAGATTCACTTTACGAGTTGCGCGATCAACGCTTGCAACTTTAGCATCAATTTTCTCGCCTACAGCAAAGCGATCCGTTTTTTGATAAGCACGATCCCTTGAAAGATCTGCCTTCTTAATAAAGCCAACAAGCCCATCGCTCAAAGTGACTTCGATTCCTTTATCAGTAATCTGACTTACAGAGCCCGTGATAATATCGCCTTTTTTAACTTGCCCACTCGCTGTCTCAAAAGGATCAGATGCAAGCTGCTTAACACCCAAGCTGATTCTTTCTTTTTCTGGATCAATATCAAGAACTTTAACTTGAACGGTTTGACCTTTTGCATAGGCTGAAATTGCTTCTTCGCCAGATTTATCCCAAGAAAGATCCGACAAATGGATCATACCATCCAGTTCTTCACTGACCCCAACAAACAAACCAAACTCAGTAATGTTTTTGATAGCTCCATCGATAACACTACCAACAGGATATTGTTCCATGAATTTCTGCCATGGGTTCTCTGCACATTGCTTTAATCCCAAACTAATACGACGTTTCGCCATATCAACTTCAAGAACAACAATCTCAACCTCTTGCCCCAAGCTAACAATTTTACTAGGATGAACATTTTTCCTCGTCCAGCTCATCTCTGTAACGTAGATAAGACCTTCAATGCCATTCTCTAGCTCAACAAACGCACCATAATCTGTAATGTTGGTAACTTTACCTTTATGGCGAGAATTAACAGCGTAACGTTCTGCAACGCCCTTCCACGGATCTGATTCCAGTTGCTTCATACCCAAAGAGATACGTTGGGTTTCTTTATTAAAGCGAATAACTTGAACTTTAATACTCTCGCCCAATTTAAGAATATCGCTTGGATGATTGATTCTCTTCCAAGAAATATCCGTAACATGAAGAAGACCATCAACCCCACCCAAGTCGATAAATGCACCATAATCGGTGATATTTTTAACAATACCATCAAGAACTTGCCCTTCCGATAATTGTGAAACAAGTTCTGTTCTTGCTTCTGCACGTGATTCCTCAAGAACGGAACGACGTGAAACTACGATATTGCTACGAGCTTTGTCCATCTTAAGAAGCTTGAATGGCTGAACGATATTCATCAATGGACCAACGTCACGCACAGGGCGAATATCTACTTGGCTCCCAGGTAAGAACGCAACAGCACCATTCAAATCAACCGCAAAACCACCTTTGACTCTTCCAAAAATAACACCGTTAACAAGCTCTCCAGTTTCATGAGCTTTCTCGAGCTCACCCCAAGCTGCTTCGCGACGTGCTTTTTCGATACTCAAAACAGCTTCGCCATTTTTGTCTTCCATGCGCTCAACATATACATCGATAACGTCGCCGACTCTTGGTTCTTCTGCAAGACCCCGGGCATTTAAATCTTTCAAAGGCACACGTCCTTCTGATTTTAAACCGACATCAATAACGGCCATGTCGCTACGAATCGCAACAATAATTCCTTTTACAACTTTACTATCAAAACTTTGACGACTTGAAAGACTGCTCTCTAATAAATCACTAAAGCTTTCTTTTTCTGGGGTTGGAGATACTTTTGACATTTTGATCCTTAAACAAAAACGTTCATGCTTGATTCAACCATAAACGGGTTAGGGGTTAATATTATTCAAGTTTGCATGATACTTTAAGAATGGCCTGTTTTTCAAGACAATACTTGAGCTTTTGAATTTTCCGCTTCTGATTGTGATTTTCTATCTTTTAAATATCTATTAACAATCTGCCCGGCAACCTCACAGGCCTCTTGAATATTCATAGAACTTGTATCGATAACATATGCATCTTGAGCAGGAGTAAGAGGAGCAACTCCACGGCCAGAATCTCTTTCGTCTCTCTCTCTTATTTTCTCTAAGATAGATTCACCTATTTGCTGATTTCGTTGCTGCATTTCATTGTGCCGTCTTTTAGCTCTAGTCTCAGAATCAGCAGTTATAAAAAACTTTAAATGTGCGTCTGGACAAACAACAGTTCCTATATCTCGCCCATCAAGAATAAACCCGTCATAGGGAGGCAAAACTTTCTGACAAAATAAACGCATTTGGTTTGTCAGAATATCTCTAACGTTAGGGAAAACGGCAATTTTCGATGCCATGCTTGCCGTTGATTCATGCCTTAAGGCAGGATCTTTTAAATTCTGCAAATCAATAGTTAATGCAACTCGAGATAACGTCATTTCATCATCCGAAGCGACATTATCCTGTATTATTTTTAAGGCAACCGCCCTATACAGTAATCCAGTATCTAAATGTTTTAAATTATAAAAATTGGCAAGATAAGTGGCGATTGTCCCTTTACCGGCCCCAGACGGGCCATCGATAGCAATAATCAAAGCAAACTCAAGAAAAAACATTGACCTTATCAAGACTCTTAGCTTAGTTTTTTTAATGTGTCTAATATTAATTGAGAGCTCTTATGAACGCTGCCTTACTCATTATTTTAGCTTATTTGATTGGTTCTGTCCCTTTTGGGCTCCTTTTGACGCGTTATGCAGGCCTAGGCGATATAAGAAAAATCGGATCCGGTAATATTGGGGCAACAAATGTCCTTAGAACCGGCAATAAAAAACTAGCCATCCTTACGTTGATATGCGACATATTGAAAGGGTTTTCTCCTGTTATGTGGATCCATAATCAAGATCCCTCTTTGATGTATATAGCTGCGATAGCAGCCATTTTAGGACATGTTTTTCCTATATGGCTTGGTTTCCAAGGCGGGAAAGGAGTTGCTACAGCTTTAGGTACCTATCTTGCAATTAATCCATTTTTAGGATTTTTAATTGCGATAATGTGGCTTTTAGTCGCCAAAATAGGGAAAATTTCATCCTTATCTGCACTTGTGGCTTTTTGTCTGACTCCCTTTTTGTCTTTTATATTTATTGGACTGGAAAAAGCCAATCACTCTCTTGCTTACTTTTCTTTAGCTATAAGCATTCTTATAGTATTCACACACCGACAAAATATTTATCGTCTCTATGCTGGAAAAGAAAATAAGATCTAACAGGCGCGTAAAAATTGCCATCTTCTTTCTTAAAACATTGACAAAGACAGCTCAAAGCCTTTTAATATAAGCATAGGATGGAGACTTTTTATTGACTTATTTTTTCTTACGCATTACAGCTATCTGCGTGTTGTTTATTGTGGGATTCAAGCAATTTAATACTTGCTTAGGAAGCCAAAATAAATACGCTGCTATTGTCATTGACGGAAATACTGGAAAAATAATGCATGCTGAAAATGCTTATGAAAAAAGACATCCGGCCTCTTTAACTAAGAAAATGACGCTCTACATCATATTTGAAGCACTAAAAGCGGGAAAAATAACATTAAACACGCGCTTTCCGGTTTCTTTTTTAGCAACCAGGCAAATCCCATCAAAACTAGGCCTTAGAGTTGGAGATACAATTCCTGTCGAGGCCATTATACAGGCGATGGTCACAAAATCTGCAAATGATGCTGCGATAGTCATTGCAGAAGGGCTTTCTGGATCAGTAGATAAATTTGCTCAAATAATGAATAAAAAAGCCAAACAATTAGGCATGCATTCTACTCAGTTTTTCAATCCTTCAGGAGTCCCCGATAGAAGGCAAATCACAACTGCCATGGATATGGCTATATTAGCTCAGGCTCTTTATCAAGATTTCCCGGAATACTGCCATTATTTCAAAACAAAATCTTTTAATTACTTAGGAGTCTCTCACCGTAACCATAATCATATGCTTGGAAAAGTTGAGGGATTAGATGGTATCAAAACGGGCTTTGTTTGCGCCTCTGGATTTAACATAAGCACTTCTGCTATTCGATATGATGCTAATAATAAACCACGACGTTTGTTTGCCGTTGTCATGGGTGGTAACAGTTGGCGTAGTCGAGACAAACGAGCTGCCGAATTATTAGAAGTTAACTTTCGTAAAATTGGCGCAGTTTCAGCAAAACCACCGAAATTCCTTCCAGCCCCAGGTACAAAGGGCATATCGTCTAGAAGAGAAAAAAAGAAACAAGTTGATATTGAATCAATCGAGCTTAATAACAACTTAAATGAGAGCATTACCCCCAAAGATGCTTCTCTACTAGAAGCTTCGTTGCGTCAAACAGAATCCGACTCTCAAAAACAGCCCTCTTTTCAAAGCGAAGAGCAAACACAAAACTCATTAGATATGATGCAAGCTGTTTCCTATACACCTCATCCTGTCATTTACCCCTCACAAGCGCAAAGTCATGCTGAACCAAACTTTCAAACTTCTCAGCAATTTTCAGCGCCCACTGCAAAACATTCAAATCCGTCTTACTCAGCAGAACACGCAAACGACATGCGTCAGGCACAAACAATAGCCTATGCACCGCCTTCTGAACAAATGTTGGAATATTTGCAAAGCACAGAATCAGGTCAAGTCGCCAAGAAAGCAATGCATGTTACTCAAAAAGCCATCAAAAAAGATAAATGTGATCGAAGTTTGGTTGCGGAGACCTCTGAAAAGAAAATACTCCCCGCCCAATGGATAGTCCCAAAACCTCCTTCCTATAGAGAGATTTCTTTATCTCCTACAAAAAAGATAAGTTCTTTGAAAAAAGAAAAAAATCTTTCGAAGAAATCTTGGAAAAAAGCGAGATCACCACAAAGAAAATCTGTTTGATACAATAAGTTTTCAATTTCCCAAAAAATTTATTGTTTGTTAGCATGCAGCCTGATAGACTGGGTACCGGTAAAAACATATTTTATATAGATTTAATTACGTGAACCTATTCATCTTTTTACGACATTGGCGATGGCATCATACCTGGTAATTTTCCAGAAACCTGTTCTATTGTTCAATTGATGTAAAGATGAAAGGGCATGATAATGACCTACCCGCAGAAAAAAACCTACACATTTGTGTTTATACTTATTATTGGGATTTTGATTTTCTTAAGCTATCGTTTTTTAAAAAATCAAGAACCGACGGAAAACCCCTTACTCTCGCCACAAAAGATATTGGTTGCCATAACACAGATTGCACCCCATCCTTCTTTAGATGCGATTCGTAAAGGTATAGTGGATGTTTTAAAGGAAAACGACATCCCGGAAAACGGAATCCTTTTTCAAAATGCACAAGGAAATGTTTCAACAGCAGCGCAAATTTCTCAAAAATTTGTTAGCCTTTCACCAAAAGTAATTGTTCCTATCACAACGCCTTCTTCTCAAAGCGCGTATGCTGTAGCTAAACCACGCAATATACCCGTTGTATTTGTTGCTGTTTCTGATCCTGTTGCAGCTAAACTATCTTCTAACCTAGAAAAGGGCAGTGAAGGAATGACTGGTGTCTATGACGAAGCACCGATCCAAGAGCAAGCCAATCTTATCAAAGAAATCTTAAGTTTCAAAGATCACCCCCTTACAATTGGCATCCTCTATAATCCAGGAGAAGCTAATTCAGTCAGTATGATTGAAAAAATGAGCGAAGCTTTAAAAAAATTAAACATTAACATTATCAAAGTTGCTGCTTCAGCAACAACAGAAGTATCAACTGCTGCCAAATCCTTGGTCAATAAAGTAGATGCAATCTATATCCCCAATGACAATACATTAATCTCTGCCCTAGACGCTGTTTTAAAAGTTTCCCAAGAACATAAAATTCCCGTCTTTTCTTCGGATCCTGAATCGGTTGAAAAAGGATGCCTTGCAACCCTTGCCCCTAATCAATATGAGATAGGTAGACAAGCAGGAAAATTAGTTGTTTCAGTCCTAAAGGGAACAATTGTTGAAAAAATTCCTTTAGAAAAAGCTTTAATTTTAACCCTTGTCCTTAATCAAGAGACTGCTCGACATTTGGGGATAACCTTTCCAGAGCATATTCTTATTAAAGCCGATAAAATTATTAATGCCTCAATTGAAACAGAAAAAACTTCTTTAAAGTCCGGAGCTGAAAATGAATAAACCTTTTAAACAAGCCGTAGTTGTTATAGTCGCAGCTGTTGCTTTTCTGACTGGCCGATGGTTATGGTCGAACAATAATCCCCAAACTCCAATAAATGTAATGCCTCTCGTTGGAGTCGTTCAAATCATTGAACACCCTGCCCTCGATCAAACCCGACAAGGCATCATGGATGAACTGGCTGAAGCTGGTTTTATTCCAGAAAAAACAATGCAATGGGACTATGAATCTGCTCAAGGAAATCCGGCTCTAGCTTCACAGATCATTCAAAAATTTGTAGGTCAAAAAGCTGATATCATTGTTGCAATTCCAACAACTCCCGCACAAGCAGCAGCCCAAATCACCCAAGGGTCAAAAATTCCTGTTGTTTTTGCATCAGTAACGGATCCTGTGGGAACCAAACTTGTTATCGATCCCCAAAAGCCAGAAGGGAATATAACAGGTGTTTCGAATTTCATAGAAGTAAAAAAACAGATAGAAGCATTCCGCAAGATTCTTCCAGGTTTAAAGCGCCTGGGAATCATTTATAATCCAGGGGAAGCAAATTCGGTCATACTTCTTGAAAAAACTCAATCCGCGGCAAAAGATGAAGGCATAAACTTAGTTGCTATACCTGCAAGCAAAACAAGCGAAGTCTTAACCGCAGCACAAAATCTGATTGGTAAAATAGATGCTATTTTCATCAATAACGACAACACTGCACTCGCTGCTTTTGATGCTGTTACTAAGGTCGGAAATGAGCATAAAATTCCAGTTTTTGTCAGTGATGTGGATTGCCTTCAAAAAGGAGCACTTGCAGCATTGGGGCCTGATCAATACCAATTAGGGAGACAAGCCGGAAAAATGGTTGTAAAAATCCTAAGAGAAAAACTGAAACCTTCAGACATTCCTGTTGAATGGCCTCAAAAAGTAGATTTTAAGCTCAATATAGCCGTAGCAGAACAGCTCGGACTACAGTTTGAAAATGATCTTATCAGCCAAGCTGAAAGAATGGGCAACGAATAGGGATTTACAAATGCGCTTTACTGATTTTGGCTTTAAGAAAATTCCTCTTCAGGAAAAAGCAAAAAAAGTTCAAGATTTGTTTGGGCGCGTTGCTTCCAGTTATGATCTAATGAACGACCTAATGAGTTTGGGCGTTCATCGATTATGGAAACAAACTTTTATCCATCGTCTACCTCTCAAGGAAAATCAGATTATACTGGATGTCGCAGGTGGAACGGGTGATATCGCAATTGGCATTCAAAAGGCTTATCCTCATCTAGATTTAGACGTAATGGTATGTGATTTAACCCTTCCCATGATAGAAGAAGGTAGAAATAATGCCGTTGATAAGGGCATTCTTCATAATCTTCATTGGTGCAATGGTAATGCAGAAAGCTTACCTATTCCAGATCAGTCTATTGATATTTACACAATAGTCTTCGGCCTTAGGAATGTAGCTGATAAAGAAAAGGCCCTTTTAGAAGCCTTTCGCGTTTTGAAACCAAATGGTTATTTCTTTTGCTTAGAATTTAATCGCCCTATTTTACCCATCCTCTCTAAGGCTTACGATACGTATTCTTTCAATGTTTTACCACTTCTAGGTAAGTACGTTGCTAAAGATCAAGACGCTTACCAATATCTGGTTGAAAGCATTCGACAATTCCCAGATCAGCAAACTCTTATCAATAAGATGGATGCTGCAGGTTTTACAAAGACAGCCTTTGAAAATTGGTGGGGCGGAATTGCAGCTTTGCATTGGGGAAGGAATTAAGTCAAATAACACCGCAAAGAAGAAATGTTCTTTAATTAATAATTAATATTTTGATGATCTAATCAAATGGGGTTTTACTAGGTTTATGGCAAAATATCTTTCTGAATATATAAAATTTTTCTATATTTTTGGAAGCAAGGTTGCTATAGATACTCGGTATGGGTATTGGAATAAATCATTGTTTGGTTATAGAATCAAAGATCAAACATACGGATGAAAGGTTTTTTGGGAAGAGAAATGCGTAACAACTTACTTGAGGCAATCATCGGAGCTGTCGTTCTTATTGTCGCCGGACTTTTCTTATTTTATGCTTACTCTTCAGGGCAAAAAAGCATCCAAGGTTATACTATTCTCGCTAAATTTGATCGCATTGATGGTCTGAATTCAGGCGCAGATATTAAAGTTAGCGGCGTTAAAGTTGGTATTGTTCAAAAGCTTGACATTGACCCTAATACATATCAAGCAACAGTTGCTATGACAATTCGTAGCAACATTAAAATCCCTACAGATTCCTCTGCAGAAATCTCCAGTGAAAGTCTTTTAGGCGGGAAATACATAGCCATCGTCCCGGGTGGAAGCGAGCAATTTTTAGTTCCAAATGGTCTAATTAATCATACTCAATCTTCTATTAGCTTCGAAGGTTTGATTAGTAAATTCTTATTCAGCAAATCTGAAGAGCCGAAAAAAGAGGCAAAATAGACTGAGTCGAATATCAAGAATAAGAAATCAGTTAGATTACATAAAATTTAGTTGAGAAGGAATTTTTTCAACATCCGCTTTCTCTATTCGATTTTGAAACGAGAGTTCATCATTTTTTTCTTCAGATATTGAATGAATAACTCCAAGGTTTTGCACATGATGAACGACATGCGTCAAAAGCCCTAGGTCTGGTTTAATAATTCTATTGATAGCAGCTTGCACCAATTGAATAATCTCTCTGTGCCGTTCAATAGCAAAATGATGCTTAGCGGTCCACAGCTCATATCCACCTTCTTTATAAACATGCCAAGCGAGATTGGCTTCAGCTTGGATCAATTCGTTATACAACCCGCATTTAGTGGCAAATTGCCATTCTTGATGAATACTTACGATAGATTCCAGATCCGAAAAAAGTGAAAAATTTAGTTTTTCTCGTATCTTAAAAAATGTCTGGATAATTTCTGAAAGATGGTCTTTTCTCTCCGCTTGACCATTATAGCTTTGGCAGACAAGTTCTAAAATAACGGGAAAGAACTTGAAAACACTAAATTTAGAAGAAAGAGCATGAGAAATCATTGCATTCTGAGCTTTTAATTCAGTTTTATACAAAACCAATAGCATATTCAAAACTTCATGACGGATTGCTTCTCGCTTTCTCTGGTTATGTATAAATCCTTTATGACGTAAAAGAGTATGAGTTAACTTGCGGACAGCCTGCATCACTTCAAGAAAAATCTGATACTGGTCTTTTATATCAACTTTGCCCTTTAGATCTTCAATCTCTTTCCAAATTTCGCCAAAACCAAACATTTCAACAATTTGAAAATAAGCCTGAAGAGTGTCCAAAATTGATACATTCTCAATTTGACAAACCTCAGGTAAAAAGCAGGGGCCCATACGATTAATAACTTCATTCGCTAAGACTGTTGCTAAAATCTCATTCCTAAGCGGATGCTTTAAAAGATCTTCTGGAAATTTTTCTGTTAATATTTTAGGAAAATAGCCCATAAAATAGTGATTCAAATAGGATAAATCTGCATTTTTAATCGAACTCATCAGATGTCGGTAAAGGCTATTCTTGCTATATGCCAGTAAAATTGCCAATTCCGGCCTCGTTAATCCTTGTCCCAAATGACGTCGTCTGCCTAATTCTTCATCACTTGGAATAAATTCCACCTTCCTGTTAAGCGGTATTGCTGAATCATTTTCTAAATAACGAATCAAAGCTTGATAAATTTCCAAATCATCAGCAGCAGAAAGTTCCATAAGACTTAAGATCAAGGTTTGGTGATGATTGTCCCTTAAAATCAAATCGGTTACATCTTGGGTCATTTCTTGAAGAAGCTCATCACGCTCATGCCTTTCAAGTTTTTGCTCTTGCAATAAATAGCTGAATAAAATTTTAAGATTTACCTCATGATCAGAACAATCAACGCCCGCTGAATTATCAATAGCATCTGTGTTGATCTTCCCGCCTTGCAAAGAAAACTCCACTCGCGCTTTTTGAGTTAAGGCTAAATTAGCACCCTCTCCTATCACTCTTGCCTTTATGTCTTTTGCATCGACTCTTATTGCATTATTATGCCTATCATTTACATCGCTGTTGGATTCTTGACTAGCCTTAATAAAAGTACCAATCCCTCCGAACCAAAGTAAGTCAACTTTGGATTTGAGCAGGATTAAAATCAATTCATTAGGCGTTAAATCATTGATGTTTTCATCAATTTCAAAAACCTGTTTTATTTCAGGTGACAATAAAATTGCCTTAGCGGCTCTACTAAAAACACCTCCCCCTTTAGAGATACATCTGGAATCATAATCCGCCCAATTTGAACTTGGCAGATCAAACAGCCGTTTACGTTCCTCAAAACTTTGTATCGGATCTGGGTTTGGATCAATAAAGATATGCTGATGATTAAAAGCCCCAATCAGCTTAGTTAATGGAGATCTGAGCATTCCGTTACCAAACACATCCCCTGACATGTCACCAACACCAATCACAGAAAAAAGTGTATCATGAGTATTAATCCCCAGCTCTTGAAAATGACGTTCTACTGAAATCCACGCACCTTTTGCGGTAATTGCCATCTTTTTATGGTCATAACCATGAGATCCACCCGAAGCAAAAGCATCATCAAGCCAAAATCCATATTCTTTGGAAATTTCATTAGCAAAATCTGAAAAAGAGGCTGTGCCTTTGTCAGCCGCCACAACAAGATATGGATCTTCGCCATCATGGCAAACAATTTGTGAGGGTTGAATTATTTTGCCTTGAACCAAATTATCTGTCAGGTCTAATAGCCCTCTCATCATTGTTTGGTAGCAGTGAATAACCTCTTTCTTTAATTCACTCAGTGTCAATCCATTCGCTTGCATTTTCTCATAACGCCTGGAGATAAATCCGCCCTTTGACCCAAGTGGCACGATAACCGAATTTTTAACCATCTGGGCCTTCATCAACCCCAAGACCTCACTTCTAAAATCTTCATGACGATCTGACCATCTAATTCCCCCTCGCGCCACTTTATCACCACGCAAGTGGCAAGATTCCATAAATGGGGAATAAATAAAAATCTCGTAATAAGGATAAGGCTTTGGAAGATCTACAAGATGACGGCAATCGAATTTAAAGCTTAAGTATGCCCTAGCAGGATCATTATAAAAATTGGTTCTTACCGTGGATAGAATGCAATTTAAAAAGCGCCTTAAAATTTCATCGTGATCATTTCGAACGACTGTCAGTAACTGATGTTCTAAGCCCTTTAAAAGATGAGCCTCTTGCGTTTTTGAATCATCTGTATAAGGTGGCGTAAACCTCAAGGCAAACAAATTGCGCATCTTTTGTGTAATTGACTGATGATGGCTTAACACATTGGCCATTAATTCTTGAGAATAACCAAAACCAACTTGCCTTAAAAATCGAGCATACGCTCTGAAAATTGAGGCTTCTTTAGCAGTGAGAGCACTTTTTAAAATAAGATGATTGAAGGCATCATTTTCCACTCGATCAGACCAAACATCATACAAAGCTTCTATAATTCTTTGCTGATCCTCTTTTGAAATCTTTTCATTTTCAGAATAGAAATAATGAATCCAGACACTTTGGTTCTTTGAATTTTGATATGAAGATGAACCTATTTCGTAAGTCATCTCTGAAGAAACACACAAACCGAAATTTTCTAACATCGGCATCAATAACGAAAGTGGCAAAGCTTTTTCTGGATGAAAAACCTTTAAAATAACCGTTTCCTTTGTATTATCATGATCAAGGCTAAAAACAATACCCTGCGTATCTAAAGCTTCTAAACTGTTTTTAACGTCCTCTAATGCCCAGTTAGGAGAAAATGAGTCTCGATAAGACGCCGGAAAATCCAATTTGTAATCAGCTTTGAGCTCGCTGCTTAGAATCAATTGATCTAACATATCCTCCCAGGAAAGAGAAAGTTCATTCAGTTTTTCTTGCAGATGATGTTTGTCATAGGTGAATTCACGCACACTATCAAAAGACAGCACCGTTATAAGACGAGCAAAAGGAAACTCACTCATTAAAACTTGCTCAGAACTTATTACTCCGTCAAACTCTTCGCTTAAAAAACTTAAGATTCTCTCTTTTAAGCCAAAACTATACCGTTCTTTTGGCAAATAAACCAAAATACTCAAAAATCGTCCATAAGGATCCGGGCGAACTACTACGGAAACAATCTTATTATTATGAATTTCAAAAATTTCTTTACAGAGGCGATAAAGATCAGTTTCGCTAAACTGAAAAAGCTCATCCTGAGGCACGCTTTTTAGAATACTAACCAGGTATTTTCCATCATGCCATTTTGGTGACAAACCGAAACGATCAAAAACGGTTTTAATTTTATGTTTTAGTAACGGAATTTCAAAGGCAGAATGATTAAAAAATTCACGACTAAAAAGACCGATAAACTGATAAAGACCGCAAATTGTTCCACTCTCATCAATATCAAGAATCTCTATACTATTCATTCTAGAGTAACGATGAACTGGAGACCGTTTTGAGCTTTTTGAAATTACCAAAAGCTCCAAACCAGGAACATGATCCTTTTTATGACGATAATCCGGATAATCTAAAAATAACTTATCTAAACGGCAAACTCTTGGCGTTAATTCAGTCAGGTAGTTAAAGTAGGAATCTCGAAATAATCCACCATTTAATATTTCTCCATTCTTAGTATTTTCAAAATGAAGAGACAGATAATCCTCGTTCTTTCCGCTACCCTTCAAAGAGACAGGCTCTATTTTCGCCTTCGCGGCAAAATATCGACATCCTAAGAAAATAAAATTTTCTTTAGCTAACCAAGATAAAAAGACACCAACCTCTTTGATTGCATCAGAGTGATGCTCGAGCCCTAAACAATGTAGGCTCTCCTTAAATGATTGATAACGTTTTCCAAGCGCCAAGATATGACCGCTTATCATATCAAAATCATCCACAACAAAAGCGACTTGCTCTAGCAGGTGAGTAATTGTTTGACGGAGTCTATGCTGACGCTCTTTATCGGTTCTGTCTTCTAGAATAATGCAAACTAATGACTCAATTTGAGTTTTTGCAGCAATAGGGACTATTTTATCCTCATTAAGCTGGCCCTGCGCCGATTCTAAACTAAGTAAATGCCCGTGAGGATCTCGAACAACCTTAAAAATTGGATGCAGAACTGCTTCTGCTTTAAATCCGTTTTGCTCTAGGGCAATTTTTAAACTGTCCACCAAAAATGGACGGTCTTGATTGATAAGCGTAATTGTCAAAGGAGCAATAAAATCTGGATTGGATAAATCCACTGGCTTTTCACAAAAATCAACAACAGGCGCATGCGATGGGCGATGCTGAAACAATTGCCAAGCTCTTAAAACTCTCGAGGTCAATATCTCAATCCCTTGATATTTAACTGTTTTTTCTAAATACTCAAAACTTACATGATGATAAAATTGGCAAACAAAGATTGAGAGAAGCTCAGCAGAGGATTGGTTAGCCAGCTGTGAATTACAAGCTTGAATAATCTCTTCAATAAAAGCTTTCTTACTGTGAAATTTATCCAAAACAAACCCTACCTATTCACATTTTTCTCGTTCTTGATAATAGACCTAGAATAGTTAATGGAAGCTTAATTTATGCTCCAAACTCTGCTTATATCCAAGGTGTTTCAAAAAGCCGGGCAGGCGTTTGAGGGTCAAGGAACGGAGTGTATATGAAATACATGAATACCGCAAACCCCGAAAAACAACGAACCCGGAATTTGAAACACGAGGGGTATAACAGGAAAAAACAGTGAACATATTTATACATAAATGATATAATTTACATATGATACTTTTTCGATATAAAGCATTAAACAATCAAGGAGGTTATGAAACCGGTGATTGGTTTGGTACATCCCAAAAAGAGCTTTATTCTCATTTACAAAAACAAAATCTAAAACTAATATCCTCAAAAGCAATTCAGAAAAGATCATGGCGTTCCTTTTCTATCTCTCACATTAGCACCCAGGAACTGATAGATTTTTGCATTCATATGGAACAACTTGATAAAGTTAAAATGCCTTTAACAGAATCAATTATTCTACTTACAGGCAGCATCAATAATCGTTCCTTTAAAGCCATTTTGTACGACATTAATCAATCCATAACCGAGGGGCTTTTGCTTTCAGAAGCTTGTTCATTGTATCCCAAAATTTTTGACTCAATCTTTGTTCAATGCATCTCAGTTGCAGAACAAACTGGAACCTTAGGTCAGGCTTTTCATTATCTTCAAAAACATCTTTCTTGGAAAAAAGAACAAAACACAAAACTAAAACAAACCCTAAGATACCCATTTATTCTATCAAGCATCCTTCTATTACTCATGTTTTTTATGGTGATTTTTGTAATTCCTCATCTAGAGGACTATCTGGAAGTTTTAGGAATCAAAGAAAAACCACTGGCTTTAAAAACTTTAATCATCTTAGCTAATATAGTACAAAGTCATGGAATCATGATTTTTGTCACCCTATTTTCATTGACATTAGGTTGCTTCGTTTTTTGTAGAATTTCCGCATTATTTTTCAAAATGATAGAACGCTTCTCATTTTCTATTCCCGGGTGGGGAAAAATAAAAAAGGAGCTGCTAATTGGTAATTTTCTACAAACTCTATCTATTCTTTTAAATCAAAAAGTGGACCTCCTTATAAGCTTAGAAAAAGCTATTGATACGATTCCCAATCAATTCCTTAAAGAAAAAATTTCCAATATCACTCACTCAATTGAACAAGGGCATCTTCTCTCTGAGGCATTCAAAGAAACAGCTGTATTTTCTCCCTTTGTCATAAGGTTGATTCAATTGGGAGAAGAATCAGGAAATCTTGGATACCTACTGGATCAGACAGCCAAAATACAGCTTAGAAATACTTTAAAACGTCTTCATTCACTATTAGCCTGGACTGAGCCAATTTTGATTATTATCATAGGTATAGTGATGATGTGGATCGTAGCGGCAACGGTGGTACCCCTATATGACAATTTGGCACTCTTTGACCTATAACACTCGATTGAATAGTGGGTTAAAGACTTTAAAGATCTGGCTTGGGAAGTACAGAATTGAAGCCAAAAGCGTTTTTTTCTTCTGGGAAAGAATTAAAGAAAACCATCCGAAATCTTATCTGACTTTTGTGGTCAAAGGACAGAATTTACACGCGTTTTGTTTTTCGAATGATAAAATCACCGAGCAAACAACCTTAAATCTTTCAGACGATGATAGACCTCATATTGTCAAATACTTGCAGAGATATCCGCACTATCCACTTCGCGTTATTCTGCAAGGAGGAGAAGCCGATTTTCGCCTTGTTTCGCTTAAGAATGTTCGTTGGTGGGATAGAGCATCCCTTCTAAAACAAATTAAATTAGGCGAATTTACTTCCTCTGATTGGATCCAAAAACTTCGTATTCCCAGTCCCGAAGATCCGTATCGTTACCTTTTGGTGGGGGTACGACCGTCTCATTCTTTAAAAAATTTACTTAGTTTCTTGGCAAAACAAAGTCATCCCATTGCAAACATTCAAATCTGGCCTATTATTGCTGCAGAACAAACTTTAAAAATTGCAAAAGAAAGATTCCCACATTCAATAATCGCTAAGTGGTCCTTTATCGTTCTTTGCCAAGATAATCAACAGTGGCAACTCATTGTTTGTCAAGATGAAGCCGTTGTCTTATCCAGGCAAGGTTTTTTGAGCCCGCTCGTATCCATTGGCAATGATCTGAGCAAAGAAATCTTAGCAACTCTTAGATATTTACATAGAAATGGGTATCAAGAAGGAGAACCCGTCACCATCATACAATCTGGATTTCCTGAATTTATTAATCTTGATTCCACAATCCCAACAGAAATTTTGCAACTTCCTGAAATTATTCATCCTCAAAACTTAGGCCTGTCTTATTTTTCACTTTTCTCGGCTTTAAGACTTTTGAACTTTAATTTTTTACCCTCTTTAAGCGGTCAAGACACAAGCTTTGAATTACCTGCTATTCGCTCTCATCGACTGGCTTTTTTGATTCCTCAATTGATAATTCACTTATGCATCCCTTTGATTATTCTTCTTTTTCTCTTTGGGGGATTCTTCCTTGTTAAGGGAATAAAAGAAAATCAGACCCACAATTTTCTTTCAGGAGAAATTGCTAGTCATACATTATCAGCAGAGACACAAAAAAAGCTTATATTGGCTAAACTTTTTCAATTTTATAAAAATCAAAGCAAGCCAAATTTGTTTCCTAAACTGAAATCGCTGGCAACACTCATCTCTCCACAAGCAATCGCAACTGAACTAAAATGGCAAGATATTAACACGCCTACTTTAAATTATAATCTTAAAATGACCTTAATTTTGGACACAAGAACAACTGAACAAAACATAAAAAAAAGCAAAAAGAAAATATCTAATATAGAAACCTATAAACAAAAGGTGGAAAAAGGTATGATTAAAATTTGCCCATCGGCACATATTGAATGGGCACCTTCTTCTCAAAAAAACTCTGTAAGTTTGAATATTTCTTATAACTAAAGCGAGAGTAGAGTGCAAAAAATAAAACAAAAGCGAACGATTAATCTTGCGCCTTGGCTTAATCCTGCAACGGGGGGAATAACGTCAATCTTACTACTAATAACAACTTTGATGCTTTGTTTCTTTTTTCTAATCAAGGAAAACTATGATACGAGCCGCCAAAACACAAGCTTGGCAGAAAAGGAGTTAACCGCCCTTCAAAATGATCAAGAAGTCTTCGAAGCTTATGAATCAGCATTAACGGAATCTCCGAAGCAATTTCATGAATTTCGTAAAAAACAATTTGATCGACAAGTAACTTTGGATGATGTCAAAACAAGACTCCAAAAATGGCAAAAACAATTCAAAATTCAAATGCTGAATACTCAGTTTGGTACAGACCAGCTTGTATCGACTGAACTTAATCTTTGGAAAACACCTGTAAGCCTTGATATTAAAATTCTTCAAGACAAACAATTTTATCAATTTCTTAATAAAATTCAGCAAGAACTTCCCGGAATTATTGTCATCAAAACTTTTCAATTAAAGCGTATAACACCACTCACTTCCGAAATCTTAGAGCAAGTTTCGCTTGGAAAAAGAATGAGTTTATTTGAAGGAAAGATAGAGTTTGAATGGACCCATTTAGACACAAATCAAAACAAAAACGAAGCAAAGTAATTTTTCTTATCTTTGGATTTCTTCTCATTTCCAAGCTTTCAGCTGAGGAATTTGAACCTTTTTCAATTATGCTAAATAAAGCTGAACAACTGGCTTTACAGCAAGCCTTAGGATTAAAAAAGGCAGAAGCTCCAACTTTATATAATGAAATTTCTGCTTCCGAAGATCAGGATGCCGTTCTTTTTCTTTCAGCCATTATTCATCTCACATCTGAGAAATGGGCCTTATGGCTGAATGACCAAATAATAAATAACAAGACCGCATTTCCCGGCATTCTCTTAAAAGAAGTCATGCCTGACGCAATTACATTTATCCTTGAAGGAGAAAATAAAAACGAGATTACTTTGGGTCTTAATCAAAGTTACTCCTATCTTCAAAAACGCGTTATCGATGGTGACGCCAGGTCTAAAGAAAGTCCTCTCGTTAAAAATTAAAAGCGGCTCTTAAGAGTATAAGTTGGCCTAACCGTCCCCATTAGCACCTGATTCATCCAAGCCTGTTGTGGGTATAACGAAAATATACAACTACTTCTTGTGGGCATTCCGCCCTCTGTTCGATAAATAGTGGAATTAAATAAACCGGCTATATAATCAATACCCTCAACCCTAAAATAAAAAGGTGACCCAGAACATCCAAACGAAAGGGCGGATTCAAGCTGATGGCTTTCTTTACTTTGTGGTCTAAAGATAATAGGTTTACTCCCTAAAACAGATGAAAGTTTTTCGCCGCTTAAAGCACTTGTTGGTTTTGTTGTTTGAACAACACGGGGTATTTCAGCTTTATATAAAGGTGCTAAACCTGTCCGCTCAATTCTAAGAACACTAAGCATCCTTGTCGCACGATCCGTTAATGTTACTATGCGCCCCCTATCTAAATAATTTACTTTAGCGCAGCTTACAAGATATCCATTCTTACCCACCATCTTACTATCAATCGGCATAGGCAAAACAGGTTTAAGAATACGTTTAATAGCAGATTTACCTTTTAAGAGAGCACTATCGCAATCATTTGTTATTCTGCTATATTCCGAATTCATATAAATTTCATCAAAGAAAATGACTTCGCCATCCGGCATATGAAGCTCAACAGAGGATACAATTCCATCCTCCTGATCCACGCAATGTGCATTTGTAATGGCTACTACGTTGCCAGAGCCTTGTAAAATAAGCGTTGCAGTGCTGCTGTAGTATTGAGATTTACCCAAGAACTTAACAACTAAATTTCCCGTATTCTGACACACCTCTTCATTGCCGCGTTGTATTGCTTTTTCCGCAGCAGCTCGATCTCTGTATAATGCACCCGCCCAAGATTCAGCCTCTTCTTCTTCCCTCTCCACGGATTTAGGTTGATCGGTAGCCGGAGGCACTGAAGGATTTGGATTTTTTGATGAAGGACTTGTCTGACTAAACAGTCTTGAGAAAGGCCCTCTTAAATCTTCTGCACCTCTCGTCTTTGCTCCACTAAATATCTCTTCGTCAGCTTTTCGTCTTATACTTTCAGCGAGTTCCTCAAAAATATGCCTATAAGTACCGTAATAAGCATTCCCGTCCTCTAAACCAAATTTGAAATTTAGAAAATTAAGTCTAGAATTACCCCCAAGTGTCCCTTCAAGAATTCGTTTACGCTCATTAAGTGCATCTTTATTTGCGGATAAAACATTAGAATCTTTTCCATGCTTTAATGTGCTATTACATTTTTGAAAATATGCCCTTTCTTGAGGTGTCCCCATTTCGTCAAAAGCAAAACGATCTTTCAAGCTATAACCAATGACATAAAGCGCCATAAGGGCGCAGCTTTTTTCTTTAAAGGATGCCTTGTTCTTAGAAGACAAACCACCAACCCCAATACCTTTGAGGGCCGAAAGAATCACATTGGAATAATAAGCTGCAACTTTTGGTTTATGGGGCGCATCAAAAAAATTTGCCTGCATCATTTCATGGGCCACAGCAATGACACGGTATCCCTTATGGGCATTCGCGCCAGGCAGGGCATTCGTAATTTCCTTTTTATGCGCCTCTATAAATGACTGCATTTCTGTTTCACTTAGAAAACGCGCATGGGACTCTGTGAAAATAGATAATAAAAATAATAAAATCTGGCTATATTTTAACATTTTTAAGAATCTAATCCTTCAAAGTCTTCTTCCTTAATAGTGCCTAGAAGCTTGCCATATTCGTTAAATACAGGCACTATGCTCTTACATTCATCGAGTACGTTACTGAATTCGTTTCCCAATTTCACAAGACCCTCAGCGTAGACGAAAGCCTTATCTAATTTATCGGGATGAGTGGGCCTCAGCAGTCTAAGCATCCGGTTCCTGATTCCGGGTTTTAATCTCAAATATATTCTTCGATCTTTGTATTTTATATCCAATAATGATTTTAAGTATTCTTGCCCATACATTGCAGCTAAAATAGCGGCTTTAGCTTTTTTTATATCTTTTTCAGTCAAAAATGGTCCTCTTGGGAGCTCTCCCCACTCATTCCTGACTGATACACCTTTATCAATTAATTCTTTATTGAGGATATAAAAATCAACTTCTTTCATTAAATCAAAATCTTTAATAATATTTACTAAAGAAACCCTTTCAATTTCTTTATCCTTAAGAAGTATTGTGATCGTCTCATCCAAAGAAAGCTTTATCGGCAATTTTCGGTATTTTTTATCAAGTTCCCCTTCTTTGTTAAAATCTTCTGCTTTATAAATTTTATTCACTTTAAGTTGCAAGTTCTGCTTACTTAAATTTACACGTGTTTGATCAATCAACTCAGCAAATCGACGTGACGCAGGCGGAATTTGGTTGCGTCCTAATCTTACAAAATCTGTTCGCATGCTGTTGCTTTGTCTAATAAGTTCATTACACACATCAACATGTCTGCGCTGCGCGTCTGTAGGTTTATTAAGCTCAGATATCTGAAAATTATCAGTTACTCTTTCCGTATTAATTCCAATGGTGTAAAGGGCCAAATAACCGATTCGACGTTCAAAAGGATTGGCTTTCTTGGTTTTGCTTAAACCTCCCACTCCCACCCCTTTTAGGGCTGAAAGAATTACATTTTGATAATGACCAAAACTCTCAAAATCACTAAGTATCTTTTGCTTAGCCACCTCTAAAACAGCATATCCTCTATGCACTTTATACTTAGCCCGAATACTATCAATTTCTGCCTGATTTTCCCTAATAAAAACACCCATTTGCTTTTCATTGTATATATATGCCTGCAAAGAAGGGATCAGACTTGCCAATACTATAAAATAAAAAATGGGGCTGTCCCAGATAACAAGAAATAATGTTATAAGGGAAGCATGAGAAAGAGCCGATTAAGTAAAAATATCCAAGGAAAGCTAATAGAGCATTTTGTAGCCGGTACGACAGCTCGGTGTGCAGCTGAGATTATAGGGAT
>CAIULA010000035.1 GCA_903899945.1 uncultured Alphaproteobacteria bacterium | reverse complement strand
TAGCCGTTAAATTGTTTAACGGAGGCTGAATCCAGGCTTCGATAAAAGACCAGTTAACCTCATACGCCATACCTGCCTTTTTTTTAACGCAATTTCGGGGACGCACAATAAGCGATTTATAACGAATAGGCTTTGAAAGAGATGTTGTGAATGTTTGTGTCTTTCCTGTCTCTTTGTCCAGAATTTTTAAAACCACCTCTTGAATCATCTTAAAAGATTTCTGCTCAGCCTCGTTAGAAGGATTTTCTGCCCACACAAAAGTTCCTTTTGCCATACAGATCATGATTAGATAAATACACACAAACTTGACCACAATTGGCAACCTACTTGAGAATGACTAAATCTGTTTGGATCCTCGGATCAAGTCCGAAGAAAACTGTTGTTGGTTGTTTGTCTCGTCTCATTTATACGGCCCCACACCAAGTTTTCCTCCGGTTTAACCGGAGGATCCATACAACATTCAATCTTCCACATTCTCTAATCCCAAGCCCACCCTATTAGGCTAACATGAAATATAAAATTTAAAATAATTTTTTGATTAATGGTGTGAATAAAAAACAAGCCTCCTTTTTAGGGGAGGCTCTTCTTATCTAATTAATCATCATTAGAAAAAATTTAAAAAATCAAAATATTTAATATTGAAATAGAAATTTTAGATAGATTAACTATCGCCTTTTAAGATTCTGGCTTTATCACGGGACCAATCACGGTCTTTGATTGTTTGACGTTTATCAACCACATTTTTACCCTTGCCCAATGCGATTTCAACCTTAGCTTTTCCACGTTCGTTGAAATAAATTGACAAAGGAACCAACGTCATACCCTTTTTATGGACAGATCCTAGGAATTTTCTAATTTGTCTTTTGTGAAGCAATAGTTTTCTAGGACGCTTTGGAAAATGATTAAATTGATTTGCTTCAACGTACTCTGGAATATTGGCGTTGAATAAATACAACTCGCCTGCAAATTCACCGCCCATCTCACCGGCATAAGATTCGGTAATACTTGCTTTTCCAATGCGAAGCGATTTGACTTCACTACCGCTCAGCATAATACCGGCCTCAACGGTTTCTATGATTTCATAATCAAACCGCGCCCGCCTGTTTTGGGCAACTGTTTTAAATGTCGGGGGTACCTTTGCCATTTCTTAAATCGTTCCTAAGTCCTTCAAAACCTTGTTCACTTTTTCTGTTGTGTCTGTTGTCACCGGTAACAACGGTAACCGCAGTTCATTTTGAATTTTCCCCATCGCAGATAATGCGTATTTCACTGGGCTTGGGTTTGTTTCTAAAAACATCGCCTGACATAACTCAGTCATTTTTTGAGTCAATGCAACAAAATCAGCCATATTTTTATCTTTCCAGGCGTCGATCAACTGTCTGCATAGCCTGGGAACAATATTCCCCACAACAGAAATGCTTCCATCTCCTCCTTGCGCTAAATAAGCCGCAGTAAAAGGATCGTCTCCGCAAAGTAAACTGATTTGCTTTTTCAAACGACTACGCATTAAAGCGGGTCTGCTCATGTCATCAGTCGAATCTTTTAAGCCCACAACATTTTCTAATTCAGAAAGCTTAAGTAATAAATCAACTGATACTTCAACAACGGCCCTTCCCGGATTGCTATAAATAATCATTGGAATATCGACACTCTTGTTTATTTGAGAAAAATGCTGATATAATCCTTGTTGAGAGGGTTTTACGTAGAAGGGGGTTGTCGCTAAGATACCGTCAGCTCCTAGACGTTTAGCTTCATGAGCCATGTTGATGGCTTCTTCGGTTGAGGGTGAACCACAACTTACAATGACAGGAATGCGTTTATTTACAACTTCTTTAATAATAGAAGTAATTTGGTTTCTTTCTTGTTGGTTTAAGAGATTGCCTTCGCCGGTCGAACCTGCAACAACAATTCCTTGCGTACTCTGGTCGCAATGCCAAGAAGCTAGATCTTGTAGAGACTTTTCATCAACTTTACCCTTTTGAAATGGGGTTACTAATGCGACAATTGAACCTTGGAACATTCTTTTACAAATCCTAAAAATATAGAAACAACGGTGCTTGAAATTTTTAATTCTCTGATTAAGATACTTCGAAGAATTGGAATTGCCAATAGGTATAGCATAGTTCTCATCACTATTTTAGGGACGATGTCTGCAATTTCACCGGTTATCGGCGCATCGTCCCTTTCCGATCAATACAATGCCTGGAAAAAACTTGTAAACGAACCTGCATCCCCTACTGAAATTATCAACTTTTTAAGCACGCACACTGAGTGGCCCTTAAAAAATCTTCTTACCAAAAAACTGGAAATGGCATTGACAGGCCAAGAAAACAGGCAAATCCTCATTTCATGGTTTCAAGATAATCCTCCTTTAACTGCCGAAGGATCGTTTATATACATAAAGCTTCTTTTAAATACTGGCAAAAGGGATGAGGCTTCTGCTCTTATTAAAAAAACCTGGGTTCAAAATGATTTCTCGCCAAGTATGGCAAAGACTTTTAAATCGACCTTTCGAGGAAATATTTCCACAGAAGACGACATGAAACGGGTAAATCGTCTGCTTTACAAAGAAGACATAAAAGGCGCCCAGGAGATGCTAAGGTGGCTTAGCAGTTCACAGCAAGATTTAGTAAAAACGAGAATTGCTCTCATCCAAGAAAAAACGAATGCGAATCAATCTTTAGCTAACATAAAAATTTTCATAAAAGACCATCCCGGTTTACTATTTAATCAAATAAAATGGAATCGCCGCCAGAAAAATAATCAAAAAGCAATGCAACTTTTACAGTGCCTGGAAAAAAATACAGAAGAATCTGAGTATGCAGATGAATGGTGGCAAGAACGCAATATTCTGGGTCGCAGAATGATCGAAGAAAAACGCTTTCAAGATGCTTATAGGGTTATGCAGGGTCATAGGCTTGTGAGTGGAGAGAATTTTGCAAACGCTGAATGGTTATTGGGGTGGTTACAGCTCCGTTTCTTAAATCAAACTTTTGAGGCTTATCAACGTTTTCAACGCCTTTTTGAGAAAGTTAAAACCCCCATCAGCAAAGCAAGAGCAGCCTTTTGGGCTGGAGAAGCCGCCAAAGAACTTGGAAAAACCGAACAATCCAATGGGTGGTATAAAATCAGCAGTGAACATCCAGCAACTTATTATGGTCAGCTTTCAATAAGCAGGTTAAATGCCCAAGGTATCAAGTTGGCTTCAATAAAAAAACTTATGTCTCTCGTCCCGTCTCCTTTGGTACGTAAGCGTTTTGAAGAAAGAGAGCTCGTCAAAGTTATTAGGCTCATTTCCAAAACAGAAAAAAAAGAACTTATTGCTCCCTTCTTTATCAGGCTAGGCCATATCATTCAAGACCCTGCGGAACATGAATTACTTGTTGATCTGGCACATAACAACGGGTCTTCTCACGCAGCCGTAGAAACAGCAAAAAAAGTAAGCCAGCTAAAAGCCCCAATGATTAAAACGGCGTACCCCCTTTTGTCTACATCGCTTCAAAAAGTTATCCATGAAACAAATCATTCATTGACTCTTTTTTCTTCAAAAAAGCATTTATTTAACAGTTTTGTTCATGCGATTATACGTCAAGAAAGTCGATTTAATCCGAATGCTCTAAGCCCGGCCGGCGCTAAGGGTCTTATGCAGCTTATGCCAGCAACAGCACAAAGAGAGATAAAGCGCACTTCATCCAGTAAAACTGCATCTCTTTTTGATACCAAGAACAATCTGACCCTTGGAACTTCCCATATCTCAAGTCTCTTAAATGATTATGACGGGTCTTTGATTTTGGCAGCGGCTGCATACAATGCAGGGAAAAGAGCCGTTAGTGAATGGATCACACTTTTTGGAGACCCTAGAAACTCTACGACTGATACAATCAGCTGGATAGAATTGATCCCCTATGCAGAAACACGTAATTATGTGCAAAGAGTTATGGAAAATTTCATCATTTATCAGGAAAGGTTGAGAGAAAAGTCATTTATGCACCATGATCTAGGTCAACATCTAAAAGCTAATTTGCCTTAGGAATAAAATTTTGAAGAAACAAACATTTTATCGCTGGGGGAAAACAGAAGAAAGCCAATCAGAAGAAAATTTTTGCCAATTTGAAGGATGTAAAAAAGAAGGAATCTATAAAGCTCCCAAAAGTGACCTGTCTTCGGATCAAAAAGAGCCACGTAGCTGGCTTTGGTTTTGTATGGAACATGTAAGGGATTATAACGCTTCTTGGAATTATTTTAAAAACATGTCCGAAGAAGAAATTTACAAAGAATGGCGGCGTGACATGACCTGGCAAAGACCTACCTGGCCTCTTGGCAGTTGGTATACCAGAAAAAACATGGCCTATGAGCAAGCTTTTACAGCTAAAAAAAACACGAATCGCTCTTTTGATGACCCTTTCGGAATATTCAATGACTGGAAAGAAACACCTAAACCAAATGATGAATTGAACCACTTAAAAACTCCTGAATCAGAAGCGATGACTTTACTTGAACTTTCTTTTCCTTTTGACGGCAATCAGTTACAAATTGCTTATAGAAGGCTTGTTAAAAAGTTTCATCCTGACCTCAACCAAGGATGTCTTCAGTCTGAAGAGAAGCTTAAAAACATTAATCATGCCTATACACTACTAAAAAAAGTCCTTTCCCCTTAAATACTTTATGATTTTTTAAATTATCAGCAAATCATGATTGCAGAACACTAGTGTATCAAGCTAGAGTAAAGATACTTCTAGAAAATTTTAGGTAATACCGTGATTTCCGGCTCTAAGATTATTTCAACAACTCCCGGTTCTTTATCCAAAATAGTAGTTTTTCTGCATGGCTATGGTGCATCAGGCGATGATTTAATAGGTCTGAGCAATCTATGGCAACATCTTCTCCCTCCAACCGTGTTTGTCGCACCGAATGGACCTGAACCTTGCGATACCAATATATTCGGTTATCAGTGGTTTGGTCTGCCCGATTTATCTCCAACGAACATGCGCCTTGGGCTAGACCGAATCCGTCCGGTTTTATTAAATTATCTTGGTTCTCTCCTGAATGAATATCAGATGTCACCTCAAGATTTAGCCCTGGTTGGTTTTTCTCAAGGCGCTATCGTTGCTCTTGAAATGATGTTTGCTATGCCAACCATAAATTGCGTTTTAGGATATTCCGGCGCATTTTTTCCTCCACCTTCCTCTCTTCATTCTTCACCATCTACGAAAGTTATGTTAATTCATGGGAACATGGATACCGTGGTTCCCTATTTGGCTCTTTTTCAATCCCAAACTCAATTAAGAACTTTAGATATCAAAACTGAAATTCATACCTGCCACGGAATAGGACACACAATTAATGATGTGGGCATCGAAGTGGGTGGTCAATTTCTTTCTCGTAATTTTAATTCTAAATAAAAAGTAACTAAGGAGATCCTATGTCACGTCATAAAATTGGTTTGATTGGAGGCGGAAATATCGGAGCCACTATGGCTCATCTTGCCCTTCAACGTCGCCTTGGAGAGGTGGTTATCGTCGATATAACAGAAGGCATCCCTCAAGGTAAAAGCCTTGACCTGATCCAAAGTTGTGCAGTTGACAGTATCGACGGTATTATTCACGGAACGAATGACTTTAAAGAGATTAAAGACTCTGACGTTGTAATTGTTACCGCCGGAATTCCAAGGAAACCAGGCATGAGTCGCGATGATCTTTTGAGCATTAATGGCAAGATAATGAATAGTGTTGGCGAAAATATAAAAAAATATTGCCCGAATGCATTTGTTATTGTCGTTACAAACCCTTTGGATGTAATGGTTTGGCTTCTACAAAAAGCATCTAATCTTCCTCCTCAGCGTGTTGTTGGTATGGCAGGAATTTTAGACAGTGGACGTTTCCGGTGTTTTCTAAGTGAAGCTTTAGGAGTTTCGGTTCAAGACATACAAACTTTTGTTCTTGGTGGTCACGGAGATACCATGGTTCCCTTACCTCGTTATACAACCGTTTCTGGCATCCCTCTGCCTGAGCTTATTGAAAAAGGTTGGTTAACCCAAGAAAAACTTGATTCCATCATAGAACGTACCAGAAATGGCGGCGGTGAAATTGTAAATCTTTTAAAAACAGGATCTGCTTACTATGCCCCTGCTTCATCGGCTTTATCAATGACCGAAGCCTATTTGTTTGATCAAAAAAGAGTTTTGCCATGCGCTGCTTGGCTAAATGGTGAATATAGTGTTAAAAATACTTACGTTGGGGTCCCTGTTGTTTTAGGAAAAAATGGGGTTGAAAAAATTGTTGAGCTTACTTTGACTGAGTCTGAGAAAGAAGAATTTAACTCATCTGTTGTTGCTGTTCAAAAACTAATGTCTGATACGCAAATTTTAGGATTATAAAATATGAATATTCATGAGTATCAAGCAAAAAATATTTTAAGCGGCTTTGGAATTCCTGTTCTTGAAGGAGGAGTTGCTTATACTTCGGATGAAGCCGTACAAGTTGCAAAGCAAATCTCTCAGCAAGCCAACCCTTTGTGGGTGGTCAAGGCACAAATCCATGCAGGCGGCAGAGGAAAAGCAGGCGGTGTACTTTTAGCAAGAACTCTTGATGAAGTTAAAAAAGCAGCTGATAAACTGCTCCATAAAAGGTTGATAACTCATCAAACCGACCCCAGAGGACAAGAAGTCAAGCGCATTTATATAGCTCAAGGATGCGATATTGAACGAGAATTATATTTAAGTTTAGTGCTGGATCGTTCTTTAGGATGTCTTACTTTTATTGCCAGTGCATCAGGTGGAATAGACATTGAAGAAGTGGCAAAAAATCACCCAGAAAAGATTTTTAAAGTTGCTATAGACCCTATTGTTGGTGTTCAAGATTATCAAGCCCGCAAACTTTGTTTTGCCTTAAATCTTGAGGGCAAAATTGCTAAACAATTTCATTTATTTATGAAAAACCTTTATGACGTTTATATAGATACAGATGCAAGTCTTATTGAAATTAACCCACTTGCGATAACCAAAGAAGGTGATTTGACAGCATTGGATGCAAAAGTCTCCTTTGATCCTAATGCTTTGTTTCGCCACCCCCAAATCGAAGTATTACGAGACGAAGACGAGGAAGATCCAGCAGAAAGAGAAGCTAAAAAATATGATCTCAGCTACGTAAAACTTGATGGAAATATAGGATGCATGGTCAATGGCGCGGGTCTTGCCATGGCGACAATGGATATCATTCAACTTTATGGAGCTAAACCTGCAAACTTTCTTGACGTTGGCGGTGGAGCCGATCAAGACAAAGTTAAGGCAGCTTTTAAACTGATTTTAGCAGACCCCAACGTTGAAGCGATTCTTATTAATATTTTTGGAGGCATTATGAGATGCGACATTATCGCCGAAGGGATTGTTGCAGCCGCCAAAGAAACAAACTTATGCGTGCCCATTGTTGTCAGACTTCAAGGCACTAACAAAGAACTTGGAAAAGAGATTCTTTCTTCATCTCATCTTTCGATTATCGCTGCTGATAATTTGGAAGAAGCTGCCATCAAAGTTGTGAAAGCAGCAAATGAGGTTTTATAATATGTTTTACCATTTAGGTTTTTAAAATATGGCTATTCTAATCGACTCAAAAACAAAAGTAATTTGTCAGGGATTCACGGGAAAACAAGGTACTTTTCACTCAGAGCAAGCTATTGCTTATGGAACTAAAATGGTTGGTGGGGTCACTCCTGGAAAAGGAGGAACCATGCACCTTGGGTTACCTGTTTTCAACACAGCTGAAGAAGCTGTCCAGGCAACAGGAGCTACGGCAAGCGTTATCTACGTTCCTGCCTCTTATGCTGCAGATGCAATTTTAGAGGCTGCAGATGCAGGCATTGAACTTGTTGTCTGTATAACAGAAGGTATCCCAATCCTTGATATGGTCAAAGTCAAACGCGCTTTATGTGAAAGAAAAACCCACTTAATTGGTCCAAACTGTCCGGGGATTATTACACCTAACCAATGCAAAATTGGCATTATGCCAGGATCAATTCATACACCCGGATCCATTGGCATTATTTCTCGTTCCGGCACACTAACATACGAAGCCGTTCATCAAACCACCTGCGTTGGTCTTGGTCAAACAACATGTGTTGGTATTGGCGGAGACCCAGTCAAAGGGTTAAATTTCGTTGAGGTGCTCAAATTATTCTGGGAAGATTCCGATACAAAAGGAATTTTAATGATTGGTGAAATAGGCGGTCAAGATGAACAAGAAGCCGCTGAGTTCATTGATCATCAGCGGAAAAAAGGCAGAGCTAAACCTGTTACAACTTTTATTGCTGGAGTCACTGCCCCCCCTGGAAGGCGCATGGGACATGCCGGAGCCATTGCATCAGGACTAGGGGACTCAGCTCTTGAAAAAATTGAATTAATGAAAAGTTATGGAATAGCGGTTTCCAAATCTCCTGCTCTTTTAGGAAAAACCATGCTTGAAGTGATGCAAAGGAAAGATGGACATGACACAGCCTAACCGTTTTTCTCCGCAAACTGCTCTATTTGGTAATAATATTTCCTACATACTTTCGCTTTATAAGCAGTATTGCGATAATCCCCATTTTGTCTCAGCCGAATGGCAAGATTTTTTTAAAGATTTTCCGGTTGAAGATTTCTTAGATGAACAACCAAATTGGCCAAAAAAACGTTTTAAAAAACAAATTCTTCCTGCGGCTGTGCAATCAAACGTTGAGGACTCTTTTAAATCATGGAAATTGATTCAAGCTTACCGTACCTCAGGTCATTTTGCCGCGCATATTGATCCCTTGGATTTAGAAATACCCAAACCACATCCTGAATTGGATCCTAAATTTTACGGTTTAGACAATACAGATCTTTCAAAAACAATCTATACTGAAGATTTCGGCTACATATCCCTAAAAGATCTAATCCAAACCCTTTATCATACCTATTGCGGGAAAATTGGGGTGGAATTCATGCATATAGAAGACCCCCAACAACGCGATTGGATTAGAAAGCGCTTTGAAGATCAAAAAGCACATTACACTTCGTCGAGGTATTCAACCCTCAAGAAAAAGGATATTCTCAAAGGGTTATTGCAAGCAGAATTATTTGAAAAATTCTTACATGTTAAATTTCCAGGAGTTAAGCGTTTTGGCATCGACGGTAACGAAAGTCTCCTTCCTGCACTCGAAACAATTCTTGCCAAAATGGCAGAAAATCAAATTCATGACCTTATCATTGGGATGAGTCATAGAGGGCGTTTAGCTGTCATGACACAATTCCTCAAAAAGCCCATGCGCTACATATTTGCCCAATTTCATGGCATGTCAATCTACACAGGCGATGAAGGGTCAGGTGATGTTAAATATCATCAAGGCTATTCTTCTGACCGAATCATTGATGATAAGAAAATCCATCTTTCTTTGCTTTCCAATCCTTCTCATCTGGAAGCTATCTATCCTGTTGTCTTAGGAAAAGTAAGAGGAAAAAAAACTCTTCATAAAAGACAAATGTTGGGTGTTGTCCTTCATGGCGATGCGGCCTTTACAGGACAGGGTATTGTTGCCGAAAGTCTTCAATTGTCTAATCTTCCTGGCTATAAAACTGACGGTACAGTTCACGTTATTGTAAATAATCAAATTGGATTCACAGCCTTTCCGAATGAGACCCGATCTTCTCATTATAGCTCAGATACGGCTAAAATCATCCAAGCGCCCGTTTTACATGTGAATAGCGATGATCCAGAAGCTGTGGTATGGGCAACGGAACTTGCAACAGAATTTTGCATACTATTTAAAAAAGACGTTGTTATCGATTTAATCGGATACAGACGATATGGCCACAATGAAGGCGATGAGCCTGGATTTACTCAACCGATCATGTATAAGAAAATTGCCGATCATCCGGCCACAAGCACGTTATATATAAACCATTTATTGGCAGAAAATCTAATTTTCTCAGGTGAAACTGACAGAATAAAAAATGAGATTGAAAACCAGCTTCACAGTGAATTTGAAGCAGCGAGTCACATAGAAGTAAACAAAAAACAAAAACTTGAACCCGACTGGCTTAAGGGAGATTGGACTGGAATAAAATCTCATTTTGAAGGAATTGCAGAAAGATTAATTCAAACTGGTGTGGACTTAGAGATTCTTAAAAAGTTAGGAGAATCAATAATATCTCTGCCTATTGAATTTAACGTTCATCCAAAAATTGAACGTCAACTTAATCAAAGAAGACAAGCTTTTAATGGTAGTGAAAATAGCAATACTATAGACTGGTCAACTGCAGAGGCACTTTCTTTTGCAAGCTTACTAACAGAAGGGTATCCCGTTCGCCTCAGTGGTCAAGACAGTGCACGTGGAACATTTTCACAGCGCCATAGCATCTTAATAGATCAAATTAATGGCAGTTCCTATACCCCCTTAAACAATCTGTCTTCAGAGCAAGCTAAAATTGAAATATATAATAGTTCTCTCTCAGAAGCTGCGGTTCTAGGGTTTGAATATGGATATAGCCTCTCGAACCCCAACACTTTGGTTTTATGGGAAGCACAATTTGGAGACTTTGCAAACGGCGCCCAAATTATTATCGACCAGTTTATTTCTTCTGCTCAAGCTAAATGGCTGAGGTTGTCTGGTCTTGTTCTTCTCTTGCCACATGGTCTTGAGGGTCAAGGTCCTGAACACTCTTCAGCGCGTTTAGAACGGTATCTACAACTAAGTGCAGAAAATAACTGGCAAGTTGTTAATTGCACAACCCCTGCTAATTACTTTCATGTGCTACGAAGGCAACTCAAGACGCCTCATCGTCTACCTTTGGTAATCATGACACCTAAGTCGCTTTTAAGACATAAACTAGCCGCATCTCCGCTAAAAGATTTAACGATTGATTCCCATTTTCAAAAAGTTATACCAGAGACTGAAATTCTGTCAAATACAGCCAAACGTGTCATTCTTTGTAGCGGAAAAGTCTATTATGATCTATTAGAACGACGTGAAGAAATGCAAGAGAAAAGCGTTGCGTTGATTCGCTTAGAACAATTATACCCCTTCCCTACAAAAGAACTCATAAAAGCTTTAGAGCCGTACAAAAGTGCTGAGATTATCTGGTGTCAAGAAGAGCCAAAAAATATGGGACCTTGGTCGTTTGTAAAACCGCATCTTGAACAAATTTTAGAGTCTTTCCAAGAAAGTTCTAATAAGCTCTTTTATATTGGCAGATTAGCGGCGGCATCTCCGGCGGCCGGATCTACCCAAAGACACAAAAATGAGCAGCTCTCTTTGGTCAATGCGGCTCTTTTCGATAAATTAGAATGAAAGCACTATATTGAGGTTAGATGCTGGTGTACGATAGTCAAGAAGAAGAAAAGTTAAGAGGTTTTTTATGTCACAACAACTAGAGATCAAAGTCCCAACTCTAGGTGAATCGGTCACTGAGGCAACTGTTTCCCGTTGGCTTAAAGAAGTTGGGGAACCGATCAAAGCTGATGAAGCATTAGTTGAGCTTGAAACCGACAAAGTGACTCTTGAAGTTCCTGCCCCGTCATCTGGTTTCCTTGAATCTATTTTTTCCAATAAAGGGAGTACTGTAAAAATCGGCGGAATCCTAGGACTTATCCGTATTGGAGACACGCAAACTGAAACTGCTAAGTCTAAAACTGAAGAAAATAATTTTTCTACTCACCCGCAACATACAGAGCCAAAATCTTCTGTTCCTGATCTCAGCCATTTCTCTGCTCCTCACCCTATTTTTGCCCATTCTTCAACTGATGACTTTTCAGCTTCTTTAGAGGAATATCCCCCTTCAGTACAAAAATTACTTAACGATAACCATTTAAATCCTTCTTTAATCGTGGCCACAGGAAAAGGAGGAAGATTAACGAAGGGTGATATTATTGATTATCTTGAAAATAATCCTACAGACAGAGCTTTGGAAAATTCATTGCCTCAACCTGATTTAGAAGTTAAAGAATGGGATTTTGAGGAAGAGCAAGAGTTAGCGGTAGAAATCCGCGAGGAGAGACTAGAAAAACGCACCCCTATGTCAAGGCTAAGACAGCATGTTGCAGAACGCCTAAAAGAAGCCCAAAACACAGCAGCCATTCTCACAACGTTCAATGAAGTTGATATGAGTGCCGTGATGGACCTCAGAAACCGTTATAAAGATATATTTGAGAAAAAACATGGCGTAAAATTAGGTTTCATGTCCTTTTTTGTAAAGGCCTGCGTTCATGCTTTAAAAGAAATCCCGATAATGAATAGCCAAATTGAGGGAAATGAAATTGTTCATAAAAACTATTACGACATCGGCATTGCAGTTTCTGCTCCACAGGGTCTTGTGGTCCCCATTTTAAGAGATGCTGATCAGCTCAGTTATGCTCAGGTTGAAAAAGAAATTGCGGCTCTTGGTCAAAAAGCAAAAGAAAATAAATTAGAAATGACAGATCTAAGCGGTGGAACGTTTACTATTTCAAATGGTGGGATTTTTGGATCTCTGCTTTCGACGCCCATTTTAAATCCCCCGCAATCGGGTATTTTAGGAATGCATAAAATTCAAGATCGTCCAGTAGTTGTAAATGGAAAAATTGAAATCAGACCGATGATGTACCTGGCTCTTTCCTATGATCATCGTTTAATAGATGGACGTGAGGCTGTGACATTTCTTGTTCAAATCAAAGAGTGTATTGAAAACCCAGGCCGATTCCTTTTGAATTTATAAAACTACATTTTTTTCCATATTTTTTAAAAGTTCTTTAGTCTCTTTTGGTGATTTCAGCCGAATCACGTGAAGGTTACTATACTCGCCTTGATTAATGATTCTGGTATAAGTTTTTTTGCGTTTTCTGTGTGTTTGTATAACCCAAACAAGAATTGAATTTTTTGAAAAAAAACGAGAGAGAGTTTCATAATTAGTCCCCCACAATTTTTCCTTTTTAAAAATACGACAAAGGCTTCTTTTAAAAGCTCTATAAAAAATTAAATAAAATGGATAATCAAGCCAAATAAGAGTGTCCCCTTTCGTAAAAGTGATATGTCTAACTTGCGAGTAATTTCCGTCAATAACCCAAGATTTTTGATTCGTAAGCTTATCTATTTTTTCGATAAAAACCTCTAGAGGAGATCGAACCCAATTGGGCTGCCAAAATAAAGTATCTAGTTCTATACTCGGAATACCAAGCTTTTTGCTTATTTCTCTCCCAAGTGTACTTTTACCAGACCCACTCGTACCAACAATGATAATCCGTCGTTGCATTAATTTTAAACTCAAAACGATTTAAAAAAATTTTTTCAGAAAATTAACAATGATTTTAACTTTATATAAAGAAATTGAAAAATATACTAAATTATTAAGAGAACGACCAATAACTCCATAGTATCATGTTTACTAAAAAAGAAAATTCTCAAAACTTTTCACACCTTGACTCCTCTTCTACTGATTTAGAAGTAGGTTTTTTTGAATGGAATATCCAAGAGGATGGAATTATCTTATCTCCCTATTTTGCAGAAAAACTATCCTTTAAAACTATTAGTACGATTCAAAGTTATTCTGCGTGGACAAAATTAATTCACCCAGAGAATGTCAAATATTTTAAATATTCTTTTGAAACGTCTCTGACAAAAGAAAAACCCTATATTTCTTTAGAATGTCGTCAATTGGGACGCGATAAAAAATGGTATTGGTTTAATATATGTGGAAAAGTCATTCGATTTAATTCCAAAGGTAATCCTGTGCATGTTGCGGGCACATGCGTAGATATTACAAAATACAAAGAAGATATGATAAATATTTCCCAAACAAAGCTTTTAATTTCCGAAATTAATCGCATTAAAAACACCAAAAAAGATAATGATTCACTTCTACCCATTTGCACTGAAGCTTTAAAGTCTTTTAATAAACTTGCCAAATCCTCAAATTCAATCTTATTACTTTCAACGCCTGAAAGTTTATCAACAGACGTTAAAAATCAATTACCGATTTCTTCAAATGATAGTAAAAGTTTAAATTCTGAAGAATGGTTTGAAGAAAGAAAAGAGTTTATAAAAAATTTTCCTGTTACAAAAAGCAGCCTTATACAAAATAATGAAAAAATATCTTTGTTAGGTATTCATTTTGATTTTCCCTATGACCACCATGGGATGTTGATATCAGAAAGAAATGAACCTTTTACCGAAGATGTATTAGAATTTCTAGGTCCACTTATTGAAACCATAAATAATATTATAAGCCTCAAGAAACTCGAAGAAAAAGGTAAAGAGTTAGATAGCTTTATTGAATTCTTTATCAAACAAGTTCCTGCACCAGTTGCAATGTTCGATGCTGATATGCGGCATAAATTTGTAAGCGAAGCATGGAAACAAGATAATAATCTCGGTGCAGATCATGAATTTATCAATAAAAACTATTACGAAGTTTATCCTGAAGAGGCAACAATATGGAAAGAGAATCATCAAAAAGTATTAAAAGGCGAAACGATTACATGGGGACCGACCCAAGATATAACTAGGTCAGGTGAGATCTATTGGACAGAAGGCGTAATGCTTCCATGGTATACATTAGATGGTACCCTTGGAGGGCTTTTCATGTATTATGCTAATATTACAAAGTTGATTGAACAAGAGAGCATATTAAGAAACGCACTTGAAGATTTGAGTCAGGCAAATCAAGCTCTTAAACAATCGAATGAATCCTTAGAGAGTTTTGCCTATGTGTGTTCACATGATCTAAAAGAACCCTTAAGAACTGTAACAAATTGTATTCAATTAATATTCAATAAACACGCTCAACATTTTGATGATGAGTCAATTATGTATGTGCGTCATTGTGTAAAAGGTATTAGCAATATTAATACTCTCATCCAAGATATTTTATCTTACTCTAAAATTATCGGACAAAAAGAACTCCCTAAAGATTTTTTAGATTTAAACAGTGTAGCACAAGAAATTAAGGAAGACTTTGAATATCGACTTGCAAAAATTAATGGACACCTAAAGATTATAAATTTACCAACAATTAAAGCTGTACGCGTACAAATTCATCAGCTTTTTCTGAATTTAATTGGAAATTCTATTAAATTTCGGTCAGAAAAACCGCTTCTTATCGAAATTTTTGGGCTTGAAAGCGATATCTTTTGGGAAGTTCGCGTACGTGATAATGGCATTGGCATTGATAAAGAATACCATAGCAGTGTCTTTGAGCCATTTAAACGCCTTAATAGTAAACATACTTATGAAGGCTCAGGCGTCGGTCTTTCTATCTGCAAAAGAATTGTTGATGGACATGGAGGCACAATCACGGTTCAATCCAATCCAACAGGCGGATGTGAATTTGTCATTAGAATTCCAAAATAAATAACATTATTTTCTGCGAAAGGGAAAAATTTTTAAGCAGAGACTTAAGGCGCCGTTTTATATTGTTTTTATAATTTAAGAAATATAAAAATAAACTATTTTCCCTAAAAGAATCTGAATTATAAACGTAAATCCGCATTAAGGCCTTGCAAACATTGGTGTTATGTTCCTAATTGATTCTTCATACTTTTGAGGATTTAGGTTTTCTTTAGGAAAAATGTTAGGTTTATATTTAAAATGCTTTTCTTTCCACAAATGTTTGGTACTTAGAGCCATCTGGAAAACATACCATAAATCAGTAATTTCAGCTTCTGTCATATTGTTATCTGGAAAAACGTAAACAGCAATATTGCCTCTGCCAACTGCATAAGCAACTTCGGCTAAAGTTCCATATGCAGTAGGACTAATAACAGCAACGAGTACATCACACTTGTTAATCTGTTCTTTAGTAATTTCCCAAACATCGATAGGATTCAGATTTTTTAAAGGAGCATCAGCGTATTTGCCCTCCTCTAGGACAGGCCTAAAAACCCAAGGTCCATTATGTATATAGTCAGGGTAGATAATTTCTTTGTTGTAAAAGCTCTTCTTGAGTTCAGAAGCTGACATATTCGGGTCTACGGTTAAATGAGATTCTTTACCGATTTGGATGATGCGACGTGCAAAAAAGATCTTTTCCTTGGCAGGGGTAAACAAGTGTTCTATTTGATTTTTGTAGATGATAGTAAAAGTCAAAGAAACCAAAAGAGAACTAAAAAGGATATATCTTACCCAGCGCATTTACACCTCTGCATTAAATTTTAAATAAATTAAATCTAAACACATTACTATTTAATTGATTCAGGCCTTTATTGTTAATGCATTCAGATGATTATGTCAAATTACTCATTCAATATTCAGGGTAGCCACTTTGTTAAGAAACATTTTAATGCGATTATCTCAGTTTTAAGGAGAAAGCTGTTGACAAAAACGTGAATAATCCATTAAAAAGAAGATACCTTCATTTTTGAATACACGGGGGTGTAGCTCAGTTGGTTAGAGCGCCGGCCTGTCACGCCGGAGGTCGCGGGTTCGAGTCCCGTCACTCCCGCCATTGTCTTTAATGGTCATATTTCCTTACATGCTTTCTGCTATTGAGCAGGCTAGAAAAGCTTTTATTCATAACGAAGTTCCTGTGGGGGCAGTTGTTGTGAAAGAGGCTACACTTCTGGCAAGTGGCTATAATCTTGTAAAAACAACCTCTGATCCAACGGCCCACGCTGAAATATTGGCGCTTCGTGCTGCCAGTCAAATTTTGGGTACCTCTTATTTGGATGATTGCGATCTTTATGTAACCCTAGAGCCGTGCGCCATGTGTGCAGCAGCAATGGCTTTGGCCAGGATTAGATACCTTTATTTTGGTGCTTACGATCCAAAGGGAGGCGGAGTTGACCATGGGGCAAAAATTTTTAAACATTCCCTTCGTAAACCAACAGTTGTCGGCGGCATTAATGAAAGAGAATGTTCAAACTTATTAATCGACTTTTTTAAAACGAAGCGATAAGTTTTCTTTAGTCCTTTTTAAATTCTTGAGTAAAACTCTATGAGCACTATTTTTCCAACAGTTCGTTTGCGCCGCTTAAGACAGCATCCTGTGATAAGAGATTTAATTAGGGAAACAGAATTAAATCTGGATGATTTAGTTCATGCAATATTTATCAAAGGTGATGAGGGTGAAAAAAATCCTATTTCATCTATGCCTGGGCACTATCAAATTCCTCTTTCAAAACTGGATGAAGAAATCACAGAAATTGTAAGTTTAGGGATTAAAAGCCTTATGATTTTTGGTGTACCAAGTTTTAAAGATATCGTTGGATCAGATTCCTTTAGTGATCATGGAATTATGCAAAAGGCAATCCGTCAGATTCGAAAAATTGCCCCTGATTTGTTGATTATTTCAGATATTTGTTTGTGCCAATACACCGACCATGGACACTGTGGGGTCATGGATGATCATGGCAGCTGCGTTGATCTTAATAATGACAAAACTCTTGAGATTTTAGTAAAGCAAGCAATCAGTCACGCAAAGGCAGGTGCGAATATGCTTGCCCCAAGTGGTATGATTGATGGCCAAATAGTAACTCTTCGCCAAGGTCTTGATAAAGCTGGTTTTAGCCATATTCCTCTTATGGGACATACGGCTAAATATTCTTCCTCTATGTATGGACCTTTTCGCCAGGCAACAGAAGGGGCGCCTAAATTTGGTGATCGCAGCACCTATCAAATGGATCCTGCTAATGGTAGCGAAGCTTTGCGCGAGGCTGCGATGGATGTCCTGGAAGGAGCTGATATTTTATTAATAAAGCCAGCTCATACCTATTTAGATATTATCTACCGCGTCAAGCAGGCGTATCCAAACATTCCGTTATGTGCTTATCACCCCAGCGCTGAATTCAGTATGATAAAAGCGGCTTCTGAAAAAGGCTGGATTAATGAAAGGAAAATTGTATTCGAGGTTTTAACCAGCATCAAGCGCGCAGGCGCTGATTTTATGGTGACCTATTATACCAAAGAAGTTGCTGGATGGATGAGTGTGCGCTGAGCCTTAACCTCGTATTGCATTTCCTTTACTGTTGCTTTACTATTATTATAGTTTTTGTTTGATTTTTAGAGGAAAGCAATGAAAAAAGCGTTATTAATCGCCGCCGTATCTTCTCTTTCATTGATGATGTCTGCTTGTGCGCCTAAATTAGGCGGCAACGACTATAGTGCAAAAGGGGTCGGTGAAATTAGCCAAACTTTTAAGGGAACAGTTATTGCGGCTCGTCCGATTATGATTAATTCTTCCGATGGAAAATTAGGGGCAGGAGCACTTATCGGGGGTGGTACAGGTGCATTATTGGGATCAACAGTTGGTGGCGGTAAAGGTCGTCTTGTAACCGGTGTTTTAGGTGGCCTAGCAGCGGGCGCAGCAGGACATTTCTTAGAACAGAAAATGTCTGAACAAGAAGGTATAGAATACCAAGTTCAACTTGATCAAGGTAACGTAGTAACCATTGCTCAAGGCGCTGATCCAAAGCTTGCGGTTGGTCAACGTGTTCTTGTCGTTCAAAGTGGTAAGGATCGCAGCCGCGTCGTTCCAGACGGCAGCCACTAAAAGCTCTAAATTAAGACAAAAAGGGCTGTCCTAAGATTAGGATAGCCCTTTTTTTGTTTAGATAACCTGCTATATAGCAGCAAAAATTTCTGTCGATTTTTCACAACAAAAAAATTATGTCAAGTTGTTTTTTTGATTGTTTTTCCCAATAAAATTGTTGTATTTTTTCTGCAGAAAACTACAAAAAGAGAAAACAAATGAAAAACTTAATGAAAATTAAATGCATATTTCAGTCTATAATCATAATATTGACTATATTTCATTCTTTACAAGCGATGGAAGATGCGGACAAAGGTAGAATTGAAAACAGGTTCACAAGATTGCTCTCTGGTGCTGAGCATCAAGAGACAGTTCAAGAAGGCATAATTTTGACTTTTGAATCAAGAAAAACAAGGCAAAAATATAGCTTGAATTGGGAAGAAGGATTATCATTAAGCGACTATATAAGACTCTTAAAAAGAGAGGGCAGATTAATAAAAGGGGAAGGACTTTACAATTATGGTGCTCAGTATTTTTTTATAAAAAGCCAGTTTACTAACGGAAACACAGCTTTGCCTCGTCCACTAGCAGAAGAATTATATCAAGAAGAAAGAAAAATAGAGTTTACTTTGAAATAAGCTTGATCCGAGCAAATCGCCTGATTCCACCACTTCTTAGCCATTAATGTCGGATAGTATGGTCAATAGTTTGACAAACTCCGCTCTAATCAAGCATATTGTCTATAATCACTTAATTAACTTGTATTAAGGAAAAACTGGGTTTTGAGCTTTTATCTGCTTTCTATTTTATTGCTTCCTTTTATAAAGATCCTGACCTCTTACCGCTTAAAAAAGGGCCTCGAAGAAAAAGATAGAATTGGTGAGCGTTATGGCATTGCTTCGGTTGAGCGTCCACGAGACCCTTTAATTTGGATCCATGCAGCCAGTGTTGGCGAGACAATCTCACTAATTCCTTTAATCAAATCTTATAAAGAAAATTATCCCAATCACAACATCCTCCTTACAACAACAACTGTTACAGCTGCATCTATTATAGAACAGCGTTTATCAGACCTTTGTATTCATCAATACGTTCCCTTTGACGTTGGCCCCTGGGTAAGACAATTCTTAAAATACTGGAAACCCCAACTTGCAGTACTGGTTGAATCTGAACTTTGGCCTAACATAATCATTCAAATCCATAAGATGAAGATTCCTTTGGTTCTCCTCAATGCGCGTTTGTCGAACCGCAGTTACCATCGTTGGTTAAAATTTAGGTTTTTAGCAAGACAGTTATTGTCTCGTTTTTCCTTATGCTTAGCCCAATCTCCATCAATGGCTAAAAGGCTTATTCACTTAGGCGCCCCTAAGGTTGAAGTCATGGCTAACCTAAAATTTGCAGCTGACCCCCTGCCCGTTTCAGTTGACAAACTCCAAAAGCTTTCCCGTTTATTCAAAGATCGCGTGATTTGGGTCGCAGCCAGCACTCATGCAGGCGAAGAAGAAATTGTCATCCAAACACACCATGATCTTAAAAAACGATTTCCAAATCTTTTGACGATTCTGATCCCAAGGCACCCCAATCGCTGTGATAAAGTTAAAAAGCTGTGTGAAGATTCCGGACTATCAGTGCAATCTCACAGTGTTCTTCAGAACAACTCTTTTTTTGATTTTGAGATTTACCTTGTCGATACGATTGGTGAACTTGGGCTATTTTTCTCACTTTCATCGATTGTTTTTATAGGCGGCAGCTTTGTATCCGTTGAAGGACATAACCCAATTGAGCCAGTCTTATTTAAATGCACCGTCTTATGGGGGCCTCGTATGAGCAATTTTAAGGATGTTTGTGCACATTTATCAGATGATTGTTACGCAGTTCAAACACAAAAGGAATTGGCAGAAGGGGTTCAAAACCTATTTCTTAATCCTGAAAAAGCAAAGGCTTTAGGTGCTGCAGCCTTTGAGACCGTTAAAAAACAAGCCGAAGGTGTTCAAGAAACGGTTCACCTTTTAAAAGCTTTTTATGGCGGATAAAAACTCTAAGTATATAAGCATTGCCATGCGAGTAGGCGTTGAGTTTATCTCGGGTATTTTGATAGGAACCCTGATTGGTAGGGGGATCGATCTTTACTTCGAAAGCCACCCATGGGGACTAGTTATTTTCATTATCCTTGGTATAATGGCGGGAAGTCTCAATGTATATAGGCTTTTGGTAAAAAATTGGGATGAAACAGGAGAAAAATAGTCTTGAGTATGGACCCCCTTCATCAGTTTAAAATCAAACCCTTTTTGCCATTGCATATTGGTGGATATGATGTCTCTTTCACCAATGCCTCCTTTTTTATGGTTTTGACAACCCTTGCGATTTGCCTTTTTATTCACTTTGCGACCCGAAACAAACGTTTAATCCCTAGCCGTCTCCAGGTTAGTGTAGAATCTCTTTTTCACTTCATTGCCGATATGATAACAACTTATGTTGGCAAAGAAGGGGGGAAATTTTTTCCCTATGTCCTTTCTTTGTTTTTGTTCATTCTTTTTGGCAATTTAATTGGCCTAATCCCCTATGCTTTCACATTTACAAGCCATATCATTATAACCTTTTCCCTAGCATTCTTCGTTTTCCTCGGAATCACCGTTGCAGGCTTTATAAAGCATGGCACTCATTTTTTTCGGGTTTTTTATCCGTCAGGTATTCCCATATACGTAGCCCCCCTCTTAATTCCGGTTGAGATCATTTCCTATTTATCAAGGCCTGTTAGTCTTTCTGTACGATTGTTTGCAAACATGGTAGCTGGGCATGTTATGCTCAAAATCTTTGCTTCTTTTGCTGTTTTATTAGCAGGGACTGCATTCATTCCAGCAGCAATTTTACCTACACTCTTAAATGTTGCCATTACAGGTTTTGAATTGTTAGTTGCAATTCTCCAGGCCTATGTTTTTACGATTTTAACGTGTATATATTTAAATGATGCGTTAAACTTACATTGATTTAAAAATAAGGAGTTACATATGGAAATAGGCGCAGCAAAAATGATCGGGGCCGGCATGGCAACTTTTGCATTACTTGGAGTTGGTTTAGCTTTAGGAAACATTTTCTCAACTCTCATTTCTTCAATTGCCCGAAATCCTTCAGCTAAAAACGATTTGTTTCCTATTGGGCTGTTAGGATTTGCCCTAACTGAATCTATTGCTTTGTTAGCCTTTATTGTCGCCATGCTAATTCTTTTCTCACATTAAGGTTTAAGGATGCCTCAATTTGATCCATCGACTTTTTTGTCTCAGATTTTTTGGTTGCTCGTTTGTTTTAGCATTCTGATTTGTGCTTTTGTTTTTATCTTTGTGCCACGTATGAATGCCCTTTTGGAAAACAGATCTAACAAAGTCCATCACGATCTTGAACGAGCAAAGATGTTGAATGAGCAAATTGAAGGACTCTTAAAAGCAAGAACTGAGAGAATCCAATTTGCAGAAGAAAAAGCAGAAGCAATCATCAGAGCCACACTTTTGGAAATGGAAGATAAAAAAAATCGGCAATTTGAAAAAGTTGAGGCTGAGCTTAACAGTGCTATTCAAAATATGAAAAATTCTATGGAACAACAAAGAGAGGATTTTAGTGTTTCATTAAAGCCCCTTGTTGCGGATTGTGTTCAGCAACTTCTACCAAAATTACTAGGTCAGCAAGAAGTTCCTTCTTCGAAGGAAAAAGTAAAAAAGAAGACTATCAATGCTTAAAGATTCTAATTTTTATATTGTTTTAAGCTTTGTTGGATTTTTAATTCTTCTCTTTAAATTCGGTTACAAACAGATTTCTAATTTTCTAGATGAAAGAATTAAAGCAATTAGAACAGAGCTCCAAGATTCAAACGCAGCCAAGGAATTTGCTTTGGTCCAACTGGGCGAAGAAACAAAAGCGTTGATAGCTGTCGAAGAAGAAGAAGATAGGATAATCAATGATGCACGCCAAAAAGCAGAAATGCTTATTCACAATATCAAACAAGAAATCAGTGACGAAATTAAAAGCCGTCAAAGAGAATGTGATTTACAAATTGAAAAAATGGGAAACTTATTTGAAATTGAACTGCGTGAATTAGTTGCAGATCATATTACTCAGGCTCTAATTGTTTGGATGCACGAACACGAATCAGTTCGCGTGCATCACCAAATCAATAACAAAGCGATCCAAATGCTCAGTCAAGTCAAAACCGTCTAAATTTTATGCCATCTATTCATCGACAAATAGAAGATCTTATTCAAAAACACCTTTCTCCATCCTTATTAGAAATAAATAATGAATCAGAGAAACATAGAGGCCACAAGAATGGCCCAAAAGAAGAAAACGCTGAGAGCCATTTTCGCATAAAAATCGTATCAAAGACATTTGCAGGTCTTTCACGAATTGAACGTCACCGTTTGGTTCATAAAGTTTTAGATGAGCTTTTGAAAAATCACATTCACGCCTTATCTTTGACTCTTTTAGATCATGAACAAAACTAGACCCAAACAAGATCAGAGTATCGAAGATGATACGGCAATCCAGTTTCTGAAACAGGGTGGGTATAAACCTTTAATTATTTGGTTAGCAGCAACCGCCATTTTAATTTGGTTAATGATTATCCTCGGCGGAGCCACTCGTCTGACACACTCAGGACTTTCGATTATTGAATGGAAACCCATCACAGGTGTTATCCCTCCCCTAACAGAATCTGATTGGCAAAAGGCTTTTGAAGCCTATCAAAACTATCCTGAATTTAAGCTTGTTAATTACGATATGTCATTAAAGGACTTTAAATTCATTTACTTAATGGAATACGCGCATCGTCTGATGGGAAGGCTGATAGGTCTTGTTTTTTTTATTCCTTTAGTCATTTTTTGGATGCGCCAGAAATTAAAGCCATCGTTAAAACGACGAAGTATTATGATTTTAATTTTAGGTGTTCTGCAAGGTTTTATGGGTTGGTACATGGTGAAAAGTGGCCTTGTTAAAGATCCTGCCGTGAGTCATTATCGTCTTACTTTGCACCTTGCATTAGCTTTTTGGCTTTTTGGATTCGTTCTATGGAGTCTTTTGGAGATTATTACCCCCGGTCAAAAACACACGAAAAGCAAACTTATTTGGGTAACTTTTGTCTTTCAATTTATTACAATGATCTATGGAGGTCTTGTTGCAGGACTTAAAGCCGGACATATTTACAATACTTTTCCACTAATGGAAGGCAGATGGATTCCTTTTGAATGGGCATTTTACAAACCTCTTTGGGTTAACTTTTTTGAAAATGCCGCTTTAGTACAATGGTGCCATAGGATTCTTGCCCTTGTCTCTTTGGGACTTGTCTGGGGATGTTACTGCAGAGCAATGCCTATAAAGAAACCTATTATTAGGCTTTGGGCATTAACCGTAACCATACAAGCCATTTTAGGTATTTTCACGCTCCTTTATCAAGTTCCTGTTGGCCTTGGCACTCTACACCAAGGATGGGCAGTTGTCGTATTTGGAATGGGGATTTTGTGTTGTTTTCAAGAGACTTTCTCAAAAAATAAACTCAACTAAATTTTCCACTATTAATTGAAAAAATATAATTTTTCTTAAAAATAAAGGGGCTGTCCCAGATAACAAGAAATAATGTTATAAGGGAAGCATGAGAAAGAGCCGATTAAGTAAAAATATCCAAGGAAAGCTAATAGAGCATTTTGTAGCCGGTACGACAGCTCGGTGTGCAGCTGAGATT
>CAIULA010000034.1 GCA_903899945.1 uncultured Alphaproteobacteria bacterium | reverse complement strand
TAGCCGTTAAATTGTTTAACGGAGGCTGAATCCAGGCTTCGATAAAAGACCAGTTAACCTCATACGCCATACCTGCCTTTTTTTTAACGCAATTTCGGGGACGCACAATAAGCGATTTATAACGAATAGGCTTTGAAAGAGGTGTTGTGAATGTTTGTGTCTTTCCTGTTTCTTTGTCCAGAATTTTTAAAACCACCTCTTGAATCATCTTAAAAGATTTCTGCTCAACCTCGTTAGAAGGATTTTCTGCCCACACAAAAGTTCCTTTTATAAACAATCCCAGTACTATACAAATACACGCAAACTTACGCACGGATGATTAATCTACTCTGCCTTTAAAATGCTCAAAACCAACGACCCGGAAAAACGTAAAACCAAGTATTTTCATGGATTGCAACAAAGCTTATACTCCTCGAGGTGAGGTAAATTTATACTCAGTTTATATTGATTCTGCTATATATGCTCAAAGAAAATCAAGATGTCTGTTTTTACCCCAATTTCCCCAAGGCCCCGACCGTGAGGTCCAGAGCATGGATCCCCCCCGGTGGGGCCTGAGAAAAACTTATATTTTGGGCGGAGGTCAGACAGTTATAGGAACCCAAGAAGAATAAGACTTTGCTCGGTGGATGATAGTGGAAGTCAGTGAGATGAGATCTCAGTTCGGGACTCAACCTCAGTGGCCGTTAGACAAGTGATTCGAAGGATTCCTTTCGATCGTACGAGATTATTCGTAAAAATCGTTCCTAAGTTGATAAACCTTATCGCAAATGTTAGGATCAACACAGTGAGCCAAACTGAGCGGACACAATGAAACTAAAAGTAACAAAAAAACGAGTGGTCTTTGCAATTAGTTTCATATTATTGGTTACTCTAGCTCTAGCAGGAACAATCATGAGCCAAGTAGATGAACCAAAATATAACGTCATTTATTCTCAAAGTAACATTGAGATACGCGAATACGCTCCGATGCTTATTGCCCAAGTCGAGGTTGTAGGAGAAAGAAAGAGTGCTATTTCATTGGGCTTTAGAATGCTGGCTGACTATATCTTTGGCAACAACAAAAGCGTTAGTAAAATCGGCATGACAGCCCCTGTATCACAACAACAGAGGGAAAGAATTTCAATGACGGCTCCCGTCATTCAACAGGAATTAGATACACATAAGCATTGGATCGTAAGATTTGTAATGCCTTCTGCGTACACCTTAGAAACACTACCTCGCCCAAACAACAGCCAAATACAAATCGTATCACTTTCAGCAAAACGCTATGCTGTCATTCGTTTTTCGGGTTTGGCAACAGAGAGCGCTCTGAAGAAATATCAAGAAGATATTGATAACTTTATAGAAAAAGAAAAATTAGACACAATCGGCAATCGTATTCTTGCTTTTTATAATCCACCATGGACCTTGCCTTTTCTTCGTCGTAACGAAATTATGTTTGAGCTTCAGTAAAAGCTTCTCTTTCTGACCCCACTATAGAAAATAACAACACTCTCTAAAAAGCTATTTTGATAAAAGCCCAGTCTCACGTTATATGAGATTGGGCTTTTTTAATATTTTTTTTTAAAAGAGCTATTAAATTAGAACTGCCAAGAAACACCCAACTTCAGAGCATGAGAGCTGTATTTCATATTTTGTCTAGCTTGATAAGCTCCTGCGGTATCCGCAGACAATTGTGAACCTGTATTATATGTATATTCTAAACGAAGCAACATGTGATTTCCAAAGTCTTTTTCGATACCCAAACCAGGGACAAAAGTAAGTTTAGTTTTCTTGGAGGAACTGAAACTATTTCCTGTTGTAACATCATAGTTTTGAATTTGGTCACGACTCATTGAAAGACCAAGGCGAACATATGCTAAGTATGAATTAGCAAAAACCGCACCCACCCGAGGAGCAAATGTTAAAGCAGGACCATGCTTGTATTGTGTGTTAACTGAGTAGGTAGAACCATTAGTTCCCAAAACTGATTGTGTTTGAGTTTTGTTATTTTGGCCAAAAGAAAGACTCAATTCACCACCAACGTAAAGGCCATTAAGATTGCGACCGTAACCACCCATTAAACCATACACAAAACCTGTTGTTCTGTTTTTCTTACTGTAATCAACTTCGGTTACTGTAGCGCCATTTACTGTCAATGCTTGGTTAGATAGTGAAGTTGTTGTAGTACGTTTTGCAATACCTGCTTGAGCTCCCAAGTAAAAGCCATTGAAAGGTGCAGCTTGTACAGCAGAAACAGCTGTCATAGCCAATAAGGGTAACAAAAAAATTTTCATAAATAGCCTCAAAGGTAAGTTTTAATCTAAGTTAGAGTATGAATCAAAAAATCAAATATTCATAATTAATAGACGTTCGTAGAGAGTGTAACCAAAACTAAATGTTGTAATTTAGCAACATATTAAAAGAAAATTAACTAATTATTAACTTTTATAGCTCAATGACAGAGATTAATATTCTATAAATATTCCCCTGTTTTATTTTTTTCGCATAAAAGATATAACTTGGCTTGATAAATATATTAAGGCTAAATTGCAAAAAGAAAGATCTATCATTTTTGAACTTTGTGTATGAAACTAACAAGCTCTCTTAAGCGCATTCTTATTTTTTTCACTTTTCTTATTCTGCTTAGCCAAGCAAAAATATTGATGTTTACGGATATTTCCGTTGAACCTGTTTTTAAGGATGCGTTTACAGCTGTGAACAAAGCGTCGGTCTATCTTGTGTCTTATGCTGACGGGCCAGAGATATTTCACAAAAACCAGAATGCACTAACAGCTTCAGCGCTTAATAAGGGTGTTGATTTTTTCTTAAATTATAAAAAATCGCATTTGGATAAAGAATTTCTAGAGAAAAACAAAAACATTTTCTCCCAGAAGAAAGGTGCCGGTTATTGGCTTTGGAAACCTTGGATTATTTTAAAAACCCTTCAAATCATAAAAGAGAATGCCATTGTTATCTATGCAGACAGCGGCTTTGTGTTCCACAGCCCTTTACAACCACTCATTGATCTTGCGATCCAACATCCCATAATTTTGGTGGACTACGACCCCTCTCTTCATGGAAATTTGGGGCAAATTACAAAACGTGAAACCCTCGTTAAAATGGGCTGTGATACTCCTGTTTCTAGACAAGGAAAGCATCTTTGGGCAGCCTTTAGTGTCTTTCGTAATACATCGGAAAGCAGAGAATTTGTAAAAAAATGGCTAGAATATTGCTCAGATGAATCTATTCTAACGGATACCCCTAGCACTCTTCCGGAATATCCGGAATTTCGTGGTCATGCTCATGATGAGTCCGTCTTAAGTACGCTTTATAACCTAGAACCCAATGGAAAACACCTTATAACAGTCCCTGAATTTTATAAGTATGCTGATTGGCATCATAGGCACCCAGGCCGTGAATACGAATCTTTACTTCCAAAAATGGGGAAAATGATTCGAGGAATAGAAAGAAAGGTTTTAAATTCCAGTTGGATGATATCATTACGTAGATTTGTTTTAGAAAAATTTCCGCTCACTTAATCGCGATTTAAAACAAAGGTTTCATTTTCAAAGTCCTCATAACCTTTTAAGGTTAGCTGGTCGCTTGAAAATGTAGCTGTCCCCCAATGAGATTCTCCAACTGAAGCCCCTGCTTCTCTTATAAAAGAGATCAAAAAAGTTTGCTCATTATTGTGATTTAATCTGGCTTTAGCGTTTTTAGGACCAAGAATCATCTCAAGGTCACTTTCACTACCATTTGTGATGGTTACAGATCCTAAAACATTATTTTGGTAGGTGCCTTCAAACGAGCCTATATCAATTTTCCGTCCTGATTTTTTTGGCCTAGCCATAGGCACAAAAGGTTCTTTTTCTAAAAGCTCAAAACTATAATCTTTTAAAGGTAACCCCATGACCCGGTCTGCAAAGTAATCGGAAATCCCCATACTTGCTTCTGAATGCGTTAAATTTGTTAAAACAACAATGCCAGTATCACATTGTGGAATGAATAAGAAACGATGTTTTATTCCTGAAATCAAGCCTCCATGACTCAAAACACGGCAAGGCTTGTCATCAAAAATTCGCCACCCTCCTCCATATCCTAAAAACGGTTCAACTGGAGTTTTGGATGAATGTAAAAATTCCATATTTTCTTTTGAAATTAAAGAAAGGTCGCCAAGTTGTAAAAGAAGCCAACGGCTAAGGTCATTAACCGAAGAAACGAGCCCCCCAGCAGCTAAAAAAACCTCAGGAAAGATACTAAAGGAAACTGGTTTTACTTGTGTTCTTGTTTCTTCATCCAAAATATGGCCCGTTATTAATCTTGATTTATCAATTTTACCGATTATATCCGTTTTTTTCATTTCTAGAGGGTTTAAGATATTTTCTCTGATAAAGTCACCCCATTTTTGCCCTGTGATAACCTCAATCAAATCCTCAATCCACAAATAAGGAACATTTATATAAGCATAGGTTGAGCGAAAGCTATTGATGGAATCAAGAAAAGAAAATCCTTTTTGAATATCTTTTCTATCATACCCCCATTGCGCCATTTGCTCTAGAGCTCCTGGGTAAAATCCTGATCTGTGACAAAACAAGTCAGTGATCTGAAATTCGCGCGTGACCCAAGGGTCCTTTAGTTTGAAATCAGGTAAATAATCTATAACCCTGTCATTCCAGTGCAATTTACCTTGATCAACCAACAAAGCTAATCCCAAAACGGCAAAAGATTTTGTAATAGATGCAATTGGAAAGAGCGTGTCAGTTGTAACGGCAATATTCTCACCGTATCTTTGGGTACCATAACCTTTTTGAAAAACAACCTCGCCCTTATGTACAATCGCAATAGCAGCACCTGGAACATGCCATTGATCAAGAGAATACTCACAGTAGTCATTCACTTGTTGGATTAAAGTATCTTCTTCAATAACTGCTTTCATTAGCGTTGACCTCTTCTTCTGTGACTTTGCCGCGCAAAACACGAAAAAGCCATGTGATATATCCAAGAATAATCGGTAGAAAAATAACAACAGCTAACAACATAATCCATAAGGTTCTTTGGCTAGAAGATGCGTCCCAAACTGTCAAACTATGAGAAGGATGGCTTGTTGAGGGAAGAAGGAATGGATAAAGACTAAAGCCAACGGTAGAGACTATTCCAGTTGTAAGAAGACTGCTACCAACAAAAGAAAGAAAAGGCCGCCTGATTGTAACAAGGCATATAATGCCGCCCAAATAAACGAACACAGGTCCCAATAACATCTCTGGGTATTGATAGAAATTCTGAGCAATAATCCCTAAGTTTCTAACAACTACCTTACCTAGGGGATTGGAAAAGCCAATTGAGTCAATTGCTGAAACTATTTTATATCCATAAACAAATGAGTGAGTATAAAGGCCCATAATGGTAAATCCTGTAAGCAGGGCAATAACACATGCAAAAATGACAGGTTGAAAGCGATAAGAAAAACTTTGAGAGGTTTTAAATTTTAAGTAGGTTGCACCTTGCAAGGTCATCATCATGACTCCAATAAGCCCACAGCCTATCGAAAATGGATTAAATAACTCCAAAAATGTCCCGGTGTAGATAACACGAAGATCTTCATCAAAATGAAATGGTACGCCTTCTATAGCATTTCCAACGGCAATTCCAAAAATCAATGAAGGAACAAAACCTCCTATAAAAATTCCATAATCCCAAATCTGACGCCATAAGGTATTTTCAACTTTACTTCGAAATTTAAGAGCAACAGGCCTTAAGATAAGAGTGCATAAAATAATAAATAACGGTATATAGAGCCCCGAAAATGCCACCGCATAAAGGGGCGGCCAAGCAGCAAAGATTGCCCCTGCTCCTAAAATAAGCCAAACTTGATTTGATTCCCAAACAGGCGCAATTGTATTAATAAAAATACGCCTTTCCATATCTGTTTTCCCCATGAAAGGCAAAAGAATCGCAACTCCCATATCAAAACCATCGAGGATGGCAAAAGCAATTAATAATATGCCTAAAAGGCCCCACCAAATGAGGCGTAAAATCTCGTAGTCAAGCATAAAATCCCATAACCTTTTTTGAATCAGGATGATTCGGTATTCTACCAATAAGTCAGCCTCCAGTTCCATTCAAATTGTTTATGATAAATGGGAAAAAGCCATAAGAGTTGATAGAGAAGGATTTTATTTATATGATGAAGCCTCAAAATAAAAGCTTGTTAGGATACGTATGGAAGAAATTTTTGGAACCTCTGTAATCTACTCTCTAAGTCATGAGGCACAAGGAATTGGTGAATTTGAAGGAAAAACCATTCACATCCCCTTCTCTCTTCCGGGTGAACGGATTACCTTTAAACAGATATGTTCAAAAAAGCGCAAAAAATTCCTTTTTCAATCGGTTGAGAATGCTAGTGATTGCAGGGTTCCTCCGGTATGCCGTCATTTTACGCAATGCGGTGGCTGTACACTTCAGCACATGAATTTAGATCTTTATAGGGAATTTAAAAAGTCATTAATAACGATTTCTCTTCAAGAACATGGCCTTGATCCATTTCTTGTGGATGATGTTATCATCCTTCCATTTGGAAAAAGACGCCGAGCAAATCTTGACATCATTAAAAAGAACGATGTTGTCTATTTAGGTTTTCATCGTTGGAAAAGTCATCAGATTATTGATCTAAAAGAGTGCCATACCTTATCACCAGCTCTAAAATCTCTTTTAACGCCTTTCAAAGAGGTTTTAAATCTGATCTTAGATAATTTTCAAAAAGCCAAAATCTTCTTAACTGAAACAGGTTCAGGTGTCGACTTTAGTCTGGAAATTCAAGGTGTTTTAGAATTAACAGAATCTCAAAGAGAAATCTTAGAATCTTTCGCCTTAGACAACAAAGTCGCACGATTTGTATTTAAGCATGGCAAAAAGATAGACTGTGTTTATAAAACAACCGATCCAGTTGTTGTTTTTGACGGTGTAGACGTTGCAGTTGATGCCTATAGTTTTTTGCAAGCAACTGAAGAAGCTGATGGTATATTAACCTCCCTTGTTATGGAAAATGTCCCCAAGTCGCTTACCAAAGCAGCGGATCTTTTTTGTGGGCGAGGAACTTTTAGTTTTCCCCTTAGCCGCATTGCTGCCGTGGACGGATTTGAATTGGATAAGCCAGCCTTAAAAGCACTGGAAGACGCCATTTCAAAAAGCAAAAGAAATATTACACCCTATCATCGCAATTTGTTTGATGAACCTTTGTCCATGAAGGAACTAAGTTTATATCAGATGGTAGTTATTGATCCTCCCAGAGCGGGGGCTTTTGAACAGGTTAAAATGCTTAAACATTCTTCGGTCCAGACAATTGCTTATGTTTCGTGCAATCCTCAAACCTTCGCAAGGGACGCAAAAGAACTTGTAGACGGCGGCTACACTTTAAAAAAAATTACGCCAGTTGATCAATTTGCTTGGTCTGCGCACTTAGAAGTTGTTGGAGTTTTTATAAAATAAAAAGATGGCTGGGGTACTAGGATTCGAACCTAGGGATGGCGGTACCAAAAACCGCTGCCTTACCACTTGGCTATACCCCAGTAAAAGATTACCTATGTACATTATCAAATTTCTTTGATTTTGCAAGCTTTAAAACAGGAGTTTTTGTGTAAAAACACAAAAACTCCTGTTTACGACTCTAACCTTCTGCTGAAGAAGGGGCTTCTGACAACAAAGCTTTCATACTAAGCTTTACTTTTCCACGGTCATCAAAACCAACAACTTTAACTTGGACTTGGTCACCAACATTAACAATATCACTAACTTTTCCGACACGATGATTCGCAAGTTCACTAATGTGCACTAGACCATCCTTGCTTCCAAGGAAGTTTACAAACGCGCCAAAGTCAGCAATCTTTACGACTTTTCCTGTGTAAACAGCGCCAATTTCCGGTTCGCATGCAATTGCCGTAATTGCAGCTTGAGCACCCTCTATGGATTTTGAATCGTATCCTGAAATGGTAATATTACCATCATCATCAATATCAATCTTAGCGCCTGTAGTCTCACAGATTTCTCTGATAACTTTACCGCCAGAGCCGATAACTTCGCGAATTTTATCGCGATTAATTTTCATTGTAACCATACGCGGAGCATAATCACTAACTTCGCTTCTGGAAGCTTCAAGGGCCTTAGACATTTCACCCAAAATATGAAGCCTTCCTGCAAGAGCTTGCTTTAAGGCAATCTTCATGATCTCAGGTGTAATACTGGTAATTTTAATATCCATTTGAAGGGCCGTTACACCAACTTCGGTCCCAGCTACTTTAAAGTCCATATCACCCAAGAAATCTTCATCACCAAGGATATCTGAAAGAACAGCAAATTTATTATCTTCTTTGATCAAGCCCATAGCAATACCGGCAACAGGACGTACAAGTGGCACTCCTGCATCCATCATCGATAAGGACGTTCCACAAACTGTCGCCATAGAAGAAGATCCATTGGATTCAGTGATTTCTGAAACAGAACGCAGGGTGTATGGAAATTGTTCTTTAGTTGGAAGCAACGGACGTAAGGCACGCCATGCGAGCTTGCCATGACCAATTTCACGGCGTCCTGGACCAGTCATGCGACCAACCTCACCAACTGAGAATGGAGGGAAGTTATAATGCAGCAAGAATCTTTCTCTATACTCTCCCTCTAAGGCATCAATCATCTGTTCATCTTGGCCTGTTCCAAGAGTCGTGACTACTAATGCTTGAGTTTCTCCACGAGTAAAAAGCGCGCTGCCGTGAGTTCTTGGCAAAAAACCAGTTTCACACACAATTGGACGAATATCTGTTAAACCACGTCCATCAACGCGTTTCTCATGTTCTATAATGTTTCCTCTTAAGATTTCAGATTGTAACCCTTCCAGTAAGCTGTCAGGATTCATTCCTGGAAACTCTGTCGCCAAAGTCTCTTTTGCCTTGCTTTTTGCTGCATCAATGGCTGCATAACGGTCTTGTTTTACAGTGATTTCATAAGCTTTCTTTAAATCAGCTTCTGCAATTTCTGCCACACGCTTTTTCATAGCTTGATGAAGATCATGTAGACCTGCGACAACCCATTCTGTTTTTCCTGCTTTTTTCTTTAAGGATTCAATCATTTTCAAAACTGGCTCAAAACCTTTATGACCAAAGACAACAGCCTCTAGCATAATATCTTCTGACAATTCTTTAGCTTCTGATTCAACCATCAAAACACCTTCTGAGGTTCCGGCTACTACTAAATCAAGACTGCTTTGAGAAAGGTCACTAGGAATTGGGTTCAGAATAAATTTACCATCGACATACCCGATTTTAGATGCACCAACTGGCCCCATAAAAGGAAGACCAGAGATGCTTAAGGCAGCGGATGCGCCAATAAGTGCTGTGATATCCATGTCATTTTCATGGTCATAGCTTAAAACTGTACAAATAACCTGAACTTCATTATGAAATCCTTCAGGAAATAGTGGACGAATTGGCCTATCAATTAATCTTGAAACCAATGTTTCTTTTTCAGATGGTTTGTTTTCACGTTTTAAAAAACCACCTGGAATTCTACCAACCGCAAAGGTTTTCTCTTGATAATGAACAGAAAGCGGCAAAAAATCTATATCTGCTTTTGCTTCTTTTTTACCAACAACCGTACACAGAACAGTTGTCCCGCCATAAGTTACCATAACAGCACCGTCAGCCTGGCGTGCAACTTTTCCTGTTTCAAGAATTAATGATCGTCCGGCCCATTGAATTTCTTCCCTAATAATTTTAAAAAAATCTGACATTTTTATCCTTTATTACATTAAAAAAATAAAGGGAGCGCTTTCTAAAAACGCTCCCTTCCCATTTCAAAACAAATATAACGTAGTCAACTTTTAACGACGTATATTCAAACGCTTAATAACTTGCTGGTACCTGCTCTCATCTTTCCTTTTTAGATAATCGAGCAAGCGGCGTCTTGCGCCAACCATCATCAGCAATCCACGACGGGAGTGAAAATCTTTTGCGTGAGCAGTCATGTGCTCTGATAGATTGCGGATTCTTTCAGTAAGAATTGCAACCTGCACCTCTGGTGAACCCGTATCCCCTTCTTTAATTGCAAATTCTTTTAGAAGTTCTTGTTTCTTCTCTTGAGTAATCGACATCGTTTTTTCCTTAATTTTAGTGTTAATCTAAAGAAAAAACCCGTCTTGGATAGAGCAATCCTTCTTTAAAAGCAGCTATTGCTAGAAGTTTTTCTTCAAAGCAAACAGCTATAAAAGAATCCCCAAAATCAATTTCTGATTTGATTGCCATTCCGCAGCGGATTTTTTCAACATCAAAAGCCGATACAGGGACAGCCGGGATGTCGTCCAGAACTGCTCTAATTGGCTTTATATATTGATATCTCTCTTTATGATCGATTTTTTTTAACTTTTCCAGTGAAATCGCATCACTTATACTAAATTTTCCATCTTTAATACGCCTAAGGCTACTTATGTAACCAACAGTATTTAATTCAAGCGCCATGTCACGCCCTAGAGATCTAATATACGTCCCACTTCCACATGCTGCCCTAAATTGGCAACTTTCTTTTTGGGCTTTGATAATTTCAAGATTATAAACCGTAATCTGACGGGCCTTTAAGGATATGTCCTGCCCCTCTCTAGCCGCTTTATAGGACCGCTTCCCATTAACTTTGATAGCAGAGTAAATAGGTGGGATTTGCTGAAGTTCACCTATGAAATTTTTGTAAACTCTTTCAATTTCTTCTAAAGAGGGCCTGATAAAAGATGTTTCAATAATATTTCCTTCAGCATCATCTGTGGATCTTTGTTCACCCCATGTGGTTTCAAAATCATAAACTTTATGTTTATTTTTATAATAAGGAATAGCTTTAGTTGCCTCTCCAATTGCAAAAACGAGAACACCAGTCGCTAAAGGATCTAATGTCCCGAGATGTCCTATTTTTTTAACACTCAACAGACGACGCAACACGCCACCCACTTGAGTGCAGGTCATATTAAGCGGTTTATCAATAACTATCCAACCGCTTTTATTCATATGCTTTTCTTTGTTGAGTATAACTTTAAAGCCTTATTAGGCCGCTTGCAGAATAGATTCCATCTTGTTGACGGCAGCATTCTCGTCAATACTTTCAACAGCTGCAAGTTCACGCGCTAAGCGCTCTATTGCAGCCTGGTAAATTTGACGCTCGCTATAGGACTGATCAGAATCACTATGATGTCGATACAATTCACGGATAACTTCAGCTATAGAACACGGATCGCCAGAGTTGATCTTGTTCTCGTATTCTTGAGCGCGGCGGCTCCACATTGTCCTTTTTTGTTTAGTACGCACTGTCAAAGCATCGAGTGCCTTTTTCATATCCGTAGGACTACACAAAGCCCTTAATCCTGCAGCTCGCGCCTTTGCTATAGGCAGCCTCAAAGTCATGCGTTCTTTATCAAAATTAATAACCAGCAGCTCAAGCTGATGACCACCAATTTCATGAATTTCGCTTCCTATAAGCTTTCCAACGCCATGTGCCGGGTAAACCACATAATCGCCTGAAACAAAAGTATGACCTGCCATATTTTTCCTATTGTATGTTTTATAATTTTGAGCTCGTTCTATTTCTTTTAAGTAGTCACAATTTTCAAAAATACAAGTAAATTATTAAGTTTTTCCTGGCGCTGAGTTGAAGTGTTTTTTAAACTTATCTTCTACTTTCAACCATTCATCAGCATCTGCAGGTGAATTTCCTTTTCTGGTTATATTAGGCCATACAGATGAATATTCTCTATTTATTTCTACCCATTTTTCAGTGTTTGGATGTGTATCTGCCACTATTGCTTCTGCCGGACATTCAGGTTCACAAACCCCACAGTCAATACACTGCTCAGGATTGATCACAAGCATATTCTCACCTTCATAGAAACAGTCGACGGGACATACCTCTACGCAATCCATATATTTACAACGGACACAAGCTTCTGTAACCACATAAGTCATTAGAGCATACCAAACTATTTTACCAAAAAATCAGAAACATTATTACTTTAAATTGTAATTTTGAAAAATAATATTACTAAAACTACAATCTGATTCTAGTTTGTATCACAAATTTCGACCAAAATCAAGAGACACTAAAAACCATTTTCAAAACAATGAAACATAACTAAAAATGAATATTTTTTTATGAATTGTAAGAAAATTAATTCTTAATCAACCATTGTAGACTATTTTATATTAAAAAGGTCATTTAATTGATTTTTAATAAATGCAAAAAAAAGATAAAGAAGCTTACTTACCGCAATTAGATCTTGTTGTCATTGGTGCATCAACTGGTGGCCCCTTTGCCCTCATTACTCTCTTAAAATCCTTTAAAGACATAAATTTTCCCATTGTTATCGCACAACATATGCATGAGATTTATACAAAAGATCTTGCAAAGGATTTGCATCTAGAGGCCGATCACAAAATTATTGAAGGGCACAATAATCTTTTAATACAAAATGACCACGTTGTGATTTGTCGTGGAGGCATAGATAGTCGGATCTGTTTAGAAAATGGGAATCTTACTCTAAAAGAAACGGTATTATCAGATCATTTACCTCATCCTTCTATAGACGTGCTGTTTGAATCAGCAGCATACTTAAACAAAAATGTCGCGGGAATTATCTTAACTGGCATGGGAAATGACGGCTGTAAGGGTTCCCAAAAACTTTTAGCAACAAACAAGATTGTTATTGTTCAGGATCCTGAGACATGCTTAGCAGAAGATATGCCAAATACGGTTATCGATCAGGGTAGCGTATCTTATGTTTTAACTCTGTCTGAAATAGCTTCTTATCTAAAGGGTTGAAAAATTTTTCTCTTTTATTCAAAAATTACTTGTTACATAATGAAAAAAACATAACTTTACCAAAATTAGGAGTATATCATTTTGAGTTTTTCTACCGTTAAAGAAACATTTAAGATTGTTCTTTTATCTAGTTCTTTATTAGCAAGCAGCCAACTTTGTGCGGCAGAGGCAGTCGTTCCACCTGCAAATATAGCAAACCCTAGTCCTTCTACAACCCCAATTAAATCCGCCAAGAAACACAAAGGGCACCACCATAAGCAAAAGAAACACCATAAAAAGAATAAAGGTGTTAATAAGCAGCCAAGCTCTGCTCTTAGCCCAGAGGAAAAAGCGGAAAAAACAGTTGAAAATTGTAAAAAGCTTTTAGCTGCCCCTGCCCCTGAAAATGAAGGCGCTAAAAAAGCAAAGAAAAGAAAACGGTGTGAGGACTTGATATCTAAAGAAGGCATTGCAATAACTGCGGCGGATGCTACTCCAACGGATCCAACTGCAACCGCTCCAGCGTCAGAAACAGTAGCTGCTACCCCAGAAAAGGGAATAATCCCAGCTCCTGAAGCGGCACCTGTTGAAGCTTCTTCAGCTCCAGAGGCTCCAGCGACAGAAGAAGCCCCGACACAAGAAGCTGCAGCGGCAACAGAGGCTCCTGCTACATAATCACAGAAAAAATCGGATCACGAGCTTCGGCTCGTGATTTTTGAATGGTTTTAGTAAATGGATCTTATTACTCAAGGAATCTTAGGAGCCGCAGTATCCCAGGTCGGTTTTCAAAAAACTCTTGGGCGCCGCGCTTTAGTTTGGGGTGCTATTCTTGGCATGTTGCCAGATGCTGATGTTTTCGTTCGATTGTCTTCAAACCCATTTGCAGAAATGATCCATCACCGAGGTATTACGCACTCTTTATGGTTTGGTCCTATTGTTGGCCCTATCCTAGGTTACTTTATCTGGCAATTTTATAAAGCAAAAGGAAGTTTAGATCCATTACCCGCATGGATTGGACTGTCGATTTGGGCACTATTAACTCACCCTTTGTTAGATGTATTTACAGTCTATGGAACTCAACTTTTAGCCCCCTTCTCTGATCATCGTTTCACTTTTCCAGCAATTGCAATTATCGACCCCGTTTATTCAGGCACACTCCTTGTTGCAATTTCAATAGGATTTTTCTTTCATCGTCGATCAAATTTGGTTACTACGAGCGCTGCTGTTGCCCTTACATTAACAACGGGTTATCTTTTCTTAGGACTTGCCGAGAACAACAAGGCAAAACACCTTTGTCAGCAATCTTTAGAAAACCCTTCTTCTGCAAAAATAAAAGTCTATCCAACTATGTTTCAACTTTTTTTAAGACGAGTCGTGGTTGAGGAATCTGACAAATTACGCTTTGGTTTTGTTTCAACTTGGTCTCCGCGTCCCATTGAATGGACATATTTGGAAAAACCTAAAAATCTTCCTTCTTTAGAGTTTTTAAATGACTCGGAAGTTGAGATTTTTAAATGGTTCACAAGCGGCCAATATGCCCTTATTTATGACGCTTCTCTTCATCAAATTACAATGCTAGATACCCGTTTTGGCTTTGAAGGGCCATCAATTTTTGGGCTATGGGGTATCGCTTTTTCTGTTGATCAAAAGGGAAAAAAAATCAGCCCTGCTCAAAGGGTCAAATATCCTGTTGGCCCTATTACCAGCAACGCTGTTCTAAAACTGTTTCAACAAACTTTTAACTAGTAACAGTACGCTCAAATATTACTAAAATTACAATTAATTACCTATAAAAATAATTATATTAACATAAGTGTCATATTCTTAGAATATCATAGAATATTTTCATTATTTAGCTCGTATGGATATAGATTTATGAATATTTCTTAAAGAAATTTTTGAATTTACAAATTCTCTACAGAACGGATGAAAACTTTACTACTAGGGTGCCCTAAAAAACCATCTCTTCAGCAAAGTGATTACTTTTTAAAGCACATCAATATTTTGTAAACTATTTTAAATCACAATAGAATTATATTTATAATAATTACATCTGAATGTGATGTAGTTCATTGAAATATTATGTCTTATTGATTTTTTTTATTAGCTAGGATATAAATTTATGGGTATTTTGCTCTCAGGTGCTTCCTCCATATTATCAATCTTTCTATCTCTTTCAATCTGTCATGCTACTGATGAGCTTCCTGACAATGAGTCAAAAGATGACACGATATTCGACGATTATAGAGGACTACGTGGAGTAAGAAGATTGAGAAAATCAAAAAGCTCACCCTCAAACTCAGAGATCTCTCAAGAAATAAGCCCTCGCAGTAATGCATTTTTATCTGAGACACCAAATCACAGGATCCGTTTACCAGTTTTTGCGACTCCTTTGAAAAAAGGTGATACAATTATGGTTCTTGAAGATGGCGAAGGTTCACGAAAAGTGCTTGTCAGAAGATTAAAAGGACTAGGGTTTAATGTAATCGATGACGCTTACGGACATCAAACGTATGAGTCAGCATGTAAGGCCGCTGAAGATGGTATAAAAATCCCCTTATTTTTGTTTGATTTTCATGTGCCATTTAAAAGTGACGAGGTTGCTGTAAGAAAATCCTGCGGTCAGCCTGAATTGAATGGTGGACAAACTGCCCGCCTTATAAAACAAATAAGATTTGGTGATGAAAACCCTTTTGAAAATTCAATATTCGTTTGCCTAACAGGAACACCTGAAGATACTCGAGGATATGAGGATGTTTTTTGGCAAGTAAGAGGTAAACTAACAGAACCGAATACAGATCAATTCTTTGAGGATGTAAGACTTCAATTAATAATATCTGAATTGGCATCTGCTATAGTTCCCGCTGTTATCCAGCATGGAACAAAAAGAGCTTTGTCTCATTCTTTAAAAGAAGAAATAACTCTTGATATTCAAGATACCGAAAACTGATAAGCTTTTTCATTGCGATTTGTAACGGGAAATTATACATTAAAATTATGTATATAGCGTTCAAATCATTTCTATCTCTACGACTAGGCGGCCGCACAGGTCGACGCTAATACCATTTCACGCTTACAATTTATCCATTTTTTATAACACTTGTGCAGATTTTCAAGAAGAAATCTTGTAGATTAAGTTTGCACCGGTAAAAATTGTTTTAGAGTTAGGTAGTTTATTATGCCAAGAAAATTAGCACGCACAATTGTAACCAGCATGATGGGCAATTTGTTCGAATGGTACGATTTTGCTTTGTTCGGTTACTTTGCCCCTATTATTGGAAAGTTATTTTTCCCCAGTTTTGATTCCATGACGCAATTATTATCCGCCTATGGTGCTTTTGCAGCGGGATATCTTGCCCGTCCTCTCGGCGGCCTTTTATTCGGTTATATCGGTGATCGTTACGGTCGTAAAAAAGCTCTTGTCTTAACAATCCTTTTAATGGCCATTCCAACTGCAATCATTGGAATCCTTCCAACTTATAATGACATTGGAATTGCAGCATCGGTTCTATTAATTGTTTTAAGACTTCTCCAAGGTATTTCTATGGGCGGGAACTATTCTGGATCCATTACTTTTACAACAGAACATAGTCCTGAAAAAAATCGTGGTCTTATTGGCAGCTTTGCAGTTACAAGTTGTCTTACGGGATTGTTATTGGGATCAGGAACGGCTGCCCTCTTCTCTTTAATTTTTGAGCCCATTCAGTTAGAAACATGGGGTTGGAGGATTCCTTTCTTGGTTGGTATCCTTATTTGTTTAGTGGGTTATTATATGCGCCGCACAGTTCCTGAGTCCCCTGCTTATGAAGCCGCTCAAGAAGCCGGTGAACTTATCAACAATCCCGTTAAGACATTATTTAAAGATTACGGTATGGTTCTTTTTTTCATGGTTGCCGTTGTTATGCTTCATGACTTGAGTTTTTACATACTATTCATGTACATGCCAACACACCTAACTGAGTTTTTGTTCATTAACAAGAGTGCGGCCTTTACCATAAACACCTTAAACATGATATTTGTAATCCTGTTTACTTTAGGGTCAGCTTGGTTATCCGATCGTTATGGTCGTAAAAAGATTATGGGAATTGCAGGTGCGTTGTTTATTATTGGTACCATCCCTTTGATAACAATTGTAAACGCCAGTGCTGATAATTTAGTCTACATTTTCTTAGCTCAAACTCTTTTGGCAGTTGGTGTGGGTGGATATTTTGGTCCTCTACCGGCTCTTATGGTTGAAGCTTATCCAACGAAAATAAGAAATTCAGCTATTTCAGCCACAACGAATATAAGCGGACCTATATTCGGAGGAACAGCGCCTCTTGTGGTAACGTTCCTTATTAACGCAACGGGTTCAAATATGGTGCCTGCATACTATTTGACAGCAGGTGCTGTCTTGGCCCTTATCGCATTGATTAAGATAAAAGCAGACTATGAAGTATAAAAAGCTTCTTTACCTTGTTGCTAACGACCGTTATTTTTGCAGCCACCGGCTTTCTTTGGCTTTGGCTGCAAAAAAACAAGGATACGATGTTCACGTAGCAACGCCAGCCTTAGGTGACCATGAAAAAATCATAAAGGCTGGCTTCTCCTTTATTCCTCTTCCCTTTCAGCGCGGAGGGATGAATCCATTTCGAGAGCTTAAGACCATTTATCAAATCTGGAATCTGTATAGAAAAATTAAACCAGATATTGTTCATCATGTAGCCATCAAACCTGTACTGTATGGTACTATTGCAGCTTTTTTTGCTCGTGTCCCTCTTATCATTAATGCTGTTTCTGGCTTAGGACATATTTTTGCAAACAATTCATGGCTTAAGGCACCCTTAAAAATTGCGATGCGTTTTCTTTTAAGTTTAAAAAACGTGCAAGTCATCGTCCAAAACCCTGAAGACTTTGAAGAAATTAGGTCTCTTACCCAAAAAGATAATATTCATTTGCTTCTTGGGGCTGGGGTGAACTTGGATGAATTTCACCCAAAAGCTGAACCTCATTTTCCACCCTTTAAAATTATTCACGTATCTCGCCTCCTTTGGTCAAAAGGAGTTAAGGAACTAGTCGAGGCTGGAAAAATTCTAAAAGATAAAGGACATGATGTTCAGATTCAAATTGTTGGAGAACCTGACCTTGAAAATCCGGATGCTATTTCAGCCGAAATTCTTCAAAAATGGCATCAAGAAGGCCATATTGAATGGCTTGGACATAGAACCGATATAGCGTATCTTTACCAGCAAGCTCATATCGCATCACTAGTAAGTTATTACCGAGAAGGCATTCCAAAATCACTTTTAGAGGCTGCTGCATGTGGAAAATCAATTATTACTTGCGATATGCCTGGTTGTCGGATTATTGTAAAGCATGCTAGGAATGGTTATTTAATTCCACCTCGTGATTCTGAAGCTTTAGTAAATGCAATTTTGATGCTTATCAAGGATGATGAGTTGCGCCGTCAAATGGGACGTCAAAGTAGAATCCATGCTGAATCTATGTTTGGGGAAGAAATGATTCATAAAGAAACTATAAAACTGTATACATGTAAATAATGCTAAGGAACCTTGCTGTGAAAGAACTCCACTGGCCAGAAGACATAACTATAAAAATTCTTCGTGGACAAGAAATGGCTCCTTATCTAGAGATTGCAGCTCAATGGCGCATCCAAGAGTTTAAGGGATTCCCTTATCTTTATGAGGGAAGTTTAGAGTACGAAGCCATGTACATGCATGAATGTGAAAAAAACCCTGAAGCTATTCTTATTGTGGGTGAAAGAAATGATGAAATTCTAGGTTTTACTACGGGGATCCCGATTGGGACTATGAGTGATCATCTACAATCTCTTAGGGATAAGCTGCCTAATGCTCACGAGTATTATTATTTGGCAGAATGCATTTTTTCCCCAACAGTAAGGGGGCGTGGTTTTGCTCAAAAAGGGATAAAACTTTTTGAAGGAGTTGTTAAAGAATTAGGTTACAAAAAGATTTGCTTCTTAACTGTTATTCGCGATGAAAATCACCCCTTAAGACCGAAAAGATATTTTGACAAAGATCCGATTTGGAAGCGATGGAATTATCAGAAAACCGATCTTATACTAGAGTTTCCTTGGCCAACTATTCAAGCAGATGGAAGTGTTATAGACTTTTTAAATCCTATGCGATTTTGGGAAAAAGATATTAGATCGGATACTGAAACTTCGCAGAAAGTTCTAGATGCAGCGGCTTAAATCTCGTAAAAGAAATATAAGATCGGTATTTCATACATAAATTTAGAGGGGCTAAATTGCCCCTAACATTTTCGTTCTAATTTTTTAAGCTTCTTCTCTATAAAAATGTTCTTTACGTTCGTGACGCTCTTGTGCATCAATACTAAAAGTTGCTATAGGCCTTGCGTCTAAGCGCCTGAGGTTAATTGGTTCACCTGTTTCTTCACAATATCCATAGCTTCCGTCCTCAATACGACGCAACGCTAAATTAATTTTGTGAATTAATTTCCTTTCACGCTCACGGGTTCTAAGTTCAATAGCTTCATTGATTTGGTTGCAAGCTAAATCGATATCGTCGGCTTCCTTATGTTCCTGACTCTTCATCAAATCAATGGTTTGAGAGCATTCTTCCAGTAGTTGTTTTTTCCAACTAATAAGCTTATTTCTAAAATACTCCAGTTGCGCGGGGGACATAAAAGAATCATTGGAATCCAAAATAAAACTCTCTTTAGAATCACTACTTTCTAAAGAATGTCTCATTGATATACCAGAATTTTTAACCATTTCTACAGATTGGGGCTTCATCTTCTTCCTCCATCAATTTGCAAATTATTTTTCCCTCATACAAGGCCTTAAAAAGTAAAACTTATGCATAAAAACAAAAAAATTTTACTATCACAATGTAGAATGCTTCGCAAAAAACACATTGTCAAGAAATTGGATGCAATATCTGATATTGTGATATTATCTATTTATTAGAACGACATTATTTTTAAAAAAACAATTTATTTCAATAAGTTATATATAAAAAATATGCTGCCAAGAAGCATAAAAAGCATGTAAAAAAAAGTTACAACCTAAAAATTTGCCTTAAAAATCACCCGTTATTACTCATATTGCAACGCTAACTTTTGTAGGTTAAGCTGTATATGAACTTAATAACTGTAGATAAAGGGTACCCATGCCAAAAATTGTTGTTATCTAATCTGGTTGTTTTCATAAACCCGGTACATATATGCCTCTGTTCGAATCTTAAATATTCGAAAGGTTGTGTCTTGCCAAAATTCTGAAAATATATCAAATAGAAAACAAGGATCTATATCATGTTTACCTTATTACAAAGGCCGTCTCTATGGCTTATTACATTGATTGTTGCCTTACCTCAACTTTCTGAAACGATTTACACTCCTTCCCTACCTGACATCGCTCGTGCTTTGCAAACCTCTGACAGCATGGTCGAATATACTTTAACCATTTTCCTCTTTGGATTTGCAGTTGGGGTATTGTTATGGGGGAGTCTTTCCGATCGTATTGGAAGACGCCCTACTCTTTTAATGGGACTTGGAATTTATCTGCTTGGATGTATTGGTTGTTGGTTTTCAACCAATATTATCATGCTTATGATATGCCGATTTATCCAAGCTTTTGGGGGTAGCACAGGTTCCGTTTTAGGACAAGCCATTGCTCGTGACTCCTTTAAATCACAGGAAAGAGGGAAAGTTTTTTCAACTATTACAATGGCCATTTCCTGTGCTCCGGCACTAGGTCCTATTATAGGTGGTTTTACTGATCAGTATTTTGGCTGGACTGCAGTCTTTATTGTGTTATTTATACTTGGAAGCTATATAACTTTTCAGGTTTTTTTGAAACTTCCTGAAACAAATAAGGTTCTTAAAAAAACAAATGCTAGCGATCTTTTAAAAGGAGCAGGTACTGTTTTAGCTGACAAACGTGTCTTATCGTTTGGTTTTCTTGTCGGTACAGCAAATGGCATTCTCTTTAGTTTTTATAGCGAAGCACCGTTTTACATGATTGAAATGCTTGGGTTGACCCCTGGCGAATATGGATCATTATACTTTTTTATTGGGACTACCTTTATCGCTGGCGGATGGTTATCAAGGTCTCTTAATATCCGAAAATATACTCACGAAACCTTAGTTTTAATTGGAAATACGATTACTTTTTGTGGAATCAGTATCTGGGCAGTCTGTGCTTATACAGGATTCATTAATATTAGCTATGGAATGGCTACCGTCATCCTTACAGTCGGATTATTTGGAGTCGTGTTCTTTGGTATTGCCTTGATCCTTCCCAACGCTTTAAGTCATGCCTTAGAGGATTATAGCCACATGGCCGGAACTGCTGCGTCCCTTTTTGGGTTTTATTATTATATCTTAGTATCTGTAATGACTTTCGGAATGGGGTTTTTCCATAATGGAACAGCCACTCCAATGCCATTTTATTTTACGGGGCTCTCATTTGCAATGTTTGTTGTGTATTATTTTGGACTTAGAAAACCTAGAATCGTTCTAAACGCCGCTTAGGTGAATAAAAAAGGTCTAGCCGTCCCAGCTAGACCTTTCAAAAAATAACTTTTTACTTACTAATTCACCCGCATACGAAGTGGGAAAATACTATCAAACGCAGCTTTCATTGCAATCTCTTTGGAAGGAAGGTAATCAGATCTATAAGAATCTTGTTCTTCTCCATCTTCTGACAATGAAATTATGCTATAAGCATACTTGCTATTAAATTTAGATTTCATTAAAACAACCTTTTTAGTCGTTGGGTTGTGTTCAGATCTTTTAAAAGTGTAATAAGGGTTACCCTTTGCGCTCTCCTTCCATTTGTCTTCATCCATAAAGTTTTTTAGCTTGCTCAGTCTTGATATTAAAGTAGACTCTCTGCTTTTTGCTGCCGCTTTATCTAAAGTTCCATCCATATAAGCTGCACAAAAACATCCTACTTCAAGCTTTAACCTACCATGTTGCATAACATGCACAAAGCGTACCTCTTCTCTTTCACACATCTCGCAAGTATCTGTGCCTTCTCTATCAAATATCTCAACACAAGTCCAATCTCTCTTCGGTGTTTCAGCATCCTTCCATTTTCCAGAAGCGCCTTTCCCTTTAGGAATATCTGTACGCGCTTCAAGACAATCGTGGCCATCGCAATAATCACAAGCCGCAAAGGCTTGATATGTCCCAAAGACAAGCATAAACAGAAATAACGATATTTTTTTTAACATTTATTTTTTTCATTCTTTTCTTAGTAAAAATACATATATGATGTATTCATACGTAAATAAGAAAGTCAACAATGAAAATAGAGTATTATTCTCTTTTTTGTTGAAAATGAAAAAAGCGATTACAATTGGAAACCACTTACCTGTCGCCAGTTTTCTAATTCTAATCCTGGAATTTCTTCGAAAATGGGCGTGTTGGATGTTACTAAGATAAGACCTCTTTTTAGAGCGGTCCCTGCGATTAAAGTATCACAGGAACCGATATTTTTTCCGGCTTTTGTCAAAGATGCCTTAACCCTAGCCGAGACTTCCGCGTCACCCCATTCAAAAGGTACAATAGAGACGCCTTTTAAAAAGGATTCCAATACGGATTTTAATTGTGCTGCTTTGTCGGGGTATTGCGAGAACCCATAATAAATTTCAGAAACCGTCACTGTTGACAAACAAATAGATGCGGGACTTATGGATTTTAATTTTTGAAGAGTGCCAAGATCACCATTGATGAAATCACTTAAAACGCATGTATCTAATAGATATCTCATTTCAAATACTCTTTAAAAGAAGGATTTAAATGCTGATTTTTCTTCGAACCTAAAGGATTCAAAGCGAACCGTACCCTGTCCCAACCCTTCAAAATTAAGAATAACATCAGGCCAGTTATGACGATGTTGCTGAGTTAGATAAACTTCTATGGCTTCGCGTATTAACGTGTTTCGAGTCTTTTTAGATATTTTGCTTAAAGTCAATAATTCTTCGTTAAGTTCCTCTGGAACGTAGATGTTAAAATTCATAAGATAATTTTTTCTAAATCCATAGTTTTATAACATGATGTAACATATTGACTAAAAAGTCTACTCTTTCCAGATATTCAAACCCTCGTCTTTCTTTTCAAGTAGCAAATCTGTAAGCGCCCACACCAATGCATCCATACGGTCTGGTGATTTAGCTGTAATGCCTGGAATATACTCACACAACTGAGTTTCTAAATCTGTAAATGTCTTACTATGATAAACGTGACCTTGCTCATAAAGAGCTGCAATAGGTTCTGCTCTGGTTGTCTTGCCACGACTCGCTCTAACGGATTTATAAGAAATCGTTGAGTCTAAAGAATGAATAATACTTTTTACCATATCACCTCCTTGATTAACCTCGGCCACCACTCGGTCAGCTTTATGTCTATGATAGGCCTTAACCACGCTCCTTCCCCAATCAACCGGACTATACCGTCCACTTAAATCTTCCAACACATAAGCTTTACGATCCTTTGTTATAGCCGCAACGATAATCCCAGTTTCATCACTTTTTTCGTGGTGAGTTGTTGCAGGATCTATCGCAATTACCACGCGCAGCCAGTTCGGGTTGTTTGGCATGTGATTTTGGATGACTGACCTTTTCCAAAGTGCACCTTGCTGTTCTGTTAAGATCTCGGCGTACAATTCTTGCGCCCCCAAACGGGTGCCCTCAAATTGCTTGATAATTTGTTTCACAAAAGTTTTAGCCAAATTTTTCTGATTATCAAAAGTAGACCCCCTGGTTAGCACCGTTGCTGGATCTTTGATAAGCGTTTTAATCAATGGAATCGGTCTTGGCGTTGTTGTAATGATAGTGCGTGGATTATTCCCAAGCCTTAACCCCAACATAAGCTGATCCCATGTTTTTTGTGGATGGCGGAATTTAGCCAATTCATCAATCCAAGCTAAATCAAATTGAGGGCCGCGCAGCTTTTCGTAATGATCTGCGCCATACATCATTGCAATAGTGTTATTTTTCCAAATTAAACGACCATTAGCTGGCTCAAACCTGGGACATTCATAATTTGTATGAACATTTAAAAGACCGCTTTCCCCTTCAATCATAACGGAGCGAACTTCATCTATTGTTTGGCCAATAAGAGCAATGCGTTTATAAAGACCTGCTTTCACCCAAGCCCTGATGGTTTCAGCACCCGTTCGCGTTTTGCCAAAACCGCGTCCCGCTAGAATTAACCAATTCTGCCAATCTCCTGATGGGGGTAACTGATTGGACCTTGCTAAGTTGTTCCAATTAAAAAGATTGCTTTGCTGTAAACGTTTGATTTTCTGAGCCTGGATGACTTGTTGTAATGCTTTGTAGTTATGGACGTGCATAATGATACTCCTAAGCTGTTAAACTGAGATGTTTGTTTTGAATAATGCGGAGAAAGAAATGCAGCTTAGAACGCTGCTGAGTCTATATTAATAGTGCCTTAAAAGCTAAAAATAGCCAAATTTTAAAGTGTGTCGTGGGTACTACTCCAATCTTTGTTTAAACATCCAGGCCGCAATGCTAAGTGTGAATATGGCTATAAACGCAATTGGCCAAACGTGCGTTAAAACCTCTAGGGCAGGCATATTTTTGAGGAAAATCCCTTTAATAATGATGAAGAAATGACTGATCGGAATAAACCAAGTCAATGGCTGAAGCCAATCAGGCATGTTTTCAATCGGCGTTCCAAAGCCAGAAAGCAGCATCGTTGGTACCATAAACACAAAGGTTCCAAGGTTGGCCTGTTGTTGTGTTTTTGATAACGATGAAATAAACAGCCCTACCCCAATAATCGAAGTAATAAATAGCACCATGCAGAGATAAAACAAAATTAAGGAGCCTTGAAAAGGGATCCGATAAACAACAATGGCTAGCCCCATAATAAGCGTACTCTCACCAACCGCAATAATCATAGCCGGCAGCATTTTCCCAATCAAAATCTGCCATGGTTGCAAAGGGGAAACCAATAATTGATCAAAGGTTCCCATTTCGCGTTCCCTTGCAACCGATAAGGCTGTCACCATCAGTCCCAAAACCATACTCAAAATCCCGACCATACAGGGAACGTTATAAATCAAATAATCAAGATTGGGATTAAACCAACTGCGGAAAACACTTGTAATTGATCCCTCTGAAGACATTGATTTTATTTTTAAAATATCAGCATTAAAGTCCCCAATAATGCGCCGAACATACCCTTGTACAATTTGTGAAGCATTGGCTTTGCGTCCATCTAGAATCAATTGCACTGTTGCGACCCTTCCAGCGGCAGCATTTCTTGAAAAATCGGGCTGAATATGTATGCCAATAATGGCACGCTGTTCATCAATTGCGTTTTCAAATTCTTTTAGGTTTTTTAATTCATGAACATCTTTGAAATACCTTGATCCTTTAATACGTTGGACCAATTCATGGCTATACCAACCGCTGTCTTGATTATAATAAGCAATCTCTATATTTCTAACCTCTAAAGTTGCTGCTTGCGCCAATAAAAACAATTGCATAAGGGGCGGCACGATTAATGTCATACGGCTTTTTTTATCTCGCCAAACTGTGAGAAGTTCTTTTATAACCAGTGCTTTAATTCTTCCCCACATAGTTAATCCAACCTCTTGACACTTTTTTTAACAACAAAGAATAAAAAAAATCCAGCAATACAGCCCATAGCCAATAAATTAGGAATTACTTGGACCCAAATTGTTCCCGCCAGAAAGCTTGATTGTAAAATAGAAACAAAGTACCTAGCCGGCAATAAATGAGTTATCCACTGAATTACAATTGGCATTGAAGTAATTTCATATAGAAATCCCGACAACATAAACGCCGGCAAGAAAGCGACGTTTAAAGCCGTTTGACTAGCTACAAACTGGTTACGCGCCACAGTTGAAATTAATAATCCTTGACTTAAAGCGGCTAACAAGAAAACGGCTGTTGCTGAAAATAAAACAAACAAAGAACCCACAAAAGGCACATCAAAGACAAAAACGGCGCTTACAACGCAAATAACCATAGAGAGCATGCCTAATATGAAATACGGCAAAAGCTTACCCAAAATAAGTTCGCTTATCAAAATGGGCGTCGACATAATGGCCTCCATTGTTCCTCGCTCCCATTCACGTGCGACAACAAGCGCGGTTAGTAACGTTCCAATCAAAGACATGATGACGGATATGGATCCTGGCAATAAAACATTCCTGCTCTTTAATTGAGGATTATACCAAACTCTTGTTTCAGCTGTAATTTGTGCTTTTTTACCCCTATCTTTTTCGGCCCAATCTTCAATAACTCCATCTGCATAATTTTGGACAAAACTAGCGGTATTGGTTTCACTGCCATCGGCAATAACCTGAAGAACGGCATGTTGGTTTTTTAATAAATTGACACTAAAATCAGTTGGAATAATGATCACCCCTCGCACCCTTCCTGAGGTGAGATCATCCTCAATTTCCTTTCTGTCCACTCCAACCTTGGTTTGAAAATAAGTGCATTTTTCAAAAGCATAGCCAAGGCTTCGTGCCTCAGGCGACGTATCTTCTAGAACCAGACCTATACGGATTTGATTAGCATCAAGCGAAACGCCATACCCAAATAAAAACAACATTAACAACGGCAATAAAAAAGCAATCATAATTGTACTTGGGTCTCTTACAATTTGGATGGCCTCTTTATACATAAAAGCAATTAAACGCATGAAAGAGAATGAATGAAGCATAATCATTCATTCCCCTGATCAGCACGTCGGATTAACTCTATAAAAGTTTCTTCTAAGGTTGGGTCAGGATATTCGCTGGATTTTATTTCCCCTTTCAAACCGTCTGGTGTACTGGTTGCAATATTTTTTCCTTTATAAATAAGGGCTATGCGGTCGCAATACTCTGCCTCATCCATAAAATGCGTTGTGACCATAATCGTCATGCCTTTTTCAGCCATCCCATTAATATGCGTCCAAAATTCCCGTCGTGTTAGGGGATCAACACTTGATGTGGGTTCATCTAAAAATAAGACATCAGGCTCATGAATGACAGCACATGCCAACGCTAAACGTTGCTTAAATCCAAGGGGTAGAATTCCTGCATTCGTATCAAGGTAAATCTCTAGATCAAATATTTTAATCAGTTCTTGGATTCGATTAGATCTATCTGTTCCTGTTAAACCATAAACACCTGAAAAAAATTCAAGATTTTGTTTAACACTGAGATCACTATAAAGAGAGAATTTCTGAGCCATATAGCCAATACGCATACGTGCCATAGAGCTTGCTGATTTCAAATCAAATCCTGATACCAAAGCCTTTCCCTCTGTTGACTGCAACAACCCACACATCATCTTAAAGGTTGTTGATTTACCGGCACCATTAGGACCCAAAAGTCCAAAGATCTCTCCTTTTCCAATGGTAAAAGAAATATCTTTAGCAGCAGTAAAATCACCAAACTTTTTGGTTAAATTCATCGCCTGGATTGGTGGAGCATCTTGAACTGGCTTTGCTTTCATGCGGGCTGCAAGTAAAGATTGACGACTATATGCGCCCTTTAAAATATCGATAAACGCATCTTCGAACCGTGCATTAGTTGGCGTTAGAGAAACCCCAAGTTCAGGTCTTTTATCCTTTTCAAATAAAATACGAATATTATGGCCTTGGATAACACCGTCGACCACTCCGTCTTTTTGAAGAATATTAGACAGAATCTGACGACGCTTTTCAGCCTCTACACTTGCTAAATAAACTCTTCCGGCAACTCTGGATGTTAGATCTTTTGGCTTACCCTCATAAAGCAGATTTCCATGATTTAATAATAATACTTCTTCGCACTGCTCAGCTTCATCCAAATAGGCGGTAGCCCAAATGACGCTCATTCCATCAGCGCTTAATTCTTTAACCATCTTCCATAATTCACGGCGTGATAATGGATCAACGCCAACGCTTGGCTCATCCAGTAATAAGAAACGAGGTTTACTTAATAACGAACAAGCCAATCCCAATTTTTGCTTCATACCACCAGAAAGCTTACCGGCAAGTCTTTTTGTAAATCGCTCCAGATCTGTAAATGTCAGCATTCTTTCAAAAACATCTTTTCTTTCCTGCCTCTTTATATCGCGAAGTCTGGCATGTAGTTCTAAATTTTCAAGAACTGTTAACTCCTCATAAAGGCCAAATTTTTGCGGCATATAGCCAATAGAGGAATGAATAAATCGCGCGTCTTTAATAGTATCAAATCCATCAACCTTAATATGTCCATTAGTTGGCTTTAAAAGCCCCGCGATCAGGCGTAAGAGAGTTGTTTTACCTGCACCATCCGGACCTACCAAACCTGTAATTCTTCCTGGTTTAATGGTCGCAGTGATTCCATTTAAAGCAGTTACGTTCGGTTTAAAAACCTTTGTTATAGCATTCAGTATAATCAGGCCGTCTTGCATTTAATTTGTAACTTTTAAAGAAACAGTAACCGGCATTCCTTGGCGAAGCTCACTTTTTGTGTCTTCGACAATGATTCTCAGTCTATACACCAAATTTGTCCTAAGTTCTTTGGTTTCAATATTTTTAGGAGTAAATTCAGCTTTAGGTGAGATAAACCCAGTCTGACCTTTAAAGGGTTTATCAGGATTGGTGTCCGTATAAACCATTGCCTCTATTCCCGGCTTTATGCGCCCCAAATCAATTTCTGAAACATAAGCTCTTACCCAGACTGGATTTGGCAAAGAAAGCGTATAAACCGTCCCACCATTTCCAACAATAGCCCCAGGCTCAGTTACCCTAGTTAAGATTGTTCCAGATTTTGGCGCTAGAATTTCTGCATCCTTCAGATCCGTTTCAGCATTTGCTAGGCGAGCTTTTGCTATTGCCAAATCAGCCCTTGCTGCTTCAATATCTTCAGCTCTAAACCCCTCTTCGGACAACTTTAAGGCTTCTTGGACGGATTTTAATTTCGCTTCTATCTCTTGTTTATGAGCTAAAGCATCATCATAAGCTTGCTGGGATACAGCCCTAGTTTTTAAGAGATTTTCCTGTCTTTTTAAAAATTTATCAGCATATTCATAAGCTGCCTCTTGTTCTTTGACTGCAGCCCTTGCTTGTTCAATTTCTTGAATTCTGTTACCTGCCTCCATTTTCTTTAAAGAAGCAGATGATTGATCAACTTGACCCTTAGCAATATCGCGTGCATGAATGAATGATGCTTTATCTAAAGCAGCCAGTACATCACCTTCTTTAACAAAATCACCCTCATCAACACGCATTTCAGCAACGCGTCCATTGACCCTGAATCCAAGCTCAACTTGGCGAATATCAACATTTCCTTGCAAAATAATTTTATCATTCGAAAGCCTATTGTTTACGAATAAATAGGCCGTCATCAGGAGGATAAGGATTGCAACCCCAATAATGATTTTACCGATTTTATTTTGTCCCCAGAGATTTTTCATTACAACGTCTTTGCCTTAGTTAAATCACATCACAAAACATTATAAACTTAAAATGGTTAAAAAGTATTATCAAACATGCATTAAAGCATTTTTAAATTAGGCAACGAATTAACAAAATATTAACCCAGAATTAAAATCTGAGAATCTTGATAAAATTCTATAAAAGTCGGGATAACTGCTCGCAACCGTCTCTGTTTGATGAATTGTAATCGGCTGAGCAGAGGCAAGGGCAAAAATACTAAAGGCCATAGCAATTCTATGATCATGTTGGGGATAGATTTCTATGGGAAAAGTAGTAGGTTCAAACCCTTTTCCTTCTACAAATAGATCATCATTTTGAACATAGCATCTAACGCCGCACGCTTTTAAGTTAGCCTCTATTGTTTCCAATCGGTTTGACTCCTTAAATCTTAACTCTCGAAGGCCTCTAAAAACCGATCGTCCATTCGCAAAAGCTGCCGCAATGGCTAAAATTGGGTATTCGTCAATTAAAGAGGGAGAAAGATCGGCGGAAATCTCAATTCCATGCAAAGAACTTGTTTTGCTAAAAATATCCACACAATCTTCGCCTATTTGAGATTCTCGAGCGATGGTTTGAATTTGACCACCCATTCTTTTTAAAATATCAATAAAAACATTACGAAAGGGATTCCAACAAACCTTATTAATCCTTAAATTGGAATTTGGAACAACAAGCGATGCAACGATCCAGAATGCTGCGGCAGATGGATCACCCGGGATATCTAATAAGAGACTTTTACGCTTATTAGGAATATAAGTGCCTGTAATTTCTAACACTCTTTCTTGATTTTCATAATAAATTTTTAAGGGTATATCCAAAAATCTCATTAACCTTTCTGTATGATCTCTGGATAATATAGGTTCTATAATTCGCGTCACTCCATCAGCCGATAACGCGGCAATTAAAAGAGCTGATTTAATCTGGGCAGAGGGAACGGGAAGCCTATAAGATATTGACTGTAGATTGCTTGTACCTCTTTGAACTACGGGAAAACATCCATTTGTATCTGTAAAAGAGACCCCCATCAGGGACAAAGGATCCATAACCCTTTTCATAGGACGTTTTTGAAGGGAAGCATCTCCCAAAAAATGAGTTTTGAACTCACAGGATGCTAATAATCCCATTAATAGTCTTGCTGATGTTCCTGAGTTTCCTAAATATAGAGGTGACTTTGGTTGGACAAAGCGATCTAAGCAGTCCACTTTCAATATTCCATTCCCGCCATTTTGAATATTGACCCCAAGCAGCTCTAAGGCATTTTTAGTATGCGCAACATCCTCGCCTTGGTTTAAATTTGTAATCTGCACGGAACATTTTACAAGAGAACTTAAAATAAGAGCCCTATGACTGATTGATTTATCTCCGGGTATGCCCAAAACACCCGTGATTTCCCTAGCAGATGAAATTGTAACTGGCTCCATTAAATTTTACTTTTAAAGTATTGGCAAAGATCAGAAATAGGACAAACTTCACACTTTGGATTTTTAGCAGTGCAAATATAACGGCCGTGTAAAATCAACCAATGATGTGCATGCAAACGAAATTCTTTAGGTATAATTTTTTCTAAAATTTTTTCAACGTCTAATGGTGTTTTTCCAGTCCCAAGCCCAGTACGATTTGCCACACGAAATATATGTGTATCCACAGCTATTGTTTCTTTGCCAAAAGCCACATTTAAAACCACATTTGCGGTTTTACGACCAACACCAGGCAGACTCTCAAGCGCCTCGCGATCCTCTGGAATTTGCCCCTTGTAACGTTCTAAAAGAATGCTAGACAGACCTATTACATTCCTGGTTTTTGTTTTATATAGGTTAAGGGTCTTTAAATAATCCAACAATTTTTCTTCACCAAGATTCACCATTTTTTCTGGAGCATCTGCAACTTTGAATAGTTCAGCCGTCGCTTTATTAACGCCCTTATCGGTGGCTTGCGCAGACAAAACAACAGCAACCAAAAGCGTGTAGGGGTTTGTATACAAAAGCTCAGTTTCAGGCTTTGGATTCAGCTTTTGCAAACGTTTAAATAATTCATCTACCCAAGAATTTGTCATCAGCATTTAAAAAGTTGTTAGGCTTGAACCAGGATACGTAGGAGCATTATAGGGTGCAAAATTTCCTAAGTTTTTAAAGGTAATTCGCACGAGAAAGCCTGAATCCGGGTGAATATCTCTGTCGGTATATGACGTCTTATACAGTCCGGCGTCAACTTGAAAACATTCATCTTTATAGGTCGCCAGTAGAAAATTCGCTAATGAACTCCCCCCTCGGTTGTGTTTTAAATTTCGAATTTGTCCCAATGATAATGACCAATTCTCAACAACCTGAGAGCTAATTTGAAAATTAACCTGAGATATATCTTTTTGCTTTACAGTCGCTTTTTTGTTTAAATACACATACCCTGCATCGAAACGAAAAGCCTTTTGACCAACAGTAAATCCAAGTTCAGAATATCTGGGCTTGTTATCTTGTGGATTAATTGAGCATCGATAGCGAGTCGTTAACCATTTAATAGGTTTAACTTTTATACGTGCCACATAATCTGACTGATTTTGATCTTCACCCAAACCAGAAGCTACAACCTGTCGATGATCAAGGCGTCTGCTTTGTCCTAAAAACACATTAACGCTTCTTTGTCTTGAAAAATAAAAAGTATTTTCTGCTCCATAAACCGCTCTGTAACCCGTATCCGTCCTATCTATCCCATCAAAACGATTTGGCAAAAAGAGAGATGTGTCATCCAGTTCAAAAGTCGTTGAATCTTCATTTGGCGTACGCATATTGATCAATTGAGAGGGACTTGCTACAGCCATAGCCATAGGCTGTAAAATCCAATCAGCATGAGCCAACTGCTTCAATAACGGGTAACGCCAATCAACGCTAGTCTGAGGAAAAATACGACCGGTTGTATGCTCTAAATGTGCCCTTTGAGGACTTGAAAGAGGAGCAGAAGAAAACTGATAACGCCTAAAATAATATGCATCCATTCTTCCACTTGCTTGAAAAGTAAGTAACTGCCCATTTCTAGTTTGATAGGGCAGTTTCCATGAAATCCCACTTGAAAGCCTTTGCATCTGAGTCGCCAACCTTCCAGGTACTGGGGTTTGACGAGACAACGAGAGAAGGTTTCCATCTGTACTTAAGATGCCACCTAATTTATCCGATTCATATTGGTTATGGTATCTAGCTGTTGGAAAAACCAGAGGTGTTGTTTTAGGGGCATCCGTTTGAAACGATAATCCTTTAGCACCAAAATAGCTTTCACCATGGAATTTTTCAAAATTTACTGATGACGTTAAGTTACGGTTTTGTATAAAACTGGGAACCCGGTGCGTTACTATCGGATAACGACCAAGATAAGTTGTATCGCTGGCTCTATTTAAATCAAGAGACACCCGACGCTCATCATCTATATCATACTTAACCTTGCTCATAAGGTGCCAACGATCTGCTTTAGGTAAACGAGGACCATTGAGAGGCTGAGGTGTGGTAGCAGGTTGAAGACCACGGGTTTTTGTGTAACTTCCAGAAACGGCGGCTTCTCCATCTCTGAAACGATGACGATAATCTGAGGTAATAATCCCACCCTGTTTTGTGGTTTTAATAGGAGTGATTGTCAAATCATGGTTTGGTGCAATTGCATAATAAACCGGAAGGCTAACAAGGGTTCCAAGATCCTTTGAAACACCGTATGTAGGAAATAAAAGCCCAGATTTTCTTTTAACCTTAGGATCGGGATGCGAAAAATAAGGCATGTAAAAAACAGGAACGCCTTTAAGCTCTAAACGTGCATTATAGTAAGTAATTGTCTGTGACTCTTTATCATGTATTATTTTTTCAGCTTTTATCTGCCAAAGAGGTAAAGTCGATCCTCCATCATCCTTTCTGCAAACTTTACAAGGAGAATAAATTGCTTTTTTAAAGTGAGTTTCATTTCCATCTTCCCGGTACCCGTTAGCAGCAGAAAGTTGAGATTCATCTTTTGTCCACAAACGTAAGGTTTCAATAACTCCTTTTTTAAAATCCCCTGTAAATTCAGCTGATTCAGTAAAAATAATATCACCAGTAGGTTCTTTTAATTTTACATTTCCATAAACGAATATTTTGTCCTGTTTTTGATCGAAGCGTAACCTATCACTGCGTAAAACTCGCCACCCCACATTTAAAACGTACTGAGTAACCTCAACATTTCCTTTAGCGATAATAATTTTATCATGTTCTTGATAAGTGATCTCATCGGCTTTGAATAGAATAGGTATATCACCTTTTTCCATATCTCGTTTTTGCTGGGGAGTAAGCTTTTGTGCCTTTAAACTATTAAGATCAGAAACTTTTTTCTTTTTAAAAGATTCAGACCCAATTAGAAATGGTGCTTGATGTGCCTCTGATGTTGCAGCGCTTGCTATCTTTCCACAAAAACCCAATAAAAAGATTATAAATATATATTTCACTCACTGCCCTCTTGATGCAGTAAAAAACTAATACTTAGCATTAATGTTACCAAGGTTGGAATCCATGCCGCTAGTAAAATTGGGATTTTGCCAGCCAATCCCAATGCATAAATTACATCACTTGAAAAATGAATAACAAAACCTGATAAAATACCAAACGTAATCAAATAAGAAGCATTACGGTACCTGGTTGGATGTAAACAAAAGGTAGAAGCAAGAAATATCATACCTATCATCAATCCAATTTTTGCAATTTGGCCATGCCAATGAAGTTTATAACGAATATTTGAAAGTCCTGCTTTTTCTAAAACCTCAATATATTCACTAATCTTCCAAAAGGATAGACTTTCTGGAGCTGCATAACTTTCTTGAATTTTTTTAAGCGTCAGGTCTGTAGAGCGTGTGACAGTGTCGGATGAATGAGAAATATTTTCTTTATTCCAATAAGTTACGTTCTCTAATCTCCACTCCGTATCTTGAAGCGTCACATCTTTCGCGTCATAACGCCCTATATAAGCTCCGCCTTGATCAAAATCATAAAAACTAACTTGCTGAAATTTGTTCTGCAAAAAATCAAAGAAATCCGCGTGAATAATTGTTTTTCCCTCTTTATTGCTTTCTCTGAGCCAAAGTCCACTTACTGAAATTGATAAAAGGTTGTTAGAGTTGCCAAATGTCTTCTCTTCTATTTGGGCAAGGCGCGCTGTCATAGCCGCCCCCAAAGGATTTACGCACACCAAATAAATCATCCCAAGTCCTAAAACCAAAGTATTTAGACCAATAACCAATTGCCAAACTGAAACCCCAGAGGCTCTGGCTGAAACAATTTCTTGGGTTTGGTTCAAGCGCCACAAAGAAAGAACAACCGCGCTGAAAGTCACAAAGGGTAAAAGCATCTCAATATGTTGAGGAATTTTCAGAAGAACCATCTCTCCAATAAGAGAAAGAGAGATGTTGGGATGGCTCATCGAACGTCTTAAAAGCTCAGCCATTTCAAAAAGGCTAACAATTGCAAGAATGGCACCAAGACACACAAAAAACCAAAAGAGTAAACATCTGCAAAAGTATCTATTTAAAGAACTAAAGATAAAAGATGTCATTATACTTTCCTCTTCAAAGAAAGTTTATAACGAATCGTCTCTGCTTCTAGAAGAATAAGGAGAATAGGGATTATAAACGCAATAAATGAATAACACCCAATTAGCAAAACTGGATATTTAGCGCTTAAGTTCAAAAAAGTGTACAGAACAATATGAACAAGCAAAGCTGACGAAGCTCCTACAATCACCCGATAACGTCTCCCTTTTCTTTTAAATTCTCCTTTAAGCATTGCCAAGCAAACAATAAGGCTATCAACTAAAGCAAGCCACGGTGTTAGAAGTCTCTGATGCCCTTCACTACGCATACGTGCCTGCACATGCTCGCTTTCATTTGGTTCAGGAGAAAGAAGTTCAGAGAGATTTTTTTCATACGGTTTTGTAACACGAGGGGACTCTTTCTTAAGAGCTTTTTCAAGGTCAAAAACAAATTCATCAAAAGCAAAAAAGGAAACATTTCCTGTCACTTTATCTTTTTCTTGACGGCTTCCTCGTTTAAGAACAAGAACAACCCCTTCAGATCCCTGATGTATAACTCCTTCTTCTGCAATTATGGTATATGAATTTTCTGAAGCATTTTCCTTTTTGCTATCTGGTAAATGGGGGTCGTATATCAATATGCCTTTAAATTCCCCCTGAGGCCCTCTCTCTCTAACATAAGCGGTCGTTCCATTAATAACATTAAATGAACCTTCTCTAATCAAGGATGCTGAAAACTGATTTTTGATTTGATATTCCTGATTACGAAATTTCTGAAAAGACAAGGGTATAATGTAAATGTTAATGATAAAGACCAAAAAAGTAACAAATAAACCTAACACTATAAGAGGCTTAGAAATCTGAAAATTACTTAAACCAAGAGCTCTGATAACTTGAATTTCATGATCAGCAGTAAGTTTTGAATAAACGTGCAACCCCCCAATCAATAAACATATTGGTAAAATTGTTGCCATGAGATCTGGGATTAAATAGACAATAAGAGCAAAATATCCACCCAAAGAGACGCTGTGGTTAACAATAATTTCTATAAAACGCAGGGATTGAGTCAGCCAAACTGCTCCAATTAAAATAACAACCAATGCGGACGCTATAACAATTAGTTTTTTAGAAAGATAACGGAACAAAAGAATCATGTTTTACTGGAATATTGTTTGCTAAAGTATTATAAAAAGGGCGATAAGATATTTTGTTTAGAGTTTTTCTCAAAACGAACTATACTCTTCACAGTCCATTTTTTCAAACTAGCATGTTTCAAAAACAATGAACAGAAGTTGCAGTCATTTTTTGTTTCGGTTTAAGGTAATTTATGAAAATTAAGTCTTTCTCTACAATTCTTCTTGGTATTTCGCTTAACCTTTTACCTTCAGCCTTTTGCGCAGAAAACGTAAAAAAAGGAGAAGTTTCAACACCGGCTGCTCCGTCCCCTTCCCTTGCTAATGGCGCTAAAATCGGTGTTATCATCAACAAAGATGTTATAACTCTTCAAGACATTTATGATAGAGCCATGTTGATTTTATTAACAGCAGGCCTTCCCAACAATGTCCAAACTTTGGAAACCATAAAAGGACAAGTCAAAAAAAGCCTTATTGACGAGAAAATTCAACTTGAAGCCTCTAAGCAGCAAAAAATATTTATAACAGAAGCAGAAATCCAAGATGCTTTAAAAAAGATTGCCGCTGACAATGGAATGACCGTTGATAAGATGAAAGAAATGTTTAAAAAAAATAACATCCCTGTCAAAACACTTGAGGAAAGATTAAGGGCTCAACTGGCTTGGGTGAGAACAATACATGATGCATTTGGATCCTTAATCCAAATTAATGAAAGCGAAGTTATCGCAGAACTTGAGAAAATAAAACAAAACAAAGAGATAGATCAATACGATCTTGTGGAAATCTTTTTAAGAGTTGAAAATCCAACTCAAGAAGCTGCAATCAAAAAAGATGCCGATAAGATTTATGGGCAGTTGAAAGAGGGCGCTCATTTTCATGTAATGGCACAGCAGTTTTCACAAGCCACTTCGTCAGCCAAAGGTGGTCATATTGGTTGGATGGTAAAGGGACAAATGGAACCTCAAGTAGAAGAAGCTGTGGAAAAATTAACTTTAGGGCAATTTACAGCTCCTATTCGCACTCAAATGGGCTATAAGATGGTCATGCTAAAGGATTTTAAAAAAGCAGGACAACCCGCTTATGGGCAAACAGAAATAAGCTTTAAGCAAGTCTATATTCCTTTTTATGATTCCATCTCAGAGACAGATTACAGGCGTATTGAAACACACATTCAAGAAATGGAGAAAATTGGTCACTGCGATAAATTAGCTGCAAAGGCAAAAGAGTTCGGTTATCAATGTGAAGCTGTTGAAAAAACAAGCTATTCAAGTTTACCTGCTGGCTTTCAAAAATTGTTTCACAGCGCAAAAATAGGCCAGTGCCAAAAACCAATTAGAACAGAAGAACATATTCTAATCACCATGCTTTGCAGCAAAGAATCACCAGAGGAAAAATTACCAACCCATGACGAAATTAGGCAACAACTTGAACAAGAAAAAATGAACAAAATTGCAATGCGCGAGTTTAATAAATTAAAGAGCGTTGCCTTTGTTGATGACAAGACCGAAGGAACAAGGGAAGAAGAACCTAAAGCCATCAAAAAAGCAGCGTCTTCACCAAAAATCCCTGCAGAAGCTGCAGCAGAAGTTGGTTAAAAAGCCAAGAAAAGAGATGGCTTGAGTCATGTCAAAAGAAAATGAGAGCTCAACTATCACAGAACTGCCATCTGTTTATCAGACTGTAAAAGATAATAATCTTTTAAGCCATAAAAGCCATTCAAAAAGTCTAGGGCAAAATTTCTTATTTGATCCGCAAATCATAGCTAAAATTGCACGAGTAGCTGGCTCATTAAAGGATTTTCATGTTCTTGAGGTTGGCCCTGGGCCGGGGGGCTTAACAAGGGCAATTCTAGAACAGAATCCAGATAAGCTTTTTGCAATTGAAAAGGACCCAAATTGCGTTGCAGCCCTTGAAAAACTGATCGAGGCTTCTCAAGGAAAGCTTCAGGTTATAAAAGAAGATGCAGCGAACATAAAACCGCAATCATTAAGTGAGTGTCCTCTTAAGATCATAGCCAACCTTCCCTATAACGTCGGCACGAATCTTTTGATTTTTTGGCTAAAAGATTTATCCAATATTACATCCTTAACTTTGATGTTTCAAAAAGAAGTGGCTTTAAGGATCACTGCCACCCCTGGATGCAAAGATTACGGACGCTTGTCTATTTTATGTCAATATTTATGCAATGTTGATCGGGTTTTTGATCTACCTCCCCATGTATTTAAACCTGCTCCTAAGGTTTTTTCATCAGTAGTTCATTTCATCCCAAAGTCCCTGACGGCTGATGATCTAGTTCTTGTCCCCTTCATCGAAAAACTCACAGCTGCTGGATTTGGCCAGCGCCGCAAAATGATCAGGGCTAGCTTAAAGGGATTGTTTGGAGAAGGTACTTTAAGAGAGGTTCTTGATTCCTTAGACTTACCCGAGACCGAACGCCCTGAGAATTTGACCCTAGCAAATTATGTCGAGATGGCGAAAGCGCTGAAGAATATAGAGAACTGAAACAGCTATCTTAAAATTCAAACTCGTCACACCAGAACTTAGCCCTAGTGTAACGATGCAAGAATAAACTTCTAGTAGTGTTTATTTTTTTTCACAAGAATAAGTCGTTGTTCCCCTTCTAGTCCTGTTACTAACCCATCGACAATTACTGTCTCTGGTGCATGATTTCTCGTTTGTATAATCGCATCGACTACCAAGAGCAAAGGCATCATCAACGCCTAGAGCAAAAACTCCTGCAATCATCACAGAAGACAATACAACTTTAACAAAAATTTTCTTCATAATTAATCCTCTATAAAATAAACACTAACACAGTAATATTACCTTATTAATTATTTCCAAATAGTTAACATAATCGAACAATTTTCAATTCGATCTTTTCAAAAATATATTAGAATTTATCTATAGCTAATCCATTTACTCTCTCATCCTTTTCGTGTTAAAGACAACCTTACGGTATACTTCAGTATCTAGAGAAAATTTTGAAATTACTTAAATACCTAGCGCCCATCTCACTTATTATTATTGGCCTCGTTTTTTATCATTGTTTACACCATCAAAAAGAAGCCTCGCTTTTGTTTTTTGACAAAAATCAACACGCCACAGATAGTGTTGTTAAGCTTTTGGGATTAACGGGGATTCGAATTCAAAATGATCCCCTCGTTTCGGATAAAGATTGGCCAGAAGCAAAGCTAATTTTAAAATCAAGATCGCTAGAAGAAATCACCGATGCCGTTCAGGGAAAATTAAACCCTACCGTTGCCTGGAAACACCCCAATAACAAGGAAAGATGGCAAGCCATTCTGCCCTTTTCTCTTTCAGAAGATCAAATAGCGAAAATTAAGGAAATAACTTCCAAAAGCTTTGGCCTAGTTGCAGAAATTAAACCAACAGTGAAAACTTATCAGGGGGTGCTTTTCTTAGGTTCAACTCTTGGATCTGTCCGCAAACGCCTCGCCTATCTAAATATGATTGTTGATTCAAAAGCTTACACATTAAACCAAGTCTACGTTTTATCCGGCGAACGGAAACTCGACAAAACTATTGACGAAACTGAAAAATCTCTTTTGGATCCAAACAATGGCAATATAAGCTTTAGACCTGATTGGAAAGGTCCTGCTCCGTTTCCGAATAATGAAACAGATATGATTAAAATAGTCTTTGATCAATCCAAACATTCAGTATTAAAAGATGAAAATATTATCTTTGTCCATACGTTGAAAAAGCAAGGACAAGCGCGTGCAACTACAGAGACAACAGTTTACAAATGGTTAGAACAATGCAATCCAAAGGCTGGAACTTATTTAGCCATATCTAATCAGCCTTATGTTTATTATCAAGAACTATCTATTCAAAAGTCTCTTTTAAAGGCAGGACGAAATGACATTCATGTAGAGGTCGTGGGCCCTGGAAAAACATTTGAGGCGATTCCCGGCAAAAACCAGGAACAGGAAATATCAGTACTTTTGGATAATTTAGCACGCATTTTTTATGAAATGGTTGAAATTAAAAAATTAAGCGTTCAGACAGAGAATTAAAGCTCCTTCCCTCTGTGCCTTGCAAGACGCGCTCCATCCCCAAGGTGCGCTTGATTACGTTTTGCAGCAAGGCGAACCTGTTTGTGCCTTTCCATCGCACGCTTTTTCTTTTCCAAAGGTTGGTCATAGCAATGAGGGCAGCTGACTCCTGGTTCATAATGCGGAGATTTTTTATCCATTTCTGAAATAGGTAACCTACATCCGTGGCATTGATCATAAGACCCAAGAGCAAGGTTGTGTTTGACGGCAACGCGCTGATCAAAAACAAAACATTCCCCTTCCCAACTGCTCTCTTTTTCAGGGATAGTTTCTAAATATTTTAAAATTCCACCCTTCAGATGGTAAACCTTTTCAAACCCTTCGGATAACATATAGGAAGATGCCTTTTCGCAGCGAATTCCGCCTGTGCACATCATCGCAATTTTTTTGTGTTTTTGTGGATCAAGATTCTTTTTTACAAAGTCAGGAAACTCTGTAAATGCTTCCGTTTTAGGATTAATTGCTCCCTTAAAAGTACCGATGCCTACTTCATAATCATTACGAGTATCAATAAGAATAACATCAGGATCGCTAATAAGGTCATTCCAATCTTTAGGATCCACGTAATGCCCAACCTTTTTCGTTGGACTGACTCCCGGGACCCCTAAGGTAACGATTTCGTTTTTAAGACGAACTTTAAGGCGTAAAAAAGGGTAAGTTTCAGCAAAAGATTCTTTATATTCCAAATCATTAAACCGACCATCTTTTTTTAAAAAAGCGACAAGGTTATCAATTCCTTCTCTGGGGCCAGCGACTGTTCCATTAATTCCTTCAGAGGCTAAAAGCAGGGTTCCCTTGATATGGTTAGCTTCGCACATTTCTCTTAAAGGAGACTGAAGAGCCTCATAATCCTTTAAGGTAGTAAACTTATAAAGAGCAGCAACAACAAGCATTTGAACCCGAAAATAACGAATAATTTTGGGCTATAATAACCGATATCTTAAAGAAAATGCAACTTAAGCCTTAGCGGGCCGCATTCTTCCCAAAGGATTAAAAGGCGTTTACTAAAAAAGCAAACATAACAATCCCCAGAAAACCCAGGACTAACTTTCTATACAAAAGTTCAGGCCATGCACACCCAACAGCCATTCTTTTTTTTGGTGAAAGAACCGTCATTTCATTTTGTCCTACAAACTCAAAGACACTTGGCTTATTAATTGAGAATTCATTTTCTTCCAAAATGTTTTCATTTCCTTGTTCTTGACCAAAGCCAAAGGGATGAAAATCAATTTTGTTTCCCTGATTGATTCCAGAAAAACTATTATAATACAAATTTTGAAAAAGAGATCCGTGCATCTTTTAAGACTCCCACGGTTACAATTTATATTCACCTGCCATACTAATCGATGTCATATTTTATTGCACCCCGTAAAAAATACTGATCACCCTCTTTTTTTAAAAGATGACGGCCACTAATCATCATGCAAATGCGCATCCACTAGAGAAACCAGGGGCATCATTAACGGCATCTATTTCATCAGTTTTTGTCAATAAAGAATCAAGCATTTCTATCGTCATAGGAGGAACCGACGACTCTGTTGCGATTGCCAGCTGAGAAATAAAATCATTAACAAATTAAACAACGTCCAATATTATGACCTGCACAACAGCCGCCATCAAACCTGCCAGCATGTCATCTAGCATAATCCCAAAAGCTGCAGTTTTTTGTGACATGGCTAATTTTTTATCAATCCATCCAATAGGCCAAGGTTTAAAAATATCAAAACATCTAAATAACAGGAAATTTCCCACAAGAATCCAGGGAGTTAAAGGAAAAAACAATCCAACCAGTCCAATTGCAAAAAAGAGTCCCGCAACTTCATCAATAACAATAAAGCTTGGATCCATATCATGGTAAGAGCTTTTCTCTAGAACATAAAAACTTGAGATCCACCCAAGAACAAATACAGCAAGGGACATGCAGATAAGGGTAAAAGGCTGAAAAGAAAAATATGCCACCCCCAAAAATGACACACACAAACCTGCCAAAGATCCCCAGGTCCCAGGAGCGTAAGGTAAACACCCAACACCCAAAATTGTAGAAAAAATATGGCAGATTTTATGCATGAATTTCGGAGGAAATTTGGTTGCGGGGGCTGGATTTGAACCAACGACCTTCAGGTTATGAGCCTGACGAGCTACCGGGCTGCTCTACCCCGCGTCAATATTTAACATTAGTACTTGATTTAATATTAAAATGCAACAAGAACTTAATGCTATTTCATGATTTATCTTATTTAACCTTGATTTTTTAAATTTTCCTTGTATCTTAATATGTGGAATCTTGAACACTTTATTAGAAAGGAGTTGAGTTAATCCGTGGAAGTTACCGTAAGAGACAATAACGTTGATCAAGCATTGCGTGTTTTGAAAAAAAAGATGCAGCGTGAGGGTGTGTATCGTGAAATGAAGTTACGTCGTCATTTTGAGAAGCCGTCAGAAAAACGTGCCCGCGAGCAATCAGAGGCAGTACGTCGCTATCGCAAACTAATGCGTAAACGCTTAGAACGCGAGGGCTACTAAAATCCACAGACTCAACGAGTTATGGAGAAGGTCTGTTTCTAAACAAAACAGGCCTTTTTTTATATGATTAAACAGAAAACGCTTCTTATCACCGGCGGTGCAAAACGTATTGGTAAATCGATAACCACACATTTTGCTAAGCAAGGCTGGAATACTGCGATTCATTATAATACGTCAAAAGATGAAGCCTTGGAGCTATCCAATGAACTTTCCACTTTTGGCACTAAAAGCGCTATTTTTCAGGCTGATTTGAGTGATGAAGCATCCTATTCAACTCTAATAAAACGCATTAATAATGACCTTGGTCCCCTTGATTGCCTTATTAATAATGCCTCAAGCTTTGAATATGACTCAGTTCAAACAGCTGATAGAAATAGCTGGGATCTGCATATGGAAACAAATTTAAGGGCACCGTTTGTTCTATCTCAGCAGTTTGTAAAACAACTTCCGGATAATGCATCTGGAAATATTATTAATATCTTAGATCAACGAGTGTGGAATTTAACGCCCCATTTTATAAGTTATACCCTTAGTAAATCAGGGCTTTGGAGTTTAACCCAAACTTTAGCTTTGGCTTTAGCTCCTAAAATTCGCGTTAATGCGATTGGCCCGGGCCCGACATTAATGAATCATAAACAAAGCGAAGATCATTTTAAAGAACAATGCCAGAATACCCCCCTTCAAAAAGCACCGGAGTTAAAAGAAATTGCTGAAGCTATTCAGTTTATTTTAAACGCACATTCACTTACTGGACAGATGCTCGCCCTTGATGGTGGACAACACATGGGGTGGGCCTTTCCAAATCAATCCATTTCAGTATACGATTAAAATATAAAGATCATCTCCTAGGAAGCAAAATGCTCAGCTCACGAAAAGAACCTCGTTTTGCCATAGATTTTGAATGTGATAAGCAAAGTTTAAAGGATATAACTGAACGCAAATGGTCAATTGTTATTCATGATCTTTTGCTTCACTGCAAAATCGGCGTTTACCCACATGAGTTTGTTCATACTCAAAAGGTTTTGGTTAATCTGGAATGTGATTATTTTGCTCCCTCACCTCAGCCTAATACGGATGTTTCACAAATTCTTTGCTATGATACTTTGGTTAAAGCCATTCAAACAATTGCCGCTAAAGACCATATTTATTTCATAGAAAATTTTGTAGAAGCCATTTCAGATCATTGCTTAAGCGATTCACGGGTACAAAAGGTCAAAATCAGCGCAATGAAAATTAACGCTCTCGACGCAGCAAAATCAGTTGGCGTTAAAATCACCCGAAAAAAACGAGCTAAAGTTATTTTAGAAGGTTATTAGGACAGTGGACCTAACCACTACTATAACATCATCCTCGGTATTCTCCAGGCACAACAGCAAAACCCCTTAAGCCGCTTTCTTATAAGCAAGCCCCTCTTGTTTTTTAACGAAAAAGTGATGAAGAGTAAGTGTCAAGGCGCTCATAAAGATAATATAACTCGAGACGGCAATCTCTGAACCAAATGTATGAGTCAAGATCGTTGCAATCAATGGTGCCGTTCCACTAAAAACCGCAATGCCAAAGGTATAGGAAATTGCAAGTCCTGAATAACGGCAAGAGGTTGGAAAAAAGCTTGCCATATAAGGAAATGCACAACCATTAATAAGCGTTCCAGATGCCATCATCAAAAACAGAAAAAGCACCGCTTGACTCATTCCAACCGAAGAGCCCGTTAATAGCCAAAAAGCTGGTACCGCCACAAAGATATTCGCAATGCATCCCCTTGCTATCATTTTAGGAAAGCCAATTTTATCTGAAATACGTCCACAAGGAATTAGAAATAGCGCATTAAAAACCATAGTCAATCCATTTAAAGCCATTGATTCTGATGGTGTAAACCCAAGATCTCCATAGACTTTATTAATATAAACGGTAGAAAGGTTTAAAGGAATGGTTGTTAATCCGGACAAAACAAAACAAAAAAGCATTTCCTTTTTATAAGATCCAACAAGGGTTCGAATTGACTGAATATAACTACCAGCAGCTGCAGGGTCAGAAGGTAAAAATTCTAGTTTCTCGCGCAACTTTATGGAAAGAAACGCCAAAAATCCACCCAATATAAAGGGAAGACGCCAGCTCCATGAGGGTAAGATTTGAAGAACCGCGACAAGCCCAGCTAAGGTTGCTAAGATTGCCCCAATCACACCAGAAGCGATTAAAATTCCCGTGTTTTTACCAAGCTCGTTCTTTGGAAAGGTTTCAAAAATATAAACATTTATGCCAGCAAATTCGCCACCAAAAAAAAATCCTTGCATCATGCGACAAATAATCAAAATAATCGGGGCGATAATGCCAATATCCTCATAACCGGGTAGCAGACCAATAATCAGAGTCGGAACACCCACAAGGCCTATAGAAAGCATCAAAGGCAAGTTTCGGCTTGTAGAATCTCCCATAAGACCAAAAAGAATGGCACCTAAGGGTTTGGTAACATATCCAGCTGCAAACGCGCCAAAAGTAGATAATGTTTGTGTAAAAGGGTCTGAACTTGGAAAAAAAATAGGCGCTAAAAGAATAGAAAAGAAGCCATAAAGGGTGTTGTCAAAACATTCAATGATGTGGCCAAAAGCAAGACCATTTCTGAAAAGCTTCATATCGGATACTTTCTTTATTTATTTTTTGAAATTTTATTTTTTTATAATAAAGATAGTTATTTTAGATAGGCAAGAGGAAAATATAACTAATTTTCACATATTTTTTTAACCGCCAGTTAATGTATTCAAAGACACAGCTATTCTCGCTGCTAAGGCTGCATTATTTACCAACAAAGACTTATTGGCTTGCATTGTTTTTCCAGATGATAACTCAGCCACCCTTGAAAGAACAAAGGGCGTAACAGCCTTACCCTTTATTCCCTGTTTTTGCCCATCCGATATCGCTGTTTTAATCCATTTCTCAACAATATTACTATCAAGGGAATCTGCTTCAGGAACTGGATTAGCAACAACCATACCTGTTAATCCCAACTTCCAGTTGATATCAGCGACGGATGCTATTTCCTCTGGACCTCGAAGGCATTGCGTTAAGCGATAATCGCTTTCTTTTGTAAAAAATAAAGGAAAACAATTTGTCTGATAACCAATGATAGGAACCCCTTGGGTTTCAAGATATTCAAGAGTTTTAGACACATCCAAAATTGATTTAGCACCGCTACACACAACCAGAACAGGCGTTTTTGATAACTCCGTTAAGTCAGCTGAAATATCAAAGGTTTCTTCCGCGCCTCGGTGAACACCGCCTAATCCACCTGTTGAAAAAATGCGAATCCCTGCATAAGATGCACAAAGCATTGTTGCAGAGACAGTTGTGGCACCTAGCCTCTTTTCTGAAAGGCAATACGCAATGTCTGATCTGCTGATCTTTAGAATATCTTTGCGCGTAGCAAATAATTCTAATTCATCCTCATTTAACCCAACATGAATAAGGCCATCCATAAGACCAATCACAGCTGGTACAGCCCCTGTCTCAGTGATTGCTGACATCATTTTTTTGGTAACTTCTAGATTATCAGGATAAGGAAGCCCATGGGAAATCACTGTAGATTCAAGTGCCACGATGGGAAGATTATCTTGAATCGCTTTTTTAACTTGATTGCTTAATTTCAAAAAATCTGAAAATCGTTCATTCATAAATTTTACTTCTCTCTTTAATCGCATCTTTAGACAACATACCATAAGTTTTCCCGGTTATCTCAACAACAAGGCTAGAGGCAATTAAACCCAAATGGACTATCTCTAGGATTGGTTTCTTATTTTCACTTGCAAGTTCTTCAATAACAACAGAGGCAAAGGCATCTCCTGCCCCTTTAGTATCATTAACTCTAGCAGGCAAGGCAGAGATAATTCCTCTGTAATCGGTCGTATTCACGCAAACCCCATCTTTATCTAAGGTTATAAAAACATTTAAAATTCCTTGGCTGCGCAAAATATCAGAAGCCCTTAAAACCTGTTCATGAGTTTCAATCTTATCTTTTAGCAAACGAGAAGCTTCCTCTTTGTTCATGAATAATCCATCAAAGGAAGGCAAAACTGAAACAACTCGCTGAGCTAATGCAGGAGCTGATATAACTCCAAAAAGTTTTGTTGTTTTGGGTTTATGTCTAGCAAGAAAAGATATGGCTTCTGCCGTTAAATCAGTATCAATTACCCAAGTTTTAAAATCAGTCATTTCACTTAACAAAGATTCAAAAAATTCTGAATTTAAAAGGCTGTAAATTTCGGTTCTGGCCACATTCAATAGAAACTCTCCATTTGGCCCTGTGACAAAAACAATTGATGCTGTTGGATGTTTGTCAAATTTAGCAATATGTTGATGGTTAATCCCTGATTTCTGTAAAGTTTGGATCATTAATTCGCCATGAGCATCATTGCCTAGTGCGCTAATAATACTAACTTCTTGACCTAAGTTTTTTAGGTTTTGCGCAATATTATGAACAACACCTCCAAGGGTCGACTTGAAAGTATAAGAAACAAAATCAACAGGAAATCTGCCTAAAGAAGATATAGCAGTCCAATCTACATTAAGACCACCAATACATAAAGTTCGCTTTTTAACCATTTCAATCTGCTTTCTATATTTTTTCTGTAGTTTAAAATGCCTTTATCTTTTCAAAGAGTTTAATCATCTTTAAAAAATCATCTGCATTGCCAAGATTATCTTCGATTGCCCAACACGCAGCTAAAACAGTCTGAACGTATCCCCAATCCAAAAGACGTCCGTAATCAATTTGAAGGCCGCCAGAAAGTAAATGTAATCGATTATTGATAACCTCATGAGCGTTGGGCTGCTCTAAAAGACAGAGAAAAGGATTGCGTAAAAATGTACCTGCCTCAAAGGCAAGTTCTCCCACAATTCCTTTCGGATCAATAACAATCCATTCCCTATGATTATCTAAAAGAATATTTTGATGGTGAAGATCGCCATGCAATACGCACAAATCGCCCTGGGTACTTAAGAGAAATTTAGAGAGCGTTTGAGCATTTTTTAAAGAATCCCCAGGAATTTTTGAGTCATTAAAATGATCCAATAAACTTAACCAATTGCTGATGGATGGAAAATTGGCAACTTCCCTTATTAAGATTGGACTTTGATGCAGCCCTTTGATTATTTCAATAGCAATAGCTGTTGCTTTATCATCATTTATTGGGAACAAAGTACTCAGTGGGGTCCCGGGAACAATTTCCTCAATTAAAATTGCCCCTTTATCAATGTCAGAGGCAAGGAGTTTAACACACCCTCTGCCGTTGTAATACTCCAAAGCCTTTTGTTCATCAAAAAGCTCTTGATGAGAGAGCATCATCTTTAGAACAACAGGGGTTTTATACAAGGCGCTATAAGCTGAAATCACATAGCTATAGGTAAGATTTTCAAATGGTTTTAGGTTCTGCAATTGCCATTTATTTGTAAAATATTTAATACGTTCTGGCAGCTCAAGAAGCCAAGTTTTTCCCTTATCATTCCAAACATTTATCATTGTCTGTTTAAACTTTCTTGATATGTTCATGATTTTTTCTTTCCCAAGAAATCGCTATATCATAAAGATAGAAACAATCAATTGCCAGATGTTTAAACGTTGAATTAGGAAAATTTATTTCAAGATTTTTTAAAAACAATAATTATGAGATTTAGAAAATTATCTTATTTCTTAATTTCTATCCTTATCTCGAAATTGTTCCCAGGGTTTTACGCCGACAAAATAACCACCAACGCAATAGGCTAAAATTCCAAACAAGACGTAACCTAAAGTGATCGCAATTTCACCAAAAATTGACGTCGCATTATTGAGAAAAAGATCTTGAGCATAAACTAACAAACAGCCCATAACTGCTGATAACATAAAAATCTTAAAGGTCATAAATAAAAGCCTTTTAGAAAATGTAAAAAGCCCTTCCCTTTTCAGTAAAATAGCTAAAATCGTGACATTAATCCAGGCTGCAAGGGACGTTGCCAAAGCCATGCCGACGTGAAAGAACCATTTCATAAAAATCAGATTCATTATGAAATTGCTGATAACGCAGATAATGGCGACCTTAACAGGTGTGGTTGTATCTTCACGCGCAAAATAGGTCGTTGAAAAAACCTTTCCTGCTACATACGCCGGAAGTCCAAATGCAAATGCTGCCAATGCAGGCGCTGTGGCCGCGACATCAACCGAGGTGAAATGGCCATGCCCAAAGATCAATTTAATCAACGGATGCGATAAAACAATCAACCCAACTGCTGCAGGTATGGTTAGCTGTATCGCAATTTCAAGAGCTGTGGCTTGAGTTGCAAGAGCCTTTTCAACTTCATTCTTGCGCCAATAACGGGATAGAGGTGGTAATAAGGCCGTTCCAATTGCAACACCAAAAATAGATAAGGGCAGCTGGTTCAGACGATCTGCATAATATAAATACGACAGCGATCCAGTTGGAAGCAAAGACGCTAGGATCATATCAACCAAGAGATTGATTTGCATAACCCCTGCCCCAATGGTACCTGGAATCATGAGTTTCAGAACCTTTTTAACGTCATGCGTTAGAACAGGCAATTTCAGCCGTAAAGTGACTTTGGCCCGCGTACAAACCCAATAAAGCCAAGCCAACTGAACCACACCGGCTATAAATACGGATACTGACAATGCAAAACCTGGCTCCATATTAAGATCAGGAAAAATAAGTAAAGCTCCTATCATCATCACATTTAAAAGAATTGGCGCAGCAGCAGCGGCTGCAAATCGATCAATTGAATTTAAAATACCCGCCAGCAAAGCTGATAACGATATAAACATAATATATGGAAAAGTAATACGGGTGAATTCCACAGCTAAGGTCAATCGTTCAGGCGTAGTTATAAACCCAGGCGCCAAATAGGGCATCAGATCGGTTGCAAAAATCTCAATCACAATAACAAAGACCAGCAAGAACCAAGCCATAACAGAAAAAACTTGTTCAGCCAAAATTTTTGCTGGTGCAAATCCTTGTTCTGCCAAACGCCCTGCAAACTGTGGGACAAAAGCTGCGTTAAACGCCCCTTCGGCAAAAAAACGACGGAAGAAATTTGGAAATTTAAAAGCAACAACAAAAGCATCGGCAACCAAGCTGGCGCCCAAAACATGGGACATTAAAATCTCACGAATAAGACCCAAAATCCGGCTTAGGGCTGTATAACCGCCCACGGTTGTTGCTGCGCGTAAAAGTTGCATTCACTTTGCTTTGATCACGGAAAACAATGATCACACCTTAAAGGGTTTTGCAAAGAGATAGCAAGAGAAGGCATCGATTTTTTAAAGGGATTGTGGTATTTGTTGGATAATTAAAGCGTACCACTACTAAGCGTTTCCTAATGCCAAGCTTAAATCCACATTTGGTTGTTCAAAATATAGTTAAGTCTTTTCCTAAAACTGGACCCGAGAAAGTACTAAATAGTATTTCTTTTGAGGTATCTCAAGGAAAAATCTTAGGGATCATTGGCAAAAGTGGGGCCGGAAAAAGTACTCTTTTAAGGTGCTTAAATGGTCTTGAAAAACCAGATACAGGAAAAATCCTTTTCCAGGATCAAGATTTAACTGATCTTTCCAGCCAAAAATTACGTGAAGTTCGCCAAAAAATTGGCGTAGTCTTTCAGTCATTTAATCTTTTAAGCACGAGAACCGTTTTTGAAAATGTCTCTTTTCCTTTAGAGCTTTTAAAGTTATCAGACACAGAGCGACAAAAAAAAGTAGAAAATATCTTAAACTTAGTTGGATTATCCTCAAAGCTTAATGCCTATCCCGGCCAACTTAGTGGCGGTCAACGACAACGTGTTGCCATCGCCAGGGCTCTTGTTGTAGATGCGACTTTGCTTTTATGTGATGAATTCACCTCAGCTCTTGACCCCCATACAACTCTTGAAATCTTAAGATTATTACAAGATCTTAATAGGCGTTTAGGGATCACAATTATTTTTGTCACTCATGACATTAACGTTGTAAAAGAATTAGCCCAAGATGTTTGCGTTCTTGACCAGGGGGAAATTGTTGAACAAGGCTCCGTTGAAAGTGTATTTACAAACCCCAATCATGCCATAACCCAGAGCCTGCTTTCAGAGCTTTTAAAAAATGATTTACCCGATTTCTTGCAGCAGCAACTTCACCTAGAGGGCAAGGAAAACGACGATGTTGTACTCAAATTGATTTTTGGGAGTCAAACCTCAACTAAGCCACTGATTGCTAATCTTATTCAGGAATGGAAAATTCCTATCAATATTATATCAGGCAACCTAGACCATATTGGCAAAGCAACATTTGGTCATCTTGTCGTTTCATTGAAACATCAAGGTGAAAGCACAGAAAAAATTATAAAATATCTTACAGACCATCAAGTTGGCGTTGAAAAAGCGGGGTATATCAGATGGTAATGAATGATCTTCTTTTCAAAGCTTTGTATGAAACGCTTTTGATGGTTTTTGGATCAACGGGGATTGGAATTTTGCTGGGCGTACCTGTTGGGGTCATTTTGTATAACACCTCGCAGCAAGGTCTTCAACCCTGCAAAAAAGTTTATGGACCTTTGAGCTTTTTAGTCAACGGGGCCAGGTCTATTCCTTATATTATTTTAACTGTTCTTTTGATTCCCTTTACAAGAAACATTATTGGTACTTCGATTGGTACCGGTTCAGCGATTGTCCCGTTAAGCATTGCAGCAGCCCTTTTGATTGCGAGATGCGTTGAAGATGCGCTGCGATCTGTTCCCAAAGGCCTTAGCGAAGTCGGCATATCCTTCGGTGCTACACCTTTTGAGATTATTCGAAAAATCCTTTTACCAGAAAGCATGGCTCCTCTTATTGCTGGAATCACCACAGTTATAATTAATCTTGTTGGTTATTCGGCTATGGCTGGAACAGTTGGCGGTGGCGGACTTGGAGACCTTGCTATTCGTTACGGATACCAGCGCTATGACACAGTCTTGGTCGTCTTAATTGTTGTGATTCTCGTGATCCTTGTGCAATGCATTCAAATGCTTGGGCAACGATGCGCAAATCATTATCGCCGTTAGATTCAAAGGCACTTTGTTAAGAATTTCTTAAGACTTAGCAGAACAATTAGCTGCTGGTGGAGTTTTAGACCAAGCAAGGGTTAACAGGTTATCAGATGCATGGAATGCAGATGCTTGGGGTAATCTATTTCAGCGAAGAGATCATGTGATTATTAGCATAAGCAATAACCCTGCCGACGCAGCAGGTCAAACCCTTGAACAGCATTTGCATGGAAATGGATTAGCCGATGCTCATCAAGTCATAAATTTAACGGGAACCAATGCTGACTTTAACCTCACCCGTGTTTTTGCATACGGAAAACCAGGTGCTCTTTTTATACAAGGCACTTTAGATGAAATGTATCTTGATTGGGATGGATTTTGCTTAGTATCTGATCTTGTTGGGCATGATATTTTGCCAGGCGATTTACAAGTTAATCCACCTTTGGTTCATCCTCATCGAAGAAATGGACAACCAGGGTCTCCAGCCTCTACACCCTTGGCCCATAGATTAGCATTGCCTATTCCAAGTTCTGGGGTGGATGAGCGGCGGGCCTGTTTTTGGATGTGAAATAGCCGCAGGTCATATTCATTGTCGATTACTAGGTGTCGTTCACGGAAGCAACTTAATTGAAGAAAATGGTGACTTATTTTTCAAAGGATTAATTGCAGCTACTTAAATATAAGTATATTATAGGCAAAGTAATTTTATAAAAGAACATTATATTAAATAAAAGAACAATGGAGACATTCTATGAAAATAATGAAATTAGGCGGCGCAGCTGTTTTCTTTTGCCTGTTAAACCAATTGTGTCATGCTTCAACCTTAGTACTAAGCCGTCCTGGTCACGAAGAAGATAAACACGTAAAATTACACACAACAGTCAAACCAAGACCCCCCGTCCATATAGATGGAGACCTTAGTGATAGAACCTCACAAGAAAGTCAAGCTGTCGCATTATCTTCAGGATATAATGCTGACGAAATTATAAGAGAGATTCAGGCATCCTCAAAAAAAAGTTATTTAAAAAATCGATTATTGGTTCAGCCTAATCTTTATAAAAAAATTCACGATAGGGATGAAGGAGTAATTGAGAAATTTAGAACAGAAATCGCAAAACTTACGCCAAATCCAGAAGATGTTTCCGATGGTGGAGGCTATACTGCTGATTATTATCCAAAATCAAATAAGGTTATTGCGTATATTTCAGACCCTGTATAGATAAAAAGTGTATTAAAACCTAAACACATCATTAAGACTAGAGATAGGGCATATGGAATGAGGTTCTCGTAAAATACCAATGTACTATTTGCTATCTTTTAAGGCTGCCAATAATTCGTCAGCTGAGCATGTTTTCTTTCCTTCAGATGTTCGATCTTGAAGGAAAAAATCTTGCAAAAGATTTGAAAAGGACAGTATGTCTTTTTGAAGAAGTGAGAATTTATTTTGAACTTTTATCGCATTATCGATGCGCCTTATATGACTTGAAATAGTATCTTGAGACTTATTAAAAAAGCTATCTGTTAGGAATTGTATACTTTTATTTTTCTGCACTTCTTGCAAAATGACTTCGAGGCGTTTCTTTATCAACCGCGACAAAATGCTTTGGGCCTCAATAACGCTTGCATTAATGTTGCTAAAAACTGCTAACAACTCATTAACGCTGTAAGATTCTGAGGACTTTATTTTCTGCCCTATATCCACTGCAAATTCTTTATACGCGTTAAGCTTGATATAATCACCAGATGTGTGCTCTAAGTTCGCTAGAATCTTTTCAAAAATCTTTTGCATTTCTTGCAGAATTTCAGGCATTTGGGAAAGCAACCAAGTCACTCTGCCAATATCAACGTTTGTACCGCAGCGAAGGATTTTCCCAAAGTTTTTTATTTTTGACGTTAATATTTCTTCATCTTGTCTATAAAAAAGATGAGGATGAGATAGATGATATTCTTCTTCTGCACTTCTATTAAGACGAGCACTGTCGTTTCTCGTCATTTTTAGAGGGGGAGAGGAGGATATTAATTCAGTGATACTTTCATCGATTTCGGATCGATCCGTTGGCGAAGAAGAAGTGCTAGAATCAAAGAAATCATCAAAACTATCAATCGAACCATTACCTAAGATTTCTGTGTCTATTGATGGTGGACTTTGATTGCTTTTATCGCCTAGTGCATTACCATCCATCGCATTCAAAGTTGAAGAAAGCAAAAGAAGAAGAATATAAATTTTCATTTTTTCTATCTTTCGTAGAATTCTGTTATTCTATTGTATGAAGAAATTTGGTTAAAAAAATGTTAACTTCATACTTTCTACTTACCACCCATCAGTTTATATAAATCCATAGAGAGAGTAGGTTTTGATGAAAGAAACAGCATCTTCGAAGGAAGCGTAAACCCCTTTTAAAAAGAGAGAGCTGTGATCTACAGGCTTTTTTGGCCCCCTTTTTTCAGCGTGATCTTGATGTTGTTTCTCATGCCAAAGGCCCATGGCCAGCCGCCCAATGAAGCGCAATAGAAAGGACAAGGAGCAGTCTCTCCAGACGATCTGCAAAGCGAATATGAGTTTGCATCAAGGAAAACCCTCTGGACTTAAAATCAGAAAACAGAGTCTCGATTCCCCGCCTCAAGCCGTAATCCAAAGTTTTATATTTGGTGGGAGAGGTATTCATAGCGATATACCAAGGTTCTGCATGCCCAGGATCGTGGAGGATATCCACAGAAGTTACCATGCCGGAGCGAAATCTGGCTTTTTCAAGTCCCTTCATTCCTTCTGCTTTCAGCTGATCAAGGGTTTTATCCGGTCCCTGATCTTGGTAAATACAGAGGTTACCTTTTAACCGTAGGCGATAACCCCACCCTTGTTCTTGGCACCATTTCACCAATTCTGAAGTTCCGTAGAAGCGATCACCTGCCAGCATAACCCGACACCCTTCTGGTATCCAACTCCGAACGACCTCCAGTAAATCTTTCTGTACAGAAAAACCAATGCCTCCCTTTGTTTCTCTCACCATCTAAAAAAGAGAAACGGCTCGCTTTCGTAATCTCACAGAGACCATGAGAACTTCCAGCGTCACATTCACTTTGCTTTGGTCAATCATCAGCACCAGTGTATGGTGATGCTTGGCCAGTCTGGTGAGTAGGTCTTCACCATAGGCTGCCATCACTACGTTTGTATGAACCAGAGGATTCTTTAAGAAATCTCTCCACGTAATTATAGCGGGCTTCAGCGCTTTGCGTGGGTCTGTCCAACACATTTGATAATTCCATCAAATTAGGGGTTTGACAGATTAAAACTCCCCCAACCAGTTCACTTAGTTTGCGCCTTTGCGTGGCTCTTTGTTTAGGAAGGCGTTCTTCTAAATCCTTGGCAATGACCTCTATAATCCCTTTCAACCCTAACATCATCTCCTCCTTATTCCTTTTTTCAGAGCGTTTAGGGGATTTCTATCACTTCCTTAACTCTTCGTCAAAACTGATGGGTGGTAAGGGATAATTGGCTTTTTTTAAAAATTGTCTTGTAGTTTAAATTTTGTTAATAACAATGAAAGCCAGTCTTATATAGCTCTTTCCAGCAACTTATCGATTGAAACTCAATTTTTATTACCTATGCAATGTCAGTAAAGGGAACTTATGTCCCAGCTTAAACTTTTTGATGATCCTTTGACTATTTACCCCTTGAAGGAAACGAACAGAGGCATTGAACTGTTCGTCAAGGTCACGCCAAAAGCTGCCAAAAACAGATTTGGGACTATTGTTGAGGATAGTCATAAAAGACATGCTTTAAAGGTTTACGTTACAGCCCCACCCGAAAACAATCAGGCAAACCAGGCTGTTATTGAGTTTATTGCAAAGCAATTTAGATTATCAAAATCACAAATTTTGCTTGTTAATGGCGCTACATCTCGTGAAAAAACACTTCTCATTATGGATGAAAATATTGAGAAAATTAAAGCTATGATCGAAGCAATTTGAGAATATTTCAGCATAATATGCATTAATTTTCATTTTTATGCAAGAAAATACTTGTGAATGACCACAAAACCCTTTATCATTTTAATAATGCAAAAATTTTAGTTAAAAAGTCCTTAAAAATGAAAAGAATCCTCGCCTCCCTTTTTGTCTGTCTTGCTCTCTTTGGGTGTAAAGAAAAAAAAGAAAACCATTTAACCATAGCCACTTCTGCCGACTACCCTCCCCTTGAATTTTTTAAGGATGGAGAAATCGTGGGGATGGAAATCGATTTAATACGCGCAATTGCTAAAGAGCTCAATTATTCGACAACCATTAAAGATATGTCTTTTGATTCCATTATTGGCGCTTTACAAACTGAAAGAGTAGACTTAGCTATTTCAGGTATATCAGCAACATCAGAGCGCAAAGAAAAAGTTGATTTTGCGATTCCACATCACAAGACACTTTCTGTAATGCTTGTAGCTTCCAGTTCTTCTATCGAAAAGGCCAGCGATCTAACAGGGAAGAACGTTGGCGCACAGATGGGATCAACATATGAAAAAATGATTAAAGATGAATGGCAACCCACCATTTTAAACCTAACACTTCGTTCTTTGTCAAAAATCCCTGATCTTATTCAAGATTTTAAATCAGGTCGACTAGATGCTCTTGTTCTTGGCATAGCAGAGGCAGAAAATATAGTAAAAAATCACAACGATTTTAAGCTTATTTCTCTTCCTCAGACTGAAGCCGTTTATGCAATTGCATTACCAAAAAATTCGCCTTTAACCGAAAAGATCAATGCTGTCATCAAGAAATTTGAAGCTGATGGGACTTTGAAAAAAATACAAGATAAATGGACAGAAAAAGGACAATAAGCTTCATCATGCTTCATTTTACAGATATTCTACCCTCAATTCCCTTTATCTTAGCCGGCGTAGGAGTCACTTTAAAATTTACAATCCTTTCCCTTTTATGCGGTCTTCCACTAGGTATAGGATTGGCTTTATGCAAAATCTCACACTTTTTGATCTTAAAAAAAATAGCAGATGCTTATACGTCTATTTTTAGAGGGACCCCATTGTTGGTTCAATTAAGTCTTATATTTTTTGCAACACCTCAACTCATCGGTTATCCGATTTCAGCTTTTGAAGCCGGAGTCATTGCATTTTCACTAAACTCAGCTGCCTATAGTTCAGAAATCATCAGAGCCGGAATTGGGGCTATTGATAAAGGGCAATGGGATGCCGCCAAGGTTTTAGGAATTCCCTACAAGGTAACTTTATGGAAAATTATCCTCCCTCAGGCTTTGCGAAATATCTTGCCGGCACTTGTAAATGAAATGGTAAATTTATTAAAGGAATCCGCCTTAGTCTCTATCATTGGCGAGACCGATCTGTTAAGACGTGCTCAAGTTGTTGCGTCAGAAAAATTTCTTTATTTTGAACCCCTTCTTATTGCAGCTCTTCTTTATTTCTTAATGGTAATGATCATCAGTTTTTTTGCTAAAAAACTAGAAAAGAAGCTCAATCATGCTTAACGTTAATAATCTTACCAAAAAAGCAGGAAATGGAGAAATCCTTAAAAACCTTAGCTTTATCGCGAAACGTAGTGAAATTACGGCTGTTATTGGCCCATCTGGCAGCGGCAAAACAACATTACTGAGATGCTTAGCGCAATTAACGCCCATTTCTTCCGGCAACGTCCAATTTAGCGGTCAGGACTTAAAGGAATTGTCACACGGAGAAATTGGGTTGGTTTTTCAAAACTTCCACCTTTTCCCTCATTTGACAATTCTTGAAAATTTAATCCTCGCTCCTACTTCTCATGGAATACAAAAAGAAATAGCAGTCCAAAAAGCACATCAAGTCTTAAAACAGTTCTCGCTAGGCGGTAAAGAGAAACGGTTTCCAAGTGAAATTTCAGGCGGTCAAAAGCAGCGCGTCGCAATAGCAAGAGCCCTCATGCTGGACCCTCCTCTTATCTTATTTGATGAACCAACGTCAGCTCTAGATCCTGAAATGGTTAAAGAAGTCGGTGAAATTATCAGTAGCTTGCAAGATTCTAAAAGAGTTATTATCCTTGTGACACATGAAGTCCGTTTAGCGCAGCGAATTGCAAGCCGTGTTTTGTTTTTAGATCATGGAATTTTATTAGATAACGTTGAGTCTGCTGAGTTTTTCTCAACTGACTCTACAAAGTTATCAAAACGTGCACAGAGATTTTTATCAAACCTTAGCTAAGGAAAAATTTATGAGAAAAATTGTTTTTGCTATTAATGTAGCCTTATTAACTTCTGCTTCTATTCTAGCGAGTGAACCACCTAAAGTTGTCGTACTAGAAGAAAATGTCCGAAGATTAGAAGAACAACTCCATAAAGCTGTGGAAGAACTAAATGCACAGCTTGCGGCTGATGCAGATAAAGAAGTCCCGCAAGCAGTCGTTAATGTCACTCCTGATCCCAGCAGTATTTCTTCACAAACTCAAGCAACAGAGAGCTTAAATAAGCGCCTTGATGCTATAGAGGCTCGCCTTAGTGTGTTGGAAAAACCCAAACAAGATCTACAAGGAGCTAGAACTCCTGAAGAAGCAAAAGCAACAAAAGAAGCCAATGAAAAAGCACCCAAATTTCCTGATACCCCGGGAGCGGCTCAATATAATTTAGCTTTTGGACTTTTATCAAACAATGAATTAGAAAAAGCAAAAGTGGCTTTTGAACAGATTATCAAAGACTATCCTCTAGATTCATATGCTCAAAAAGCACAATTTCACTTAGGTGATATATTCAAACAACTTGGGGATTTTGTTCAAGCTGAAACAGCTTATCAAAAGGCTCTTACGTATAAATTAGAGGAACCTGTGATGGTTCAATGCAGACTTGGTTTAGCTGAAGCGTTGATTGGTTTGAATAAAATGAAACCTGCTTGCGAGCAAGTAACCATTCTTCAAAAAGAGCAACTAGATGAAAAGCAAAAAGGACGTTTGCAAGAAGTTTCCAAAAAAGCATCCTGTCAAAAAGAGTCTGCGCCTAAATAATTTTCTCTCGAACTTAAAGAGCTTTTTATGAAAAAAAATTACATCTTCATCCTGGTTGCAGCCCTTACCGTTTTTTCAATTTTTTATTTAAAAGATAACTCATCAGTTTCAATACCTAGCCTTAAAATAGGGGTGACATCGGGTCCCCATGCTATGATTATTGAGCATGTCCGTGAGAGGGCCAAAGAGCAGGGACTCAATATTAATATTATTGAATTTGACGATTTTATTTTACCAAATGCTGCTCTTGCTCAAGGTGATATCCAAATTAACTGTTATCAACACAAGCCTTTTCTCGATGAGCAGATTGCAAGTCGTAAATACAAGATTCAAAGCATTGCCAAAAGCGTCTTAATGCCCATGGGAATTTATTCAAATAAAATTAAGTCTATTGGTCAGATAAAAGAAAAAGCTAAAATTGGCATTCCAAACGACCCAACAAACTCTGGCCGTGCCCTCCTTCTTTTACAAAAAGCAGGACTAATTGTGCTAAAGAATGAAGAGTATCCCAAGCTTCTTGATATTACAAGCAATCCAAAAGGACTTGAAATCATAGAGCTTGACGCACCTCTTCTTCCTCGTTCATTAGATGATTTAGATGCTGCTGCTATCAACACAGATTGGGTCTTTTTAGCAAAAATAGATACAAACTCAGGTATATACAAAGAGACAGCTGATTCTCCCTATACAAATCTTATTGTTGCAAGACAAGGAGATGAAAATTTGCCGGAAATTAAAAAATTTATAGAGTTATATCAGTCGGAAGATACCAAAAAGTTCGTAGAGTCTACGTTTAAAGGAAGCATTCTAACAAGTTGGTGATGCTAAATTGCATAAGAAGCCGTCAACGGTTAAAAATGATTTTCATGACTAAAACAGATCCGGCCAGAAATAATGTCGCAATATTGGCTATAAAAACTGATATAGAGTTTATCATATAGCTATATACAATCCATAAAACAACACCTGCGCAAAATAAAAAATACATACCAAGAGAAATATCTTTTGTTGAGCGAGTTTTAAAAACATGAATAACCTGAGGCAGGAATGAAAGGGTGGTAAGGCTTCCTGCGAGCAATCCTATAATTTCTGCATCCATGATTTTGTGTATCTTTTTAGTGTAATCTGGATGAACGTACCATAAATTTGGTCTCCATGTAAGTAAAGCATCTTTAACAAGAAGAAAAAAGCAGTTCGATGCAATTCTTTTTAGAAAACCATCATTTTTTTCATGTACTTAGCCTATCAAAAGTAAATTTTATTTCCATTTTTCAATTACAATGCTATTTTGAAGAACTTTAGAATCTTAAGAAAGATCCGACGCTATGAACTGGGCTTTGGGTTTCTTTAAAAATTACCCTTATATTCCTTTTTTCATTCTTAATCTTTTCCTTTGTTCATTTTTAATTTGGACCGATCATAGAAACGAGCAAGGAAAAAGAAGAATTTACATTTTTTTTATCCCCTACATGGTAGCGTCTTTTCTGATTGCAGCAGGCTTGTGGCATTTCGTCTCGAATAAAGATATAGTGAATACCGCATTATCAGCAGCGACTATTTCGGAAGATGAAACAAAATCTTTTGTTAGCATCCCTAATCTACCAGACTTTTCTTCCCCAAGTTTTCACATAGACTACCAGCCTGAAACAGACGTCTTTACTCCTCCTTTAGCAAAAGAGAGTGAAGAAAGTTTAGAGGGTAAAAAATTATTCTCACTCGCTGAGAAACTTCGAATTGCAGATAAAACAGAAGAAGCTTTTGAGCTTTATACGCAAGCATGCATCCTCTTTAAGAACTCAGGTGAATCAATATCTGAAGCCTATACATCTTTGAGAATTGCAAGTCTTCAAACCCTTATGAATAACACGACAGAGGCCAAAAAACTTCTACTAACCTGCTTAGAGAGATTTAAGAAAGCAGAAGATAAATCCGGATTGGCCATTGTTTACAGAGAACTTGGAAAAATTAATTATCATATAGGGCAATACGATCAAGCAACAGCTGACTATAATCAAGCTTTGATTATTTTTAGGTCTCTTAAAAACACCAAAAGTGAAGGCCAAATCCTGAGGGATTTAGGTGATAAAGAACGAGTTATTGGAAACTTTAGCAAAGCCTTAGAATTTTATGCAGAAGCACTTTCTATTTTTGGACGAATAGGGTATCGCAGAGGAGAGGCTTTTTCACTAAGAGGGGTAGCACATATTGAAAGTGCTAAGGAAAATCATCAAGAAGCAATAAAACTTTACGGCAGAAGTCTAACATTTTTTAAGCAAATCGGAGACCGCAGAGGAGAAGCTAAAGTCTTAAGAGGCCTAGGTGATGTAGAAGTTAAAATTGGACATTACGATCAAGCAAGGATTGTTTACGAACAAAGCCTTACTCTCTTCAAAGAAATAAAAGAACCCAGAGGAATTATAAAGTCCTTAATTGGCCTTGGTACATTAGAGTTCAAAATTGGCAACAATCATAAAGCTATCCACTTATTTGAAGAAGCCCTTAATATTAGTAGACAAATTCATGTTCCCTGGGAAGAAGCTTATGCCCTTTTCTGGTGCGGAAAATTACATAAATATATGGCAGATTACGACAAAGCAAAGAAAGCCTTTGATAAAGCTATAGAAATTTATCAAACGATTAAATCGCCGTTTGGTGAACACAAAGTTTGGATAGAAATTGGATCTTTAAAAAGAAAATTAGGTGATTTTCCAGGAGCTCTAGCTGCGTATCAACAAGCAATTACAATTTCCAAACTCATTAACCACGAAAAAGGGCAAGCGGATGCCTATATTGGCCTTGGCATATTAGAGCATTATACAAACTATTATGATGAAGCAGAGAAAAACTTTAATTTAGGACTTAATATTGCGAAAAAAATAAAAAGCAAACGTGTTCTTTCTTCAGGATATTTAGGTCTTGCTAATGTTAAAAGAATGACAGGAAGTCTTGGAGAAGCTCGTACTTTTTATATGAGAGCGCTGGAAGGCTATACAGAAATTAACGATGGCCTCGGAAAAGCTAAAACTTTATATGGATTAGCCTTATTGGAAAGCCACCTAAGCTCTTACGACGAAAGTCGTGATTTCTTAGATCAAGCCTATGTTATTTTTAAAAAACTAGGTGACCGTGAATTTCAAAGTAAAGTTCTATCAGAAAAGGGGCACATCGAGTTAATTAGAGGGAATCCAGATACCCCAAAGGGTTTCTTTGAAGAGGCAGCAATCCTTGCAAAAGAAATTGGCGACCGTTGGTCCGAAGCTTATGCTTTATGGGGTCTTGGGGCCATACATTTCAAAGAAGGAGATACTGACCAAGCTTCGTTTTATTTTGAAGAGTCTGCAAGACTTTTCTCTGCTATGAATGAAAAAACTGGTCTTGGAATTTCTCTTCAGTCTATTGCAGCTATAAGTAGCATTTCAGGTGATTATAACAAAGCACAGTCAACATTTGAAAAAGCTTTAGTTATATGTAGAGAATCCAGTTTTCCCAATGGTGAAGCAAGGGTATTACTTGGTTTGGCAGATCTCAATATTACTTTAGGAAATTTTCATAATGCTCGATCGCAATACAGCGAAGCTCATATTCTTTTTAAGAAAGTTGGATATCTTAGAGGAGAAACTAGAGTTTTGTACGGTATTGGTGATCTTGAGCTTCAATTAGGAAAATATGAACAGGCTCGAAGAGCGTTTGAGGGCTCCTTCTTGATAGCAAAGCAAATTGGAGACTCACAAGCCGAAGGTAAAGCTTTACTAGGTATGTGCAAATTAGATGCCACCTTAGGGAATTGGGGGCAGGCTCTTAATTCCTGTGAACAATCTCTTTCTCTTTTTAAGAAAGTTAAATATCTGCGAGGAGAAGCTGAAGTTATCAGAATCTTAGGGAAAATGGAAAGTTCAAGCAATAACCTTAAAGAATCTCGAGGTGCTTTTGAACAATCATACGATATATCTCGCCACATCAAAGACAGACATCAAGAAGCAGAATCTTTGCTATGTTTAGGTTTTTCTGATATTGCATTTAACAAGTATGAAAATGCCAGATTATCTTTCAATAACTCCCTTTCTATTTATAAGGGGCTAAATAATCGTTATGGAGAGGCCTTAGTTTTAGAAGGTGTGGGATATCTTGAATTTTCACTGAGTCACTATAAGCAAGCCAAGGATTTCTACCAACAAGCTCTCAATGTTTTTCAAGAAATGTCTACGCCTTATGCAAAAATTAGAGTTCTAAGATCAATGGGGGATATAGAAAAAAAACTTAGAAACTATGACTTAGCTGAACAATATTACAATCAGGCACTGGTAACTTCTCAAGAAATTAGTAATCAATACGAAGAAGCCACAAGTCATCTTGCCATTGGTCAAATTAAGATGAGAACAGGAAAAAATGAACAAGCCCAAACCCATTTAAATAGAGCCTTAAACTTATCCAACATATTACGTGACACATTAATGCAGTCTGCTGCCTGGAGAGAAATTGGTAATCTTGCAAGAGACCTAAATCATTTTGATCAAGCATCTATTGCGTATCAGCGCGCATTAACACTTTTAAAATTTAAAGAGAATAGCACATACGAAGCAGAAATTCTAAGTGAAATGGCAAAGTTAGAAACTCTAAAAGGTCATTACCAAAAAGCTTACGTTCTTTATAATCAAGCAGAAACTATATTCAAGAACTCAGGAGCTGATATCTATATTGCTAGCGTTATGATTGGTATTGGAGAATTAGAGATTGCAAAAAATGACTATCAAAAAGCCTCAGAAGCTTACAGAAAAGCCATAGATTTTTACACCACCCATCACGATCTAGAAGGCAAAGCCAGGGCTCTCATTGAATTAGCAAAAGTTGAGGGAAAAACAGGTGCTTCAGAAGCTCATATCCAACATCTTCAAGAAGCAAATCAAATCTTAAAAGAAATAGGTATTGCTAAATCATTATCGAAAAAAGAAGTTTTTTAAAGTTTTATCTTATTACCCCCCCTGATGCATCCTTTTCTATCCTAGTAAATTTACAAATGTTATTTACTGACAACCGATTGCGCTCGTACAGTGTTTTCTCTTTATCTTTGTCTCTAAAGGGTAAAGTTACAATTATGTTTTTTCCAATAGATCCTCTAGGTTCTAGATAAAAAACTCCATGATGTAATTTTATAAATTTCTCAACCATGGGGAAATCTAGTCTCGTTACATCATCAAATGCTCTTGATCCATCGGTTTCAAAGCGTTCACTTATTCTGCGAATGTCTTTTTCATCAAAAGCAAATCCATTATCTTCTAATTTGACAACTAAGAACTGTTGATCGTTTTCAATTTTTACCGAAGTAGAGATTTTTATAATACCTCCCTTTGGGCTATATTCGAAGCTAAGCGAGATCAACCCAAGAATCACTTGTTTAAAGCAAAGCTCATCCGCCAGAAACGGGGGTAGATTTGAGTGCAAAGTTGATTTTATCCGTACATTTCGAATAAACGCAGCTTGAAGCTGGACCGAAATACATTCATAAATTAATGAATTAACATTCAAATAAATTAAGTTAAGACTGTCTCTTTTCGAACTATCAAGACTAATTGCAGATTTATAGATGTTTTCTATAAGTTCAACCTGCCTTGCCGGGGGCAATTTTACGTCGATTTCCTTGCGGGCACATTTATGCAAAATATCTGCAAAAACAATAATTTGTTGCAAAGACTCTTCTTTTTCATTTTTCATTTGTCTTATTAAATTCGCTTTTGTTCTTTCTGATGTTCTAGCTATCGAAAGCATATTACGTCTAAAAAGATACACAAGAACAGAACACAGGACTCCCAAAGCAATTAGCTCAATAATCCTGGGAAGAACTAACAGTTGAAATTCTTTATAAAGAACTCTTTGATCAAAACCAGTTAAAACATAAAAAGGATAATTTCTTACTTTTTTATAATACGAGTACTGGATATTTTTATAACCAATTCGATTTTCTAACGCCCCTTCCTGACCAGAAAAAATAGAAACGTCTTCAAGAAGGTCTTTATAATAGGAACTCTCCGGATCTATGGCATTACCTGAAGATTGCAAAACAATCCGCAAATTCTCATCAAGAATAATATAACTAACTTGAGTATTTCGAAGAGCTGCCTGTATTTTATTATTAATCTCAGCAAGGCCAAACCCTACCCTCAGCCCCCCTAAATATACTCCTTTATCGTCAGTAATTCCCATGACACCTGGAATTTCACGAAGCCCGAAACTTAAGGCTGTTTTTGCTACATGAAGCCTCCACGGATCTTTCATATAATGCTTTGACAATGGCGAAGATGCATCAGTTAAATTTTGGTAGATCCCTGAATGCCAATCAAAAAGAAGTTTATCATCAGGCCCTATCCATCCAAAATTCATCCAATTTAACGGATTTATAGATTTAAAACTTTCATCCTTATCTTTGCCTATAATATTGGCAATATTCTGTATATTCTTATCTGAAAGCCCCGAGATTTGCTTACCAATATGAAACATTAGCTGATTTGTTTGTCCAAATATCTCATAAAGAGTTGATTCAATTTGGTTAGCTTCACTTCTAAGATCTTGTTTGGAAGCATTGTAATGAGAAAAATAAAGAATGATTATTGATACAAGACCAGCGACGCCCACAAATGAAAAGGTAATAAAAAAACAAGACACCGGATTACTAAAGAGAGAAGATCTTCTCATTGGGAACGTCCTTTATAAGTATACTCTTGTTTAAAAACGAAGAAACTAACTCAACATTCAGAAAATTGTTCTTTCGTTTTATCTATCAACCATCTAGAAAAATATTTATCTGGCGCCTTCATACTGTTTCCTTGGGAATACGTATAAATCTCCTCGACAATTTTGATTATTTTCTCTCTGGATAAAATTAATCTTTCTTGACCCAACAGAGTGTTCACTTCTTGAAAACATTGTAAATAAAGATTTTGATCCCAGTCTTTTATTTCTCTTTCTTGGCTGTGCAAAGAGGAGAATGGTGCATTTGATCTTTTTGTTGATGATGGCTCAATATTTTCGTCTATAAGATCAGTAATTCTGCAACCTAATGCATGAGCAATAGCCTGAATAATCGTTATACTTGGATTCTTAGAGCGCCCATAAAGGATATTCTGCACTGCGCTTGGCTTTAAACCAGCCTTTTTTTCTAACGCATGTGTAGAAAGACCCTTTTCATGAATGCGCTCTTTAATTTTTTTGCTTAGCGATTGCATTTTGGTTTTTGCCTATTGAACAACTGAAATATTATGCATGTGGAATACTACTGCACTATCGTTTTTTGTTCAAGTACAAAAAAATAAAATAATACAGCCAGCTTCCAATAATTCTACTTTAGAATTTCAAAAAATCTACCCCGTAAAAATTACCTATGCATTGTTACAAAATTACTGTTGATCATTATAAAACAATGAGGTATTTAAGTAACATGGTAACGTACAAATACATAATTCACGGTGGTCTGAAATGGTGTATAAACAGGTTTATAAGCTTACAGCACTCTATAATGTTATGCTCTTTATTAATCTAAGCGCGATTCATGCAGAAGTAGAGAACTCTAAAAATCTAATGGTTTCCGAAATACTTTACAAACCTTGCCGTAAAAATATATCGCAACATCAAAGCAAAGATAATGAACTTTTAATAGATATCTTTACTTTTAACAAAATCACTTATGACTTCATAAGTATGAAAGATGCCTAAAATTAACTCTACCAATTTTGAGAAGCCCCCACACTTTTGAACGAAAGGAGAAATAAAAATGTATGCAAGACACACAAATTTTCCAGAGCACAATATTAATGCTGATTTTATGATCGGAAAAACCATTCAAAAAATGAGAGAACTAAAAAAAATTAGCCCAAAAGACCTTTCAAGTTCTCTTGATTGGAGCCACCATGCTTTAAGGGCCTATGAAGAAGGATACTTTCCGATTAGTGCAACAGCCCTTTACATGCTTTGTAATGCCCTTGAAATTCATATTGATGATTTTTATAAAGTCGCATTTGAACAAACGCATTAAGAAACACTAAAAAACAAGAAGGATGTCCCTCCTCCGTCCTTCTTGTTTGCTTATATATTTTTGATTTGAGAAACTGAATCGCCTAAAAGCTGCTGTGCCGCCGCTCTGGCCTCATTTGTAATAGTAGAACCTGAAAGCATACGTGCAATTTCTTCTAAACGATCATTTCCCGCCAGAATTTCCACAGATGTCTCCATTCTCTGTTTATGTTCTTTTTTACAGACATGAAAGTGGTGCTGAGCAAATGCGGCCACTTGCGGTGAATGAGTAATTGCTAGGACTTGAACATTCTTCCCTAAAAGAGAGAGGCGCTGGCCGATTGCAGCTGCCACTGCACCGCCTACACCGGTGTCTATTTCATCAAAAACAATCGTCGATATGTAACCGTGATGAGAAAGAACGACCTTTAAAGCCAACATTAACCTAGCCATCTCGCCGCCAGACGCTGACTTTGCTAAGGGTGCTAATTCTTGTCCTTTATTAGCTGCAATCAAGAACTCAATATGATCAAGACCTCTTGGACCTGGCTGATCTCCTTTTTTTACATCAATTCGAAACGTGGCATGATGCAGTTTTAAAGGCGGCAATTCTGCCATCACTCGCTCGCTTAAAACCTTTGCAGCCTCCAAACGAATCTCACGAATCTTACCAGCAAGCCGACTATATTCATTCAAGCATTTTGTTACGGCAATTTCATACGAATGCAAACGCCCATCACCTTCACCCAAGGCCTCAACTGCCTGTTGTGCTTGTTGATAGGATGCATAAAGTTCCATAGGCTGAAAGCCATATTTTCGAGCAACAGCCCTCAAAGCGTAAAGACGTTCTTCAATTGTACTTAATTTATGAGCCCTCTCTTGATTGAGATCATAAAGCCCCCTTAATAACTCATAGGCTTCTTGCAGCTCAATACTCGCCCTATCAAGTGCTTCTGCAGCACTTTTCAATTCTTTCAGTTCAATAACATTCACCCTCTCAAGATTTTTTTGAATTGAATATAAAGATGTTTGAAAATCTGTAGGTGTTCTAAGTGCTGTTAAAGCCTCTTGCACGGCATCCGCAATTTTCCCGTAATGAGCAACATCTTGACGCTCTTTCAAAAGAATTTCTTCCTCTTGTTCCTTAGGCGAAAGCTTCTCTAAATCTCCTAAAATCTGCTTATAATAGACCTGTTTTTTAAGGGCTTCTTCTTGAAGGGTACGCTGGTGAGCCAATTCTTCCTCTGCATTCTTCAGAGCCTTGTAGGCATCAGCAACCAAAATAAGAAGACCTTCCATTTCATGACTATGACTAGTCGCAAAACTATCTAAAATTTTATGATGCAAATTCACATTCATCAAATGATCAAACTGACCATGGATTTCCAAGATCAACTGCCCAATTTCACGTAAAAGCCCGATGCTTACCGGATGGTCATTTAAAAGCGCGCGGCTTTTGTTGTTATGATGAAGAACTCTTCTCAAAATTAAAGAACTATCTTCCCCCTCAAATCCCTGTTCTCTTAATAAAACTAATAAAGGATGAGAGGTTGAAAGACCTCTTAAATCAAATTCTGCTGAAACAATCGCTTGCTCTGCTCCACGGCGAATCAGTGAAGTATCCCCCCTCATTCCCAAAGCAAGACTCAAGGAATCTAAAAGGATTGATTTTCCCGCGCCTGTTTCCCCTGTTAAAGCACTAAATCCCTCATGAAACTGCAAATCAAGCGCTTCTATAAGGACTACATCACGGATAGATAAGCCCATTAACATGTTCAAATCCCCTTTATTGCAGGGCTTCTGGCACCATATTCTTCATTAAGCTGTATGCATCTGTATACCAATCTGAATTAGGGTAATTATGGCCTAATACAGCGGCAACTTCTTGGGCTTCTTTCCTAAGACCCAAAGCAATATAACACTCAATCATCCGATGCAAGGATTCAGGAACATGAGACGTTGTTTGGTATCTGGTAACAACTTCTTTAAAACGATTAATTGCAGGCAAATATGCCGCTTGCCTTTGATAATAACGACCAACATCCATTTCTTTACCTGCCAAATGATCAAGAATAAGATCCACCTTAAATTTTGCATCTTTAGCATATGGACTAGACGGGAAACGAGTGACTACTTCTTCAAAGGCTTTCAAAGACTGTTCGCACGGTTTTTGGTCTCGTTCGATAATAGGGATCTGTTCGTAATGACAAAGTCCTAACATATAAAAAGCGTACGCGACTTCTGGATGACCTGGGTGTAATTGAATAAAAACATTAAAATTTTCAATAGCTTCGTCGTATTTTTTTGCCTCGTAATAACAGTAAGCTGACATCAACTGTGCTTTTAATGCCCAATTTGAATAGGGATGCTGGCGCTCTACCTCAGCAAAGGCCTTTGCCGCTTTTTCATACTTGCCGGTTTCAAAACGATCCATTGCCGTATTATAAAGCTCTTCTACTGTACGATCTGTGTAAGCTTCTTCTTTATCAGCACATGCACTAAGAAGCATAGCAACAAGCAAAAACTTAAAAAAATGATATCTACGCTGCTGATTTAACAACTGCAACACAACAAAAACTCATTAATTATTTTTTTCATAATTCATCTTTAGCATACCCAAGCTTATTCTAGCCAGCAAAGAAAGTAAAAAAACCTTATTTCGGAATCCACGCATAAGAATTTCTATGAATGAGAATGACCAGCTTATGACAAGATGAGAACTAGCTCAGAACAGGGAATTTCATAATCCATGTTTCGTTCTCTTCAGGGGAGATAAGCATGGTTTCTTTAAGCAAATCAGGCAATGCATAACGAAAATTATATTGGGTTTGCATATCGTTAGCGGCCTCCTCTAAATCTTGCTTGGTTTTTGCGGGCCCCTGATAACAAATAAACACAATATTAGCACCATCATTTGTGTTAGCTGCCATTACATTTTTAAAATTCTTAAACATATCTTCTACTGCAGCCCTTGTGATTTCTGGGATATAAGCATTCCAAACAAATACCCCTCCCTCATTAAGATGCTCTTTGACGTTTTCAAAAAAACCTTTGTATTTTTCAGCTGTTAATGGTTTGGGAGGGTAAACATCAAAATAAATTAAGTCGTAAGAATCTCTAACCTTTTCAATATGCTTAAACGCGTCTTCACAAATAAATCTGGCCCTACTGGTGTCAATTTTTCGGAACTTTTCTATAATCTCAAACATTGCAGGGTTTATATCAACTGCATCAACATACGTATTTAAAAAATAGTTATTCATATAGCCTAAGAACTCGCCGCCTCCAACCCCTAACAGCAGGATATTTTTTAAATTCTTAGAAAAACAAAAACCTGCAGTTGCAAATGTTTCGTATTGTGAAAGATGGGTTGGATTGCCTGGAAGAATAGATGAATGCTTTGTGTTATAATCTTTGTTTTCACATACATCCAATACATCTGAACCAGGAACCTGAATAACCTCAATTAAGCTATTCGGTGATTCTTTTGAATACAATATAGTTGGTGTCATTCCGTCTGAACAATAAGCAACACCTACAAACAAAAAACAGAAAAACAACCTCAACTTGAATAACATAAGTACGACTACTCTTAAAATAATGATTCCTGATTTATACATCGTAACCGTATGTCTTAACATATTTCAAGAAAACTGGTTCGGAATTAGACATTGACAAATCATCATAAATTCCTTTATTGTAGCCCTTATGTAAGTAATTAGGGAAATTTGTTATGAAGATCGCCAATTCATTAAAAACTTTAAGAAATCGTCATAAAGCTTGCAAAATTGTTCGTCGCAAAAGGCGTTTGTATGTTATTAACAAACAAAATCCACGCTTTAAGGCACGTCAAGGTTAATCAAAGTTTTCGATAAAAAAATAAAGAGGCTCTTTAGCCTCTTTTTTTATGTGTAAAACTTATTCAATAAACCCACCAATTCTTGCATTTCATGGGCCTGTCCTATCGTAATTCGCAAATAACTAGGTAAATTATACGCCCCCATCGGACGTACGATAATGCCATTTTCACCTAAAAACTGATAAACATCGGTCGCTTTGTCGCCAAAATTAACCATGCTGAAATTTGCATAGCAAGGAATAAAAGAAAGACCCAGTTTTTCTATTTCCCTTTCAAACCAGGGACGCCAAATAGCATTATGATCCATGGCCTTTTTGACCCATGTTTGATCTTTTAAAGCCTCGATTCCAGCATTTTGCGTTAAAGAGGTTACGTTAAATGGTGGACGAATACGATTCACAGGTTCCAAAATCTTTGGATTTGCATAAATCCACCCCAACCGAAGTCCTGCAAGAGCATACGCTTTTGAGAAAGTACGAGCCATAACAACATTAGAAAATTCTGAAACCAACTCAATTCCTGATGTATATCCCTCGACACCTTCTAAATACTCGGCATAAGCCGCATCTAAAACAATCAATACTGTTGATGGAGTCTCTTGGATCAATTTTAAAAGATCATCTTTATTTAAAAAATTCCCAACAGGATTTCCAGGATGATCAAGATAAATGATTTTGGTTTGAGGTGTCACTTTTTGGAAAACAGCTTTCCAGTTCAGCTTGAAATTTTCACGTGGCACTAAAACTGGTTTTGCCCCAACGGCTAAAGTCGCAATTTGATAAAGCCCAAAGGCACTTTCTGCAAAAATAATTTCATCTCCTTCAGTCGCATAGGTACGCGCCAAAAGATGAAGTGTATCTTCAGAGCCATTTCCACATAGAATCCAACTGGGATCTATATTATAAAAACTGGCAATTCCTTGCCTTAATACAGTTGCGTTGCTATTGGGATAAAAATGAACCCTATCTATCCCGGCCCTTATAATATCTTTTACAAAAGGGCTTGGTCCAAAAGGATTTTCATTCGAAGAAAGGCCTATGCGTCTTACGAATCCTGGGGGGGTAACATCCCCACCAACATAAGGAGAAATATTTAAAATACTGGGACGAGGAGAAGGAAAAAATGACATAAAATCCTGTACTAATAAAAGTTTTGTTAACTGCTAATTTCTAGCTTAGCAAAAATCTTTTTAAAATTCCTCTAGAGTTTGCTTGGCTCAAAGTTAGAAGCCATCGCAAATTAGATTAGAAAATTTGTTTTATTAATAAGATTTGATCAAATTTAACGCTTTGTTAATAAAAATATTATTACTATCAAATTTACAAAGATAAAATTTGCTTTGCCCAGGATGTGCACTGTGGTTAAAGTTTTGGAGGAAGTCATGAAATTATCAAAAATACTTGCAACCACAACACTGTTATTAATCGCTGCAAGCGTGATACCTGCTATTGCCTCAACATCAGGTCCAATCGCACATCCAAGATTAGACTTTCAGCATCAAGACACAACCAGAAACATAGAACATTTTGGATATACATATAACAGTACACTCTTTAAAGGGGCGAATATCGATAAATTGACCATTACTCCAGAAGTTGTCGTTACAGTTATGGACCCTAGATTTAATCCGGATACGGTATCTAAAGCAAAAGATCCAACGTCTGCTCAAAACACAAAGAAACTTATTCAAGCCATTGTAACAAAGGCTTTGGCTAAGTTTAACGGCGATGCAACTAACAGTAATTTGCCAATTATGATAGCAGCCTTACAAGAGAAAGGCCCTGTTGTTGTTGAAGTTACAGCACTTGGCTTCAACAAAAAATCAGCCCCAACAGATGCAATGTCAGATAATGGCGCGACAGCTCTTTTTGATGCACTTAAAGACACTCAGGCTGTCACGGATGCAAATTCTAGAATTTCAGCACGAACACAAGCACGAAGCGCTGCTATTCAAAGTGCACGTGAAGCTGGTGTTGCCTTTGCAACGGAATCAAACAAAAGACTTGCCGAAGCGTCTATTGATTTCAGCCATAAAATGATTGGCCTTTATGAGGATGGTGTTCTTAGCGATCATACCGTTGACACTAGTGCCGCTGCTGAAATAGTTTATCCTAAAATCATTGAATCTTTGAAAAGATTAGGGGCTCAGCACTCTGCACTGACAGGTGAACTTGCAAGACTGAGAAAAGAAAGACAATCTCCATATAGATCAACGCCGACTACACCTGTTAGACAAGAAACGGCTTCAGAACCTAATACACCAGCACGCAGGATCTCCCCTATACCCTTTCCGCCTTTAACACCTTCAGCAGTTTCCACAACGAATAACGACAACTAATTAGTTGTGAGGCCAACATCTGACTCAATATTTGGGAATGACGAATAATCGGTATCATCCGGCATTATACCGCTTAACCCAATATTTAAAAAATAAATGTCATAACACAATGCTCTTCCTTGAAAAAACAAGGAAAAGTAATTTGTTGTGCCGCTGTTAACAAAGTAAATTAAGGACTTTAAGGCGCACTTTTAACGTTTTTTTAATGAATAGAGATTAAAGTCATTTGTAGAAGACAAAGCTTTCATATGTAAAATTTATGGTATGGCTAAAATTTGGGGAAAACAATGAAATTATCAAAAACACTTATAATAGCAGTACTTTTATCAATGGCAACTCTATTGCCCTCTGTTGCTTCAACGGTAACACTTGTAGCAGATCCAAGATTAGCTCAACAAGATCTCGATACGACAAGAAACATAGAACATTATGGATATCAGTATAAACCAGGCTCACTTGGAAATGGAGCTGTTGTTGATAAATTCACCTTTACCCCTCAGGTCATTGTTAACATCCTGGACCCCAGATTTGATACAGAAAAAATGTCTGATACACATAAGAAACCTTCGACCAAAAACATAAAAAAACTGTTAAAAGATATTGTTAGTAAAACGCTGGAAAAGTTTCCAGGGGACAACGCTGAACAGAAAAAACAGCTTTTCATAAATGCCCTCAGTCAAAAAGAAGGTTCTGCTGTTATTGTTGGCGTTAACACTCTTGGCTTCGACAAAATGTTAGCCCCAACAGATTCAATGTCAGATAATGGTGCGACAGCTCTTTTTGATGCACTTAAAGACACTCAGGCTGTTAGAGATGCAAATTCTAGAATTTCATTACGAACACAAGCACGAAGCGCTGCCATTCAAAGTGCACATGAAGCTGGTGTTGCCTTTGCAACGGAATCAAACAAAAGACTTGCCGAACCAGCTATTGATTTCAGCAAGAAAATGATTGGCCTTTATGAGGATGGTGTTCTTGACGATAGTACCGTTGACACTGGTGCCGCTGTTGAAACAGTTTATCCTAAAATCATTGAATCTTTGAAAAGATTAGGAGCTAAGCATTCCGCCCTGACAGGTGAACTTGCAAGACTGACAAGAGAAGCAAGCTCTCCATCTAGATCAGCAATGAGTACACCTGCTAAATCAGTAGCTTCAACGCCTGCTAGAACACCAGCATCCAGCGCCTATTCTGGCACTCCTTCAACTAGCACACCAATTTCAACAATAAAACCCGTCAGGATAGACTTTGACGGCAAATAGTATTGGGTCACGCAACCTTATGCGACCCAACCGAATATTGGGAAAATAAATAACCTAATGGAGTGCTTTTCCTTAAAAAACCAAGGAAAATCATTGCTAGATCTAGTGTCTTTAAAGTGATACAATCAACCTTTTTAAAAGGTTTATCGTCAATCGCGAGCCTAAGCCGCAGCGATCCGGAAAGATCTTGTATATCTTGTAGAACAACTAACTCATCCTAACCTTTGCCATTTTTATCCCCCCGCTTTAAATAGTCTTGAATATTCATTTCAATTACAAAATAACAGTACAAAAAATATTTATATCCGTGTATAAAGATTAAATTCTACTTTACATCTATTAACAACTGAAATTTTGGAGAAATCATGAATTTATTAAGTTTACTAATGGTTGCTATTGTTGCATCAACCATTGCAAGCGCGTCGGCATCCGTAAGTGACCAAGATAAGGATACATTAGAAAATATGCACCGTTATGGTTATATAAAGGGAACTGGAGATGGAAGTAATGATTCTTTTACTTTTACACGCGATACTGTCTCCCGTGTCCTCAATCGTCATTTTGACCCAGAAAAAGGTGCATGGACTCTTTGGGCAACTTCATCAGCCAAACCTGTAAAAAAGTTTTTACTGGATACTGTTATCAAAATCAGAGATAAGTTTCCAGGAAGTAATGCCGATGCAAGAAAAGCCCTTTTTCTGGAAGTGCTAGACACAAAGGTTACTAGAGATAATTTAGTAATATCTGTAAGGAATTTTCAATTCAAGAGAGATGATATCACGCCTGCCATGCAAACTTCATTAGCCCGTTCAGTTTATGACCAACTTAAACCAATCGTTGAGGAAATAGAAGCTGCTCAGAGAGCCCTTGAAGCCCGTAACAGATTCATTGAAGAAGCGAGAAAGGCCGGAGTTGAAGAAGGAAGAGCAGCAAGAGAAGAAAAAGCAAGACCTTTCATAGAGTTTGCTAATCAGATGATTGCTCTTTATCAGGATGGGATTCTTAATGACAGTGAGATTGATGTTGAAAAACTGACAACAAACCCAACTGCATCCTACCCCGAAATTATTGAATCTTTAAAAAGAATGGGAATTCTTCAGAGCACTCTTGTTGCTACACTTGCGTCCAAAAGAAAGTTACCTAGAAAACTCTACTAATATCCTAAGCTAAGGCACAAAGCATGAATTCATTAAATGAATTCATGCTCTTTCTTAGAACCTGCATTCGTTAATCATCTATCATTTAGTAATTAACAAAAATACAGTTTAATTTTAATTAAAATGTATCTAATTAATTGGCAAATTAATATTGTTTCTTTATTCAAAAAAGTATATATATTTACAATTAAAAAATATGCCTTCTTGCGCATAAATATAAAGAATAAGAATATTTAGAACCAATCACCACAGTTCGTGGTGTGATTTGAATTATGGAGAAATTCGTGAAACCCTTAAAAATGCTTACAGCTGTCGCTGTTCTATCAACTATGATAAATACAATGGCCTCTGCCAGCTCTGAAAATAACCACTGGAGAGCTGGATTAGATTATGGTTACACCACCCATAGAGCAAATCAATTCACTGTTCCAAAAATTAAATTTGTATTTAGTGCTGATGCAATTTGCCAAGCCCTAGAACCTCAAAATACAAGTCATGGCTGCTTTCAATATGTAACGTCATTTCTAGAAAACGTTACAGAGAGTAAAGAAAATTGGTTTTTAGAGAGTAAAGAAAATTGGTTTTTCAAGCAAGTTGCCCGAAAAACTTTAGATTTATTTCCTGGGAAAAGTGTCGATGAAAAACGCTCAGCCTTTACATATGCACTTCAAAATACAGTTTTACTGAACTCAGATGTAAGATCTTGCGATTTTTCCAGTAAAAAAGCTAATCAAATTGCCGAAGCGCTTTTTGACGCTCTTAAACCAGCAACAGCAAGATTTCTGGCTATTGAAGAAGCAAGAAAAGATGGAATTTCATCAGGATCAGCATATCTCTTAGCAACTGCTAAGATTGGAGAAGAACTTTTTGAAGGTATTATCGATCTTTATAGACATGGAGTTATTACAGACAGTGCAGTTGATGTTAAGGCATGGGAAGAAGATCAGGTAGCATCCTATCCCCAAGTTATTGAATCTTTAAAAAGGTTGGGAGCTCAGCACAGTCTTCTTACTGCACAGCTCTCATCTTCTTCTGGAAGAAGAAAATCAATTAGCTCAACTATCACCAATAATACTAATTCAGACATGTAGATTGAGTATTTTATACTCACCTAACATAAATCTTGCAGGAACACATTTGCATAATCCATTAATAAATAAAATTTATTAATGGATTATAAACCTTTTTCAGTTATATTTAAATTACATGAATAATGTAATAAAAGGTTTGAGTTATGAAGAAAACCATACTTTCTCTTTTAGCTACAGTATCAAGTATTAGCCTAGCTAAGGCCAATACTCTCTTTAATGGGTTTTACCTTGGCGCTGAGGGAGGATACATCCAAAAAACAGTTACAGACTCTGTTCTTGAAAATAGTTCCGGTGGTGGACAAACCGTGCAACCTGGTTTTATTAATTCCTCCTATAAAAATAAAATCAATGGCTTTGTTTACGGTCTAATGGGTGGTTACGGACATAACATGAATGGCTTTTATCTAGGTGGAGAAGTCACCGTCCAAGACGACGACACAACAAACAAAATGAAAACAGGTAATTTAACAGCAAGCGATGGAAGTCAATGGCCATTTTCTTCTGAATATAAGCGTGGCCTTGCCTTTGGAGTCGGACCTCGTTTTGGTCTGATATTTGCTAACTCGATGATGGCTTATGGTAAAGTTGGGCTAGAATTTAGCCGCGATAAAGCTCTGCATCAAAGTTCAGGTGGAAATATTTCCAGCCCTCCAGGAAGTACAGCTGGAAGCTTCGCAGGAAGTCCAACTTTCACAGCGACAAAAACAAAAATGGTCATTGTGCCAGGCGTTGGTTTAGAAAAAGCCTTCGATAATATTTTGGCACGTATTGAATACAATTATAATCCAGGCACGAAACTCACTCAAACTGCAAATTATAATAGTGGTGGCTTTAGCAACAATGATAATCAAAGTTTAAAATACACCGCTCATATTATCAAAGTCGGTTTGGCTTATCAATTTTAGCCATTTCCATCGGCTCAATAAAAGCAAGGCAAATTTTTAAAAGTTTGTCTTTTTGTATTCTTTATTGTAATTACCCCAAGCACAATGCTAAGTAGAGATTATCATTCAATCTTTGAAAAATTAGCACCTGTATGAAAAAGGGACTCTGTAAAATTGCCGTGGTTGGCGCTACTGGAAACGTTGGAAGAGCAATGCTCAGCATTCTCGAAGAACGAGGTTTCCAAAATCACAATATTTTCGCAGTTGCTTCAGACCGTTCGGTTGGAAAACAAATCTCTTATGGTGAAAAAGATATTTTAACTGTACAGCCCCTTAGCACTTTTGATTTTTCCAAATGTAACATTGCGTTGTTTTCTCCAGGTGGAAAGATTTCTGCAGAGTATGCTCCTAAGGCTGCAGCATTGGGGTGCGTTGTAATCGATAATACGTCTTATTTCAGAATGGACGACGATGTTCCGTTAATTATTCCCGAGATCAATCTTCAAGACATTAAAGATTTTCACAAACGTAAGATCATAGCAAATCCAAACTGTTCAACGATTCAATTGCTCATGGCTTTAAAACCCCTCCATGATATAGCCCGCATCAAGCGTGTTGTTGTTTCAACGTACCAATCCGTTTCAGGTGCCGGTAAAGAAGGGCTTGATGAGCTTTTTGAACAAAGCCGCGGCGTTTTTGTAAACGATTTGATGGAACCTCGTAAATTTACAAAGCCAATTGCCTTTAACGTCATTCCTCACATAGATTCCTTCTTAGAAGACGGATACACCAAAGAAGAATGGAAAATGAAAGTCGAAACCCGGAAAATTCTTGATCCCAGAATTGAGCTAACAGCTACATGCGTAAGGGTTCCTGTATTTGTTGGACATGCTGTTTCTGCAAACGTTGAGTTTGAATCTGAAATCTGTATAAATGAGGCACTAAAAAAGCTAAAAAGCGCTCCTGGAATTAAGGTTATCGATAATCCGGAAGAACATCTTTATGCAACACCTATTGAAATCGCCGGTGAAGATGACGTTTTTGTAAGTCGTTTGCGTAAAGATAAAACGGTTCCAAACGGCCTCTCTCTTTGGATTGTTGCTGATAATGTCCGCAAAGGAGCAGCCTTAAATGCTATTCAAATTGCAGAAAATTTGATAAAAGATTATTTGTGAAAACATAGAACGTCCCTTCTTATCTCCTAATCTGCCACTGCAGAGCCAAATTAATCATAAAAAAAATGGCTTTTAAGCTTAATGGAAACAGATGGGACGAACCTGTAATTTGTAGATACCGCGTTAAAGAATCAACATCGTATCTACCTAAGTATCTCTATTTTAATAACCGCGTATATCATCAGCTAAATTTTCGGCACTTATTGTTTCAAGATTAATATCTCTATTCCTTTGTATCAGAGTAACAACGTCTTTTTTGTTTTTTGAATTTTTGATTCATCAGAGAATTTTAGAAGTGCTTCTAATACTGGAATCTCATCAAGATATTCAATAATTTTGATAACTTTGTCAGGTAATAATTCGCTTCTTAAGCTGATGATTTTCCTGCAAACGCAGTATTGCCAAGACATAACGATGCTGTTGTTATTAACAATATATTTTTTTTCATAATGTTCCCTCAAAAAAAATAATTTAACTAAAATTAAAAATATATTTTTATATCAATTAAATTATATGCGCTCGACACTTTACTGGACTTAAAGCGTTTTCAAATTTGTAAAAAATCTGTGAATAGCAGCTGGTGCATAGATGAGACCTATATCAAACTGAATAGAAAATGGATTTATTTGTATCGCGCGGTTAATAAATTTTAATGACCACCTGGTAAAAGTACAAAGAAGAGACTATATATGAAATAGTTTACTTTAAAATTTTGTTATCATCATGGAACTGCGTCATATCCTCACGGCTATTTTTGTTGCTTGTATCTGGGGGTTTAATTTCGTGATGGTAAAAACAGGACTTGGTGAAATGCCGCCTTTCTTGTTTGTAGGAATACGTTATTTTTGTGCCTGTTTTCCCATCATTTTCTTTATTAAAAAGCCTCCTGTCTCAAATTGGATCATTATAGGGATTGGTTTTACTCTTGGTATTACAAAGTTTTCCCTTATGTTTTTGGGAATATACCTAGGTGTTTCTGCCGGAATTGCTTCTCTTCTTATGCAGACCCAAGCTTTCTTTACAATTATCCTTTCCATTCTAATATTTAAATCGCGCGTAACATTTCATCAAATATTGGGGATGGTAATTGCGTTTACAGGAATCTTTTTAATTGGCGTTGAAAGCCATGGAACTGCTAGCTTAGTCGGTTTTTTTCTATTGATTATTGCAGCATTCTTTTGGGCAATTTCAAATATTATTACAAAACAAGCCGGCCCTATTGATATGTTTCCACTTGTTATTTGGACAAGCCTTGTCCCTCCTCTTCCGATGTTAGGATTTTCCCTTACTTTTGAAGGAACAGATGTCCTAGCACAAACTTGGGCGCAGCTTACATGGTATGGTGCATTTTGTGCCCTTTATACAGCCTGGATAGCAACTTGGTTAGGCGCAACACTATGGGGGAAACTTTTAAGTTTATATTCACCAGCTGTTGTGGCCCCTTACTCTTTGTTAATACCTGTCTTTGCAATTGTTTCAAGTTGGCTATGTCTTGGAGAGTCAATGTCGATATTAGCAATTTTCGCAAGCGTGTTAATCTTTTTAGGGTTGGTTATTAACCAATGGCCACGTAATATGAAATTTGATAAGATTGTCAAGACTAAGATTATCCAAAAAGCAGCTGCATGATTAAACTATACACGTACTGTAGATCCTCTTCTTCTTACCGTGTTCGTATTGGTTTGAATTTAAAAGGATTAGCCTTTGAGAGCATTTACATCAATTTGCTTAAGCAAGAGCAAAGAGGTGATGCTTATACGGCAATTAATCCACAGCAGCTTGTTCCAGTTTTAGTCGATGGCGATAAAACTATACATCAATCACTAGCCATTTTAATTTATTTGGATCAAACGCACCCAGAACCGTCTCTTTTGCCAAAAGCCCCTTATGAACAGGCTTTGATTAAGGCTTTCTCGCTTGATATTTCATCTGATCTTCACCCTCTTAATAATTTAAGAGTTCAGCAATATCTGTCTAATGTGATCGGGATAGATGACGGTAAAAAAAATGACTGGTACCAACATTGGCTGAAAATTGGCCTGACTAGCTTGGAGGTTCAAATAAAAAACAGAGCGGGTGATTTTTGTTTTGGGGATACTGTTAGTCTTGCAGATGTTTGCTTAATCCCTCAAATATATAATGCCCTTCGCTACAAGCATCCCATAGAACAATATACAACTTTGACGCGTGTTTATAATCATTGCTTAAGTATTCCTGCTTTTTTTAAGGCCAGCCCTGAACAACAGAAAGATTTTCCTTTCTAAGGTTTTTTTCTTCTGTTAAATCTGATTTGTATACATAAAATTTAGAAAGGTTAAAGTGTGTTATGGCTAAGTTGTATTTTTATTATTCTGCAATGAATGCTGGAAAAACAACGACTTTGCTACAATCAAACTATAACTATCATGAAAGAGGTATGCAGACTCTTTTATATACTCCCGTCATCGATACTCGTTATCAAGAAGGTGTAATCTCATCAAGGATTGGCCTAAACAGCTCTGCCATTACTTTTGATAATCAATTTAATTTTTATAAAGACATAGAAAAACGTCATCTTAGTCTTAGTAATCTTAAATGCATACTAATTGACGAATGTCATTTTTTAACAAAAGAACATATTCTTCAGCTCACAAATGTTGTTGATCACTTAAAACTTCCTGTTTTAACCTATGGCCTTCGTACAGATTTCTTAGGTGAAACTTTTGAAGGCAGCCGATATCTTTTGGCCTGGGCAGATGAATTGATTGAAATTAAAACAATTTGTCATTGCGGCAGTAAGGCGACCATGAATGCTCGTGTGGATAAAAATGGCAAAATTGTTCGTCAAGGTGAGCAAATTGAGATTGGGGGAAATGATCGCTATATTTCCCTTTGTCGTAAACATTACAGCACAGGTGCGACTCAAGCCGTGCATGTAGCAGCAGCATAAAAACAATGCATAAATAACTATTAAAATACTCTCTGTATTTTAACCTATTATACCTTGACGTTTTCTACTTTTTTCATATACAGTGGTAGGCACTATAGTAATTGTCATTAAAGATAAATACGCATTTATCAAATGTTCAAAACATAAATTATTAACCCTTGAAATAAACAAAAGAAAAACCCGTTGCATGGTGTGACGGGCTGTCGTATTTTGTGGGATAACCTTTAAGGATCTAAAATGAGTAATCAACCTGATACAAAAAAACCAGAATTCTCTGGTCTGCGTGGCATTTTTTGGCCCGTATATAATTATGAATTAAAAAAATTCTTGCCTATGGGCTTGATGATGTTATGCATTCTTTTTAACTACAACATTTTGCGCGACACAAAAGATACTTTGGTCGTTAATGCCCCTGCAGGCGGCGCTGAGTGTCTCAGCTTTTTAAAACTTTATGGAGTCACTCCTTCAGCGATTCTTTTTATGGTCATTTTCGTGAAGTTAGCCAACGTAATGGAACGTGAAAAACTTTTTTATGCAATTTTATTGCCATTCTTAGGCTTTTTCACTGCCTTTGCATTCTTTATCTACCCATATAAAGAAGTGCTACACATGAGTCTGGAAAGCATCAACCAATATCAAGCTGCTTATCCAAACCTTCATTGGTTCATACCAGTCATTGGTAACTGGAGTTTTAGCTTGTTCTACATTCTTTCTGAACTATGGGGAAGCGTCATTTTATCCATGCTTTTTTGGCAGTTTGCGAACGAAATCACCAAAATCACCGAAGCAAAGCGTTTCTACGGATTGTTCGGTATGCTAGGAAATATCGGTTTGGTTCTTGCAGGTCCAACGATTATTTTGTGTGCAAACCATGCGAAATCTCTGCCAGCAGGCGTGGATTCATTTGCTGTGAATCTTAAATATTTGATGGGTTCAGTATTCGTTGCAGGTCTTATTATCGTTGCAACATACCGCTGGATGAACAAAAATGTTCTAACCGACCCAAAACTTTATCAACCGGGTGAAGGTTCAGGCAAAAAGAAAAAGCCAAAACTTTCTGTTGGTGAGAGCTTTAAATATATTCTCAGCAATCCGTACCTAGGTTTAATTGCTGTGCTTGTTTTGGCTTATGGTATTGCCATTAACCTCGTTGAGGGTGTGTGGAAAGGTCAGATTAAAATTGCATTCCCGGACATGAATGACTATAACGCATTTATGGGTCAGTTCACTATGTGGACAGGTATCGTTACAATTCTCTTGATGGTTGTTGGTAACAATATCTTGCGTCGCTTAAGTTGGACAACGGCTGCAATTATTACGCCAATTATGGTTTTGGCAACTTCTGCAATTTTCTTCTTCTTTGTTTGGAAAAGTACAGTTCTTGATCCGTTCTTGCCAATGTTAGGAACGACGGTTGTTATGGTTGCTGTTATCGTAGGACAGATTCAAAATGTTCTTTCAAAGGGTACAAAATACTCTCTCTTTGACTCGACAAAACAAATGGCTTACATCCCTCTTGACCCCGAAGCAAAAGTAAAAGGTCAGGCAGCAGTGGAAGTTATCGGTGGTCGTGCAGGTAAATCTGGTGGCGCGTTCATCCAATCAACCATGTTAGGCGTTATCGGCGGTAGCGTTTCTTTGGCAAGCCTTTCCTATATCTTAGGCCCAATTGTAATCGTTATTTGCTTGATTTGGATCTTTGCGGCAACAAACCTTGGTAAGCGCTTTATGGCCCTAACACAAGGAGAGTCAGACAAAAAAGGGAAAACAGCGTAAGTTTATCCTTTTTAGGTAAAATAAAAACAGCCTCTATAACTAGAGGCTGTTTTTTTATATCTTATTTTAACAATCCGTATTAGTCGGTCTGATGGTCAAGGTTAGAACTTACAAAAGCACTATACAAAGTTCCTATCCCAAGAATGGTTAGGGTCTTTAAACAAGCATCAAAACTAGCTAGAAGAAATATGGCAGGAGTTATTTGAAAACTGAGAACATTTTCTGAGACCCGAACAGTTTTTGGGGAATCTTGTATGAAGTCACTTAAAGATTTGCAAGAACTATATTGAATTTTGTTAAGCCAATCTCTTAGAGTTCCTTCAGTATCTGGATATCTTTTCCAGTGATTTTCTAAGTAAGAACCATTGATAATTCTAATCATCGATACCTCTTTTTCAATACATTATTAATTTTGATAAAAGATTTTTCTCATATCAAATAAAGACATGCATCTGTAATACGTATAGTTAGAATTAGGTATTAGAAAATATTTATTTGTATTTTTATTAGATTGAATCATAATTATCTCTCCTATTCTATAATCTGTGAATTTTATTTTAAAAAACGATAATTTTCAGCTAAGAATCTTAAAAAAGATTGATTAGTTTGAAAATATAGCACAATGGCTACAAAATAGAGCACATAAGTTCTTTTTTAAAATTCTTATGTTATTAAAAAAAACATTTATGTTCAATTGCTTGATTTGCAGCCCATCCTAAAGAATGGTATCTTTTGTATTGTTTTTTGGGAGGCATATGCAACAAGATCTAGAAAAAAAATGGCGTGCCTATGCGCAAAGGGTACTAAAAAGGGAAATGGGCCATTCTTTAGTAAAACCATCTGAATTAGCAGAAAAGCTGGGGATTTCTGCGGATTCATTAAGAATTAAAATTAGAAGAGCAGGATTTACTGCCGGATTTTTCTTACAGGCCTTAGACGCTTTAGATGTTAAGAAAATTGATTTAGAAGAAATTAAAAGACTTGAAAACAACAATAAAACGAAACATGAAACATAAATCGAATTGCAGTTTTGGATTACATTAAACTCTTAAAAAAAGTGATAGATTCTAAGAGTTTTGAAATATTTTTCCAATTTTTAACTTAGAAAATATATCTGATTCTAAATCATTTTTAAGATTGACATTTTCAATCCTAATTCGCTGATTCCCCTCCCCGCACGCAACTTCGATCCAATTATCATTAGAGTTTGTGATTTGCCCTGGAGACACCAAGGGCACCGTCTTAGAAGTCGGAACTATGCTTTTCATCATCCATACCTCTTCCCCATCGAGATTTGTAAAAGCCGAAGGATATTGAGGATATGGCTGCATTGCCCTAATAAGATTATGAATCTTCCACGCAGACTGAGTCCAGTTGATTTGACTATCTTTAGGCCCCCTTCCCCCAAAATACGAAGATTTAGAATGATCTTGGACAATACGCATGGCAGTACCTTGTTTTAAGGGGACTAACTGCCGGTTTAAAACTTTTTGAGCGGCCTCATTAATTTTTTCCATCAATATCCCGGCCGTATCAGCATTTCTGATCAAGACCTCTTCCTGGTCAACGATATCCCCTGCATCAGGTGCTTTTACCATGTAATGAAGGGTTGCACCGGTTTTAGATTCCCCGTGAATGATTACCCAATTTACGGGACATCTTCCCCGGTACTTTGGTAATAAAGACCCATGCATATTCAAGGCCCCTAAACTTGGGATGTCCAAAATCTCTTGGCAAATCATCTGTCGATAATAAAATGAAAAGATTATATCAGGCTTTAGATTTCGAATCGTTTCAATGATTTCTGGTGTATTCGGTGACAAGGGCATAAAAACCGGGATCTGATTTTCTTTTGCTAACTTTTCAACGGAGTCAAACCAAATACATTCTTTTGGGGAATCTTGATGCGTGAATACAGCAGCAACAATTTCCCCTCGCGCCAACAAAAGCTTCAGGCAATCGTGTCCCAGTTGGCTATAGGCAAAAACAACAGATTTCATTTCTTTTCTATGATTTCCCTAATAACAAAACGGGGTCTATGACTAAGGCTTTGAAAAATTCGCCCCAAATATTCACCAACAAGGCCAATTCCCATAATTACAACACTGATTAAAAAGAATAAAATAGCAAAAAGGGTAAAAACTCCTTCAACTTCTGGTCCAATCAATAGGCGCCTAGCCACCATATACACAACCAAAAGCCCGCTTAGAAACGAAATGACCATGCCAAGTATTGTAAACAGTTGAAGCGGAACAAGAGAAAACCCTGTAATTAAGTCAAAATTTAGCCTTATTAGTTTATATAAATTGTATTTTGATTCTCCAGCGGCTCTTGCTTCATGCCTAACCTCTACTTCAGTGGGATTGATGGAAAACTTATAGGCCAAAGCCGGAATAAAGGTTGACCGTTCTTCAGAAGAAATAATCTGATTCACAATTGTACGGCCATAAGCCCTTAACATACAGCCTTGATCACGCATGTGGATGTCAGTGATTTGTTCTCTAACTAGATTGACAAGTTTTGAAACATATGTTCTGAAAAATGTGTCTTTTCGGCTATCTCGATAACTTCCAACACAATCATAGCCTTCTTCTATTTTGGCAATAAGTTTGCCTATTTCTTCAGGGGGATTTTGAAGGTCAGCATCAAGTGTAATAACAACTTCTCCACGGCTAATCTCAAAAGCTGCAATGATTGCCATGTGTTGACCAAAATTTCCGTGAAAATCGATAACTCTGACTTTGTCTGGATGGGCTTTATGAAACTCACTAAGAATTTCTAGTGATTTATCCTTACTCCCGTCATTTGTGAATATAATTTCATAACTTTTTCCCAACGAATCTAAACTTTTAACAAGGCGATTCGATAAAACTGGCAAATTTTCTTCTTCGTTATAAACGGGAATGACAACTGATAAATAAGGCGTATCATTAGAAGAATTATTTTTGAATTTCATTTTTTATTTACCTTGACCAAGCTCAGCAGATCTATCTCTTGCTGCTTTTGTTGCTTTTTTTAAAATATTTCCTAATGAACAAAGTGAATCGTTCTTCATCAAGATAGTCAGTGCAGCGGCAGTTGTGCCATTAGGACTTGTAACTTGCTCTCTTAACATGGCTGGCGGCTCTATCATATTGTCCAAAACAGCTCCTGCTCCTATTGCTGTCTGACGAGCCAAAAGGCTTGCTATATCTTGGGATAATCCAAGTTCGGTAGCTGACTTTTCTAATTCTTCAACCATTAAATAAAAATATGCTGGACCACTTCCAGCAATTGCAGTCACAGCATCCATTTGGATCTCATCATGGAGCCAGACAATCTCGCCAACACATGAAAATAATTCTTCAGCAACCGCAGGTTCAGAATGGTTACTAATCATGACGCTCATTCCTTTTTGAAAACGAGCAGGAAGATTTGGCATGACTCTGACAATTTCTTGATTTGCTTTCAGATGAGTCCTAAAAAATGAAAGAGGAACTCCGGCCGCAATACTAATCCATACAATTCCCGGATCATCAAAACGACACTTATAATCATTTATAACTTCAGGAATAAGCTGAGGTTTTACGGCAAGAACGATAACTTCAGGACAGTAATTTTGCCCTATTTCATCAATAGATTTGAAGCAATTTTCTTGGATAGGATCAACGATTGTAAGCTTATGGATCTTTTTCCACACGGCTGCGAGCGCTGATCCCATAGCGCCACAACCAACCATTAATACTTTTCTTTGCATAAACCCTTCTTCAATTCCCACAGGAATTCACCACCCATAGAAGATGCTCTATTCTTAGCAATCATGCAAGAGTATTGCTCTTAATTTAATGCGAATTACCTAACAAAAGGTCTAGCTTTCCTGATTTATCCAATGCATAAAGATCATCGCAACCACCAATATGAGAACCATCTATGAAAACCTGAGGCACGCTTGTGCGTCCTTCAGCTTTTTCCGTCATAGATTTTCTAAGTTCTGTATTACTGCTTACATCAATTTCCCTATAAGGATATCCCTTTATGTCCAATAATTTTTTTGCACGAACACAATAGGGACAAGTTGTGGTTGTATAAATTTCAATAAGCGCCATTTGAACCCCATTTTCTATATAATTCATATCAGATGCAGCATTTATACCAAAGCATCTTAAAAACTTTTACAAAAATTTTTATTTTTTAGACAGGGAATCTTTGCTGAAGAAGATTTCGAATTTCATTTATGTTATCAAATTGCAACTGAATAGGCAAAACATTGACGCGATCACGATAATCGGAAGGTATGCGCAATAAATCTTTTGAAGTTGTAATCAATTTACTTTCATGATGTTCAGCAATTTTTAACAGTCTCTGTATATCAGTAATTGTATAAGGATGGTGATCTGCAAAAGATATGAATTCACGAACTATATAATTGTTTTGCTCAAGAGAATGGCGAAATTTTTTTGGGTAACCTATGCCTGCAAAAGCAACGACCGGTTCTAAAGTTTTAGAACCAGAACAAATAAGTCTTGCACCAAATTGCCCCTTGACTTCCAGTTTAAACGGGTTCCCCTTCCCAACTACAACGACTGCGTCCGCTCGATTAAGGCCCTTTTTTATGGGTTCTCTTAGCGGCCCGGCTGGAAACATAAGCTGATTACCAAATCCTTGGATAGCATCAATTACTATTAAGTTAAAATCCTTAAATAAACTTGGGTTTTGAAGACCATCATCCATCACAACAATTGAAGCGCCTGCCTTTTTTGCAGCCCTCGCCGATGTGATTCGATCAGTACCAATCCAAGTTGGGGCTATTTGTGCCAACAAAAGAGGTTCATCACCCACTTGCAAATATGAATGCTCTGATGGATTCACAAGAATGGTATCTCTAAGATACCCACCATATCCTCGGCTGAGGATATGTGGCACGTGCCCAATAGACTTTAGAATTTCCACAAGAGCCATGACAGTAGGCGTTTTTCCGGCTCCCCCCATCACAATATTTCCCACACAAATTACGGGAATTTCAACTTTGATAGGCGTAATTCTTGCCTCACGCCAAGTTGAGGCTTGTTGATACAGCCATGAAATTGGCCGCAAAGCTTGACTAATTCCAAAAGTATGATTCCAAAATTGTGGGTTCTTTAGCATTTTTTATTGCCAACGAATAATGTTAAAATGAGACTGATCTTCTAATTTATTTTTAATATGAAAGTATTAAAAATAAATTAATAATACTTATCAAACTTCTAGGAGGAAAATTAAAAAACCTTAAAAGATCACTAATTTATAGCATTTTTGATTTACTTATGTATATACGATAATTAAAAAAGTATAAGATTTTCGTTATAAATAGACCTTTCAAAATTTTGGAAATCACGTGGAAGGGCATTAATGATTTTGTTCAAAGTTTACCTAGATATAGAAAAAAATACCTGAAACTGCTATACGAATTATAGAAAATAAAATAAGTTCACATATGTTATCAATTTATTTCCATCGCCCACTTCTTATTCTGCTTGCACTTGGATTTGTAAGTGGTGTTCCGTTTTTGTTGACACTTTCAACCTTAAGTTTTTGGTTAACAGAAATTAGAGTCAGCAAAAGTATTATTGGACTTTTTATGCTTGCAAGTTTACCGTACAGCCTAAAATTTTTGTGGTCCCCTTTTATAGACTCGTTTTCAATCCCCTATTTGACAAAATTTTTCAGCAGAAGAAAAAGTTGGTCACTTTTAGCTCAGGCAGGTATTTTGATCAGCATAATGGCTCTGGGATTAAGTAATCCTGCAAAAAACTTATATTTAACGGGAATTTTTGCCTTTCTTGTTTCTTTTTTTGCAGCAACACAGGACATCATTACGGACACATATCGCATTGAGCTGCTTCATGAAAAATCAACAGGTGCAGGAGCTGCAATGGAGTCTATTGGATTTCGTCTTGGAATGTTAACTTCAGGAGCAGGAACTCTCTATTTAGCAGCATGTTTAGGTTGGTCCGCTGCTTATTGTGTGACAGCTTTAACAGGAACATTAGGAGTTCTTGCAATTTTAATGCTTAAAGACCCCCCTCTTGAAAATACTAAACAAGAAATTAAGGCAAAAACTAAACAGCCTTTAAATTTATTAAATAGCTTTTATCAGACTTATTCTAATTCGTGGAAGCACCTTTTAAAGAAACCTTATTTTCCATATCTGCTCATGTTTATTTTTTGCTTTAAAATGGGAGATACAGTTTTGAATTCTATGTCGACCCCATTTCTATACGAATTAGGTTTCAGCAAAATTGAGTATGCAAATATTTCAAAGTTTTTTGGCATTAGCATGATGGTCAGTGGAGGACTAATTGGTGGTATCCTAATCCATCAACTGGGAATAACTCAGACGCTTGTTATGTGCGCTACGCTTCAAACATTATCTTGCCTGATGTTTATGATTCAAGCTCAAGTTGGCCATGTATTAAGCGCTCTTATTATAACAATTGCTGTTGAAAGTTTTTGTTCAGGCTTGTGCTCAACAGCATTTATTGCTTATTTATCAAAATTCTGCAAATCACCCTTTACTGCAAGTCAATTTACACTTCTCTACTCAGTAGGATCATTAAGCAGAGTTCTTATATCAACAGGATCTGGTTGGGTTGCTGATACTTATGGATGGATGATTTTATTTTTCTTATCCAGTTTATTCAGCATTCCTATACTTTACCTTGTTGTCAAAATAAAACATCAACAGCGTCATCCAAGCATCACCCCATCTCATCAAAAGAACAAATAAAATGACAAAAGCCAAAAATCCAAAATATAATCGTCTTAGCGAAGCATTACGACAAAATTTATTGAAACGCAAAGAGCAACAAAGGAATCGTTCAAAAAATGAAGAAGAGAATAATTTAAAAGAGATCTCTCAAATGACAAAGAAAGTAGAAAGTATTTCTATTTTAGAGGATCAATTAGAAAAAAAGTAAATTGTTCTTATTAAATTTATTTACCCTGCTATAAGTGTATCAAAGTATGAAATTCGTTTTTAATTTCTTATTAAACCAAATCTAGAAAATTAATTCAAAAATTAACTAAAATATGCAGTAAGTTTTTATAAAGATTGAAGATCACGTTGACAGGCAACGAACTTGCGGCATAGAGTAGGCTAAAAATATTGGACCGATTTATTTTATGAGCCCACACGAATTTCATGTTGTAATCCTTGAAGCTAGAGAGAAAGCCAAAATCAGCGAGAAGCTCTATATGGGTGCAGTGCATACACTTGAGCTTAATAGGGTTGGACATAGTCGCATTACTCTTCCCTCTGTACTAGAGCTGCCTCTTGCTTTTCGTATTGCGATCGAAGCAACAAAAGGTACAGAACCAAGTAAAGGAAGTGCTTGGCAGCGCCCGGATGGCTATATCATATTAGGTTCTTTTTTAAAAAACGAAATGGCTTGCAATTCTTTAGTCTATACGGAAACCTTACGTTCCCTACAGGACTTAGCTTGCTATTATACCTTACCGATAAGTTACGGTCTCATTGTAGCAGATAGTATAGATGAAAATGCCAACTATGGAGAACTGGGTCATAGTGCAGCTTTATCTTGTATGAATTTAATTGACCTTAAACAAAGATTTGGGTTAGAACCGAGCTCTATTTTAGTTCCATAAGCTTAGGATAGTTTTGAAAAAATGAAAAATAAAAACCAAAGGCCTTCCTCAAGACGCTCTTCTAGATTGGCAGCCATTCAGGCTCTATATCAGTTAGAACAGACAGACCACGCCGTAGAAACCATACTCGATGAATTTATTCAGCACCGATTTTCTCTTCTTCAAGAAGAAAATATCTGTTTTAATCCAGATATTCCTTTTTTTCAAAATTTGGTCATGGGTGTTCATAAAAATTCAGTGGCTTTAAGTGAGCTTATTGAAAAATATTTAACAGAAAACTGGAGATTTGACAGGTTACCCTCAGTCATGAGAGGAATTCTTCTGGCTGCTTGTTATGAGATTAGCCACGAAGATCTTGTTCCTCTTCCTGTTATTTTGAATGAGTACATTGAAATATCAAAAGAGTTTTTCCAAGACAAAGAAGTTTCCTTTGTTAATGGGATTTTAGATGTTATTTCAAAAAATTCGAGAACAACTTCTTGATTTTACTAAGGAATTAAAAATTTAAAACATATAAAAAAATAAATTAATCATTTAAAGCAGAAATAAAAATTGTTTTTTTATTTCTCTAAGCATCATTTGCTTTGAATTTTTCAAATATTTTTCATGGATACTCATAAATATTCTTGAAAAATATTTTTTAGTTATTAAATTATTTTTAACAAATTCTCTGTAAATTTAAGTTAAGAACACAAAAAGATAGGTATTATTATGAAAGATTCATATTTTGAAGCAGTAGTCATGATTGAACGTCTCCATAGATTATTCTTGGAGGTCGTTAAAATGGAACTGGATAAACTTCACACTCGCGACATTAACAATGTGCAAGCATTGGTTTTATATAACATTGGTAAAAGTCAACTGACCGTTGGTGAATTAACAAACCGTGGCTATTACTTAGGATCAAATGTTTCCTATAATTTGCGCAAGATGGTGCAAAATGATTATGTTCTTCAAGTTCCGTCTCCGCATGATCGCAGATCAAGTCATGTGAAGCTTTCTGCTAAAGGTTTGGAATTGTTTGAAAGAATTGATAAAGTTTTAGGAAATCACGCAACGACATTACACAAAGAAGTTGCCAATTCTGAAAGTATGAACGATTTCTGTCATACTTTGCGCAAACTAGAAACATTCTGGTCTGCTCTTTTAACTCGGTAATATTTAAGAACCTGTATTGAAAAAAGGGAGTTTGTTATAACTCCTTTTTTTTGCTTAAAGCATCTAGAACCCCGTTAAGTGTTCGCACCTCTTGCTCCGTTAGGTCCATACGGGTAAAAATATTTTTTAAATTGCGCCACATGATGGGCTTTTTATAGCCTGCACGCCAAAAATGTGTTTGATCTAATTTTTGCTCAAGATTAGAAAGAAAATAATGTGTTTGCCCAAGAGATGCAGGGATTGTTTCGTTTGTCTGGAGAAACTGTTCTTTTGGTTTGGTTTTCTCTATATAATATTCATAAGCTAAAATGACAAGTGCCTGCCCTAAATTAAGGGATGAAAAGTCAGGGCTTACTGGAATATGAACAACGCCATAACAAAAACTGAGATCTTCATTACTTAAACCCGTTCTCTCAGGCCCAAAAAGAAGCCCGACCTTCCACTTTTGATTTTGAAAGCATAAAGAAGCACATGCATTTGGCGTATAACACCGTTTGACCATTTGTCTTATTGTTGCGGTTGTTCCAAAAATATGCGTGAGATCTGCAGTTGCCTCAGATAAAGCTGAGAAAACAGCAGCCTTATTTAAAATATCATCCGCACCAACAGCCATGGCAATAGCTTTCGGATCACATTTATCAAGTTTCGGGTTGACCAAACGTAAATCAGTCAGCCCAAAATTAGCCATGGCCCTAGCGACAGATCCCAAATTTTCAGGGAGCTGTGTTTCAACTAAGATAATAACAGGAGTTTGGATAGACATTTCTAATTTAAATCCTTTACGAACTCCTCCATATCGTCCCTTGTACGCTGTCTTCTAACTGCACACCTAAATCTAAAAGATGCTTTCTGACCCTATCTGCTTCAGCAAAATCTCTATTTTTTCGAGCCAAATTTCTTTTCTCAATAAGGACTTCTATTTCAGCAGCATTAATTTTTATTTGTTGACCTTGCAGCCATTCCCCAGGAGACAATTGCAATAGTCCTAAAATAAATGCAGCACTCTTTAATTCCTCAACCAACTTTTTCTTTTCATTTGCATCAGAGCTTTTATGAAGAGTTCCCACAATCTGATGAATATGGCTGAGAGCAAGAGGTGTATTCAGATCATCTTCAAGAGCGTCTAATATTGCTGCCGGAGGTTGCCCCACACTAATTTCATCATCGTCATGATCTCTTAAAACTAGATACAAACGATCTAAAGTTTGCTTTGCTTGAACCAACACATCAGCCGTCCAATCCAAAGGTTGACGATAATGAGTCATCAAAAGAGCAAGTCGGACCGTCTCTCCTCTATGATTTGCCAACAGGTCATCGACCGTTAAAAAATTTCCAAGAGATTTGGACATTTTGCTGCCATCAACCGTCAAATGGCCATTATGAAGCCAAAAATTAGCCATTTTCGTTGTTCCATGGGCACAGCAACTCTGCGCTACTTCATTTTCATGATGGGGAAAAATTAAGTCTATCCCTCCTCCATGAATATCAAAGACTTCTCCCAAGTATTTCCAACTCATTGCCGAACATTCTATGTGCCACCCAGGACGACCTCTGCCCCAAGGACTATCCCATCCAGGTAAATCCTGAAGTGATGGCTTCCATAAAACAAAGTCACCAGGGTCTTGCTTATAAGGAGCAATTTCAACGCGTGCCCCTGCTAAAAGTTCATCAGGGTTACGACCTGATAAATGTCCATAAGATTTAAATTCTGAAACCTTAAATAAAACATGCCCCTGTGATTCATAGGCATATCCTCTTTCGATCAAAGACTCTATTAATGAAATCATCTCAGGAATATGCTGAGTCGCCCTGGGTTCATAATCAGGAGAAAGCACCCCCAAAGCATTCATATCCTTATGGTATTGTGCTGTGGTTCTTACCGTAAGCTCATTAATGGAAACACCAAGGTTTTTACTAGCAATATTAATTTTGTCATCTACATCGGTTATATTGCGAACATATGTAACCTTAGGGTATTGGAACTTTAAAAGACGATAAAGAACATCAAAAACGACGACAGGTCGTGCATTTCCGATATGAGCTCGATCATAGACCGTAGGGCCACAAACATACATGCGAACATGATCCTGATCTATTGGCTGGAAGGTTTCTTTTGTCCGTGATAGACTGTTGTAAAGTTTTAAGGACATTTGTCTTTTTTCCCCTTTAGACTATTTTACTACTATGCCAAGTTTGTCTTGATTTTTCTAGGCTAGAGACGTTATTTCTTAATAGATTATATTTTTAGGAGTCCCAAAAATGGCACGCGTTACCGTCGAAGATTGTATTGTCAACATTCCTAACCGATTTGAGTTAGTCTTAATAGCCGCAAGAAGAGCGCGCGAAATTGCAGCAGGCGCCTCTCTTACAGTAGCGCGCGACAATGATAAAAACCCAGTTGTAGCGCTACGTGAAATTTCAGAGGAAACCATTTCCTTAACCGCGCTCAGAGAAAGTATCATAAAAGGCATGCAGCGCAATGTATTCATTGACGACACAGAAAGTGACCTAGATGAAGAATTGCAAGGTATTATGCAAGCCGAACAAGGATGGCAAACCCCAAGCAAAGTTGAAGAAGGCATGAACATCTCTGATGAAGAAGAATTGGATGAAGGGGATGATGAGAGCTCTGACGATGAAGAGGATGATATTTAAATTTTTATGATATTGAGTGTTGCTACACCCAAAGTGTTTCAAAAAGCCGAGCAGGCGTTTGAGGGTCAAGGAAGGGAGTGTATATGAAATACATGAGTACTATAGACCCCCAAAAACAACGAACCCGGAATTTGAAACACGAGGGGTAAGGCCTACACTGTAAAAAGAGTTTAGGTATAGGTTTAACAATTAAGGATGCGTCTTGATACGTCAGTTCGAACTAGTAGAACGGCTGAAGGCATATGACCCAACGGCAGATGAGGATCTTTTAAACAGAGCCTACGTTTTTTCCATGAAAGCTCATGGAAGTCAACTCCGCGAATCTGGAGATCCTTATTTTTCTCATCCTATTGAGGTTGCTGGCATTCTGGTCGAAATGAGGCTTGACTGTTACTCGATTGTCACAGCCTTGCTTCATGATACCGTAGAAGATACCGTTGCAACCTTAGAAGAAATTGAAAGCTTATTTGGCAACGAAATTGCACGCCTGGTAAATGGTGTTACCAAACTCTCTCAGCTTGAATTGCAATCAGAAGAAACCAAACAAGCCGAAAATTTTCGCAAACTTGTTGTTGCAATGTCCAGTGATATCCGGGTGTTGTTGGTAAAGCTGGCTGATCGTCTGCATAACATGCGTACTCTTCATTACGTCATTGCACCTGAGAAACGCCGCAGAATTGCCCGAGAAACAATGGAAATATATGTGCCTCTTGCAGAACGCATGGGCATGCAAAGCATGAAGGATGAATTAGAAGATCTTGCGTTTTCTGTGCTCAATGCAGAAATGCATGAATCCATTAAAAGTCGTTTGCGCTTTTTACATGAATCTTCAGAAAATACGATTGAAACCATTCTTAATGACCTAAAACGTGTCGTACAAGAAGAAGGTCTTGAATGCAATGTCAGTGGAAGATTGAAAACCCCTTACTCAATATGGGGAAAGATGCAAAAGAAAAACATTACATTTGAGCAACTTTCCGACATTATGGCTTTTCGCCTTGTAGTAAACACAGTGGCAGAATGTTATCAAGCGCTTGGGATTATGCACAGCCGCTATCATCTCGTCCCAGGGCGATTTAAAGATTATATCAGCACACCTAAAGCCAATAATTATCGTTCTCTTCATACAGGGCTTATTGGCCCTTTAAATCATCGCATTGAAATTCAAATCCGCACCAAAGAAATGCATCAGACCTCTGAACTCGGCGTTGCTGCACATTGGCAATATAAGAAAAATGCCCCTGTTCACGAAGGAAAACAATACGCCTGGCTGAGAAGTCTTCTTGAGATTTTGGAGCAAGCTTCAGGACCAGAGGAATTTTTAGAGCATACTAAACTTGAAATGTTTAAAGATCAGGTTTTTTGTTTCACGCCTAAGGGTGAATTAATCCCTTTACCAAGAGGGGGAACGCCCATCGATTTTGCTTATGCCATTCATTCTGATATTGGTGATCGAACAGTTGGCGCAAAAATTAATGGTCGTCAAATGCCACTTCGCACCCAATTGCAAAATGGTGACCAAGTTGAAATCATTACTGTTAAAAATCAATGCCCATCACCAACTTGGGAACGATTTGTCGTTACAGGTAAAGCAAGGGCTCGTATTCGAAGGTTTATACGCATCCAGCAACGAGATCAATTTAGTGAGCTTGGAAAATCTCTGCTTCAAAAAGCATGCATTAAAGAAAGTCTTCCCTATTCTGAAAAAGCCTTTATCGCTTCAATCAAACACTTTCAGTATACTTTGGTTGATGATTTATTTGCAGCGATAGGAGAAGGCATTCATTCAGCAAAAGAAGTGCTAGTCGTTGCTTATCCAGACAAGCAGCGTACTGAGGATTCAGCAGGAAAGAAACAAAAGAAGAGTCAAAAAACTATCGATGATTCTGAAGGGTTTGTTAACCTTAAGTCCCCTACTACCAGCAAAAATGCCGTTTGTATAAAAGGGCTCATACCAGGTATGGCCGTCCATTACGCAGGATGCTGCCACCCCTTACCCGGCGATAAGATTATTGGCGTTATTACAACAGGCAAAGGTGTAACAATCCATACCCACGATTGTGAGGGCGTTTCAACTACAATCGATCCAGAGCGGGTTCTTGACCTATCCTGGCAAGAGGACATCGATAATATGAGCCGTCATGTAGGAAGACTTAAGATAATCTTTATCAATAAAGCGGGAAGTCTTGCCAGTATGACCACATCGATAAGCAAGCTTCAAGGCAATATTGTCAACCTTAAAATCACCAACAGAACCTCTGAATTTTGGGATTTGTTCGTGGATGTGGAAGTAAAAAATGTGAACCATCTTCAGGATATTCAAGCGGCGCTTAGAAACGTTCCGATTATCAATTACGTGGCACGGATTTAGATTTTTTCTGAGAAAATTACATTTTAATGGGATTAAACTTCACATTTGACAAAAGGTTAGCTTAAAAGCTATAGTCTCCATTATGAAATGAGTCATACTGTGGCGGAGTAGCTCAGCTGGTTAGAGCAGCGGAATCATAATCCGCGTGTCGGGGGTTCGAGTCCCTTCTCCGCTACCACAATCAAGTAATCTTTAAAATCATCCAGGAAAACAACTGTGAAAATTAATGGAAATTCTATTCGAATTGGAAATCTAATTGAACATCAAGGTAAACTTTGGGTTGCCGTTAAAACGCAGCATGTCCAGCCCGGTAAAGGAGGTGCTTACATGCAGGTAGAATTAAAGAATCTGGTTGATGGCGGTAAAATGAATGAGAGATTTCGTTCATCAGAGCAAGTTGAACGCATTTATTTGGATGAATTTCCCTACCAATATCTTTACGCAGAAGGTAATGATTTGGTCTTTATGGATCAAGCAACTTTTGAACAAATTACATTATCAAAAGACTTTGTCGGAGATGCAGCCGCTTTCTTGCAAGATGGAATGATTGTTGATGTTTCTTCTTACGAAGGCAAACCCTTAAGCGTTAAGCTTCCAGATACAGTCGTTCTAACCATTCAAGAAGCTGAGCCCGTTGTCAAAGGACAAACAGCCTCTTCTTCTTATAAACCGGCTATTTTGGAAAATGGCCTAAGAGTTATGGTTCCTCCCCATATTGAATCAGGTATGCGTATTGTCGTCAACACAGATGACGCTACATACGTTGAACGCGCAAAAGACTAATCATTCTAAAAACCAAGGAACTCTTTATGTCAACTGGGCGCATTACAAATCTCTCGCCAATTTTGAACGTTATGACCGCAGCAGCAGAAAAAGCCGCTCGCGGAATGCTTCGTGACTTTGGAGAATTAGAACACTTACAGGTCTCAAAAAAAGGCTTAGGTGATTTCGTTTCTACAGCTGACAAACGTTCAGAAAGTGTTCTTATCCAAGAATTATCAAGAGCGCGCCCTGAGTACTCTTTTTTAACCGAAGAAACCGGTGAAATTCCCGGAACGGATCCAGAGTATTGCTGGATTATTGACCCATTAGACGGAACCTTGAACTTTCTCCATGGTATTCCGCATTTTGCTATTGTTATTGGCCTTAAAAAGGGTGATGAAATTGTTGCCAGCGTTACCTATGCCCCAATCCAAGATGAAATGTATTGGGCTGAAAAAGGTAAAGGCGCGTTTTTAAATCAACGTCGTTTGCGTGTATCTGGACGTCATCTTTTAGAAGAAGCTGTAATTGCCATTGGAACGCCTTTTGGAACTCATGGGAATCCTTCTGTTTTCCAAAAGCGTCTTGAAAAAATCATGCCGATCACTGCCGGAACCAGAAGATTTGGCGCGGCTGCTCTGGACCTGGCCTATGTCGCTTCAGGTAGATTCGATGCCTTTTTTGAAGATCATCTCAAACCATGGGATATGGCAGCGGGTATTTTGCTTGTCAAAGAAGCCGGTGGTTATGTAACCGAGGCTAATGGCGGAAAAAATATGCTGGCAACGGGTAGTGTTTTAGCGGCAAATGAATATCTTCACGGCAGTTTACAAAAGATTGTCGCGAGCGTTGAGTGAGAACTTTTAAAATTATCGTTTCCCGGGTGATGCAGCGGATCCTGCCAATATCCCACCATCTATGACCATCTCTGATCCCGTCGTATAAGCTGACTCGTCTGATGCCAGATATAGCGCTGCGTATGCAACGTCTTCGGGCATTCCCATTCTTTTTAAAGGAATCCCTTCAGCAAGTCTTAGTCTAGCTGCTTCGGTGTCTTCACCCTTAGGCAGCATTTCGTCCCACATTAACGTCTGGATGGCCGCGGGATGAATGGAATTACAGCGAATGTTGTACCCCATTTCTGCACAATACAAAGCAACTGTCTTACTATGATTTCGAACCGCAGCCTTACTAGACCGCATAAGGCGCCATTTGAGGGACCCCAACAATGCCAGAGCGAGAAGAGATGTTGACAATAGAGCCGGTATGTTTTTGCTTCATTAGACCAATTGCATACTTACAACCCAAAAAGACGCTATCCAAATTAATCTGATGGATAGTTTTCCAGGCCTCAAGGGAACAATTTTCAGGATCTTGAGGGCCTAAACCTTGGTTAATACCGGTAATTCCGGCATTATTGACTAAAATATCAAGCCTACCAAATTGGCCTTGAATCCAGTTTATAGTATTTTTCCAATCTGTTTCCTGACTGACATCCAAATGCTTGTAAAAAACTGAATCACCAATTTCTGTTGCTACATTTTGCCCAAGAGAATCTTCTATATCAGTTAAAATAACAACAGCGCCTTCTTTTGCAAACAACTGCGCACAGGCCTTCCCAATTCCGCGCGCCGCACCTGTTATTAAGGCAACTTTGTCTTTTAAACGATCGTTCAAATTCAAGCCGCCTTTTTCAAAGATAATGCTGTCCATTCAACCTCAAGAGCTAAGACAAGCTCCTCTATCATCGAGGGTGTATGAGCAGGCGTCACGGTTAAACGAAGACGCTCCTGGCCCTTTGGCACCGTTGGATAATTAATAGGTTGCACATATATTCCATACTTTTCGAGCAAATTCTGGGCCAGTAAACGACATAAATAAGCATCGCCAACCAGAATCGGAACAATATGGCTTTTTGAATTCAGGAAATGTACAGAACTTTTGCTAAGGCAGTTTTTCAAATGGAATACATTTTCCCACAGTTTTTCCCTATAGGATGAATCTTCTTTTAAAATCTCAATCGATTTTTTTGCAGCCGCAGCAACAGCTGGTGGAAGAGAAGTTGTGAAAATAAAACCAGATGCATAGCTTCTGATGTAATCAACCACGTCTTCTTGGCCCGTAATATATCCACCCACAACGCCATAAGCCTTCGCAAAATTTCCCTGGATCATATCGATTTGATGATTAAGACCAAGTAAACCCGCAAGCCCCTGGCCTTTATTACCATAAATTCCAACAGCATGCACTTCATCCAGATAGGTAAAGGCATTGTATTGTTTAGCTAAAGCACATATTTCTTTAATTGGAGCGATGTCCCCATCCATTGAATACACAGAAACAAAAGCTATAATTTTGGGCCGGTCAATATCAAAACTAGCTAATTTTTGTTTTAAGTCCTCAAGATCATTATGACGAAAAATGTATTTTTCAGCCCGGCTATGACGAATACCTTGGATCATTGAAGCATGAATTTTCTCATCACTTAGGATAATGCAATTCTCAAGCCCTTCACCCAGCGCGCATAAGGAAGCCTCATTGGCAGCATATCCTGATACAAATACAAGCCCTGCATCTTTTTGATGAAGGTCGGCCACTGTTTTCTCTAAAGTCACATGATTAAAATTAGTGCCTGAAATATTACGTGTCCCGCCTGACCCGACACCATATTTGTGCGCTGCCTTTGAAAAAGCATCAATAACCTCTAGGTTATGGCTCATCCCAAGGTAATCATTACTGCACCAAACAATTACTTTTTTAGAAATTCCGTCTTTATGCCATAAGGCATAAGGAGCCTCACCCGCCAAGCGCTCTAAATTTGTAAAAACGCGATATCGGTGTTCTGCTTTTAACGGCTGTAGTTTTTCTTTTAATAAGGCTTTATAGTCAATCATTGCGTCTTTATAATGCCCTAGTTTTGGGTTAAAAGTACAGTATCAACTCAAACATAAAAGACATTTTGATGGAAACTGCCCCATTTTTTAAATCTGCTGTTTCTTTAGAAGAAATTCCCATTCTTTCTGTTAGCGAGATTTCACAAACCTTAAAACGATTTGTAGAAGGTAATTTCAATAAACTCCGCGTTCAGGGAGAAATTTCAGGTTTAAAACGTCATACCTCTGGGCATTCTTACTTTGCTCTTAAGGATAAGGATGCTGTTTTGGATGGAATTTGTTGGCGAGGGACTGTTCTTGGGATTACTCTTGAAGAAGGCCTTGAAGTTATCGTTCAAGGAAGACTTACAACCTATCCAGGTAGATCCAAATATCAAATTGTCATTGAATCAGCCAAAGCTGCAGGCCAAGGTGCGCTTTTAAAATTGCTGATGGAACGAAAAGCAAAGTTAGAAACTGAAGGATTGTTTCAACGAAAAAGGGCACTTCCGAAATTCCCAAATCGAATTGGCATTATCACATCGCCAACAGGCGCAGTCATCCAAGATATACTCCATCGCTTAAATGACCGCTACCCTTGTCAGGTTATTATTTGGCCTGTTTTGGTTCAAGGGCCAGGCGCAGCAGAACAAGTTGCAAACGCAATCAATGGGTTTAATAAACTTCCCCCACATCAACTGCCAGACCTTTTGATTGTTGCACGCGGTGGTGGCAGCCTTGAGGATTTATGGACCTTTAACGAGGAAAATGTCGTAAGATCAGCAGCGAACAGTCAAATTCCCATCATTTCAGCAATTGGCCATGAAACGGATACAACGCTGATTGATTATGCATCTGACCTAAGAGCACCCACGCCAACAGCTGCAGCAGAATTAGCAACGCCCGTTTTATCGCAAATTCTATATACTTTAGAGTTATATTCAGATAGATCAAAATCCTTAATGAATCGCCATCTTCAAAATCAATTAGTTCATGTTACAGGTCTTAGTCGCGGCCTTCCTGACCCAAAGATTCTGTTAGAAACTGCAACCATCCGCCTAGATGATTGGGTCGAACGCTTTAATTTTGCACAATTAAGTTTACTTAAAAATAAGTGTAATCTTCTTGTCAATGCCAGTTTACGTCTTTGTCACCCAAAACAGACCCTTGATATGGCCATGACTCAATTTAAACAACAAAATCAAAACTTTATAAAATCGTTTACCCATTATTTTGATAAATATGAACAAAACCTTCGTATTATATCGATGTGTCTTGAACAAAGTTCATATCAACGCGTTTTGGAAAGAGGATTTTGTTGGGTCAGCGATGGCGAAAACATTATCACGTCAGCGTATGATTTATCACAGCATATAGAACAAACCATAAGCCTAAATTTCGCGGATGGAGAAGTCAAAATCAAACCACATCTTGTTTAATGCTAGAATGCTAGCATGACTTTTCACATTTTTTAAGAGTTTGCGGCTATCTAAGCCTCTTACAAACATAGGTGGGAAACATTTTCTGTTTATCATAAATAACTTGCAAAACTTCAAATCCTGCCATTCCTAATTGCTCTTTAACCAACTCTTCTGCTCTGAAAATTTGCCAACGCATTTCACAAATATCTTTAACGATAGCAAGCTGTTTTTTCAAGGCTGCCTCATTATACGGCTTTGCTAATGCCGGAGGGGACAAATGACTGACAATCAAAATACCTCCTGGTTTTAACCCAGCCGCAAAAGACTCGTAAAGTCGAATAACCTCAGTATCATCTTTAATATAAAAATTCAGGCCATTACTGACGATAACATCAGCGTTTTTTATATAATAAGAAAGAGAAAAAGCATCTCCTTGATAAAATTCTTTACTGCAGTGTGAAGTTTCTTTATGAAACACTTCAGCTTTATTAATCAATGAAACAGCAACGGGATCAAGATCAACACCAAAAAAAAGAACATCTGTTTTCCCTGTTGCATCAAGCATTAACAAATCTTCCATTGTACCGCACGGGACAGAAACAAAAGTTCTTGCTCCTGCATCCAAATAGCCTTGCAGCAAGCTTTGAAAAATTCCGAAACGTTCACGAGTTGCACGAAATATCGGTGCATCGCTTGCTATCCATTTGCCAATATCACTTGCTTTTTCCCCACCAAAACGAAGTATTGTCTCTGCTGTCCAAAAACCATTTAGTCCCTGATGCATCAAAAGCCAACGACCTAAACCATTGCATTTAGCCATTTCGTCAAGAATCTTTAAAGTTTCATCCAAAGGTAGAGATAATAATTTGGGATCGACTGACTTAAGACGTTCTTTGATTGAAGCAACTCTCTGTTCAACCGCCGCTTCTGAATCTTGAACGCAGGAATGACTAAACATTTCAGGAGCTTTTGTTAAACCAAAACACGTTTGGCTTAAAGCTAAACCAACACCTATTACTGCCATAGTAATTTTTCTTCTCATATTTTTATGCTCAAGTTATAAAACTCGAAATATCGTATCCAATTTTTTAAAAATTTCAAACTTAAATTTCTCTCAAAAAACATACTCAATGTTCGAGAAATGAACAGCCTGTCATAAATTCTTTTTACATCTCAAATTTGAGAAATATTTCTCAAATCTCTAATAACCTTATGTATTTACAAGATTTACCCTTTTGTGAAATCTTTGCGCAAAAAATAAAAAATAGAATTTTTCTGATATCCTTTTCTTTGAAATTCAATAAAATATCCAAGCTTTTTATAAAAACCCATTGCTTCAGAATTCATTGTATTAACGGTTGAAAAAAGACATCCTTTTTCTTTTCCAAAATTTTCTGCAGCTTTTATCAATTGCCTTCCAAAACCTTTACTGCGATAATCTTTGTCTATCCACAACTGATTTATGTAAAGGCAGCCATAGTATAATATGCCGTTACACCGGCCTTTAATATCATTACCTTCATCCCGTAAAGAAAATCCAAACGTTTCAATAGGGTTATACTCTTCTTTTTCAAAAGCATAACCTCTTATTTCCTCCTCCGGTATTGCTTGCAAACGCTTTAATTCATCTAGTTCAAAACTTAGCTTAAGTTCTTGATTCATCTTGCAACTCCTCTAATTCTAGCCATCTCATCTCGGCTCTATCTAATTGCTGGCGTTTGGTTTCTAAATCACTTGTCAATTTCAAAAAATCCTGTGGGTGTTTTTCATAAAAACTTGGATCCGCTAATTTTGTTTCTATGACATTTACTTCTTTACTTAATTTATCTATAACTGCAGGTAACTGCTCTAATTCTCGTTTTTGATTATAGGAAAGACGTGTCTTTGGCTGAGGCACTGTTTGCTTTGGCGCTGTTGAAATCTGTTTTTTTGGAGTGTCTTCAACAGGATTTGGCCTTTGCCTTAAATAATCGGCGTAACCGCCCACATATTCATTAACAATTCCATTTCCTTCAACAGCAATAATACTGGTTGTCAGTTTGTCAAGAAAATCACGATCATGACTTACAAGTAAAAACGTGCCTTCATAATCACTCAAAAGGTCAATAAGTAAATCAAGTGTATCCATGTCTAAATCATTGGTAGGCTCGTCTAAAACCAACAGGTTACCGGTTTGCGCCAGAGATTTAGCAAGCACTAATCGGTTTTTCTCTCCGCCTGATAGGATACTCACTTGCCCTCTTATCTGTTTTTCATTGAACAAAAAATCCTTTAGATAAGACACCACATGACGGGGTTTACCTTGAACCATCACCTGATCCCCGCCATCTGGGCAAAGGGTTTGCCATAATGTGTCATCTTGACGCAAGGTCTCGCGCATCTGATCAAAATAAATCAGCTGAATGTTTCTTCCTATTTTAACTGTGCCACTATCGGGCTCAAGTTTTCCAACCAATAGCTTTAAAAGGGTTGTTTTACCGGCGCCATTAGGCCCTATAATCCCAATTCGCTCACCTTTTATAATGCGAGTCGTGAACGATTTTATAATCGGACGGTCACCAAAGGATTTTGTTATGTTATGAACTTCGCACACCATTTTGCTGCCAAATCCACCTTCGACGGTCTCTAGCTTTACTTTGCCGACTTGATTGGACAAGGATTCTCTTTTTTCACCTCTTAAAGTATGAAGCCTTCTAAGGCGCCCTTGGTTTCTTTTTCGCCTTGCCGTAACGCCACGGTGGAGCCATTCATTTTCAAGACGCAATCGAGCATTTAAACGCTCGAACTGACGCTCTTCATCATCTAAAATTTGCTCAGACCAAGTATCATAATCCTTAAAACCCTTAGCCTGTTGGTGCACCCTGCCCCGATCCAACCACCAGGTTGATGTTGAAACATTTTCTAAAAAGGTTCTGTCATGGCTAATGACAATCAAAGCACCCCTATATTGGCTCAGATAATCTTCTAACCATTCAATCGTTGGAAGATCCAAGTGGTTAGTAGGCTCATCCAAAATTAGGATATCAGAGTCCACCGCTAAAACTTGAGCAAGAGCCACACGCCGCCTTTCACCGCCAGAAAGCCCATCCATCAAACGATCTCCTGGAACTCCCAGTTTCCCTAAAATGGATTCGGCCATAAACTGTTCAGCTCCAGGTTCCATAACGAATTCTAAAACTGTTTTGTTGAGGGGAAGCACAACGTCCTGCGCTAAATATTTAATAACAGTCCCTGGCTGGGCGAACCTTTCGCCTTTATCAACATCAAATAAACCACTGAGGCATTTTAGCAAAGTCGATTTTCCGGAACCATTACGCCCCACAAGGCAAACTTTATCACCGATGCAAAGGCTTAAGGAAATCCCTTCAAACAAGGGCTTCCCTCCAAAGGTAAGACTTACATCTCGAAGCGACAAAATAGGCGTTGTCATTGACTTATTAACCACATTCTCATAAACATTAAACTATACTTAATAGGTTGTTAGAGTAGAGAGCAATATTAAAATGTCAAATGTGGCGTTAGGACGGACCCAAGAAATGTATGATATTTATATGAATGCAAAATCATGGCCTTTTGAAGAGGCAAGACGAATCCTTGATCGCATTCAGAATAAAGTTCCTGAAAAAGGATATGTTCTCCTTGAAACTGGCTATGGTCCTTCGGGTCTGCCGCATATTGGGACCTTTGGTGAGGTAGCTCGTACATCCATGGTGCGACATGCTTTTAGCCAGCTTTGCAATATCCCCACGCGCCTTTTTACATTTTCAGATGATATGGATGGCCTGCGCAAAGTGCCTGATAATGTCCCAAATCAAGAGATGCTCAGAAAACACATTGGCAAACCGCTTACTATGATTCCAGACCCTTATGAAAAATATGAAAGTTTCGGTCATCATAACAACGCCATGCTCCAGCGCTTTTTGAATTCTTTTGGTTTTGAATATGAATTTCAAAGCTCTAGCGATTGGTACAAGAGCGGTCGTTTTGATCAGGCCCTAAAGCTTGTTTTGCAGCACTATGATAAAATAATGAGCATTATGTTGCCAAGTTTACGTGATGAAAGGCGTGCCACCTATAGTCCTTTCTTGCCGATCTGCCCAAGAACAGGCATTGTTCTTCAGGTTCCTATGGTAGAGATTCATCCTAAAACAAATACGATCGTTTATAAGGATCCTGAAACATCTGAAATGGTTGAAACATTGGTTACCGGCGGCCATTGTAAATTACAATGGAAAGTTGACTGGGGTATGCGTTGGCAGGCCTTTGAGGTTGACTATGAAATGTCTGGAAAGGATCTGATTGATTCCGTAAAGCTTTCCAGCCAAATCTGTAAAGCAATTGGTGGGAAATCCCCGGAAACTCTTACATATGAGCTTTTTCTTGATCAAGAAGGGCAAAAAATTTCAAAGTCAAAAGGCAATGGCCTTACAATTGATGAATGGCTTACATACGCTCCGCAAGAGAGTCTTTCTTATTATATGTTCCAAGCACCCCGCAAAGCCAAAAGGCTTTATTTTGACGTCATTCCAAAGGCTGTCGATGAATATTTAAGCTTACTTGCAAAATACCCAGAACAGTCCCCTGAACTGCAAGCAGATAACCCTGTTTATCACATTCACAAAGGCAACGTTGCAAAAAGCGAAAGCGGACTTAGCTTTAGCATTCTTTTAAACCTAGCCTCTGTTTGTAATACTGAGAATCCGGCAGTCCTTTGGGGATTTGTGCAAAAATATCTACCCGATTCAAGCCCCGAAAAAATGCCATTTTTGAATGAATTGATTAAACATGCCTTGGTTTACTATAGGGATTTTGTCAAACCATCTAAACACTACAGAGAACCAAATGACATCGAAAGAGCTGCATTAGAAGATCTATACCAAGCCTTGGGAAATGTAGATGCAAACGCACCGGCCGATGTCATTCAAACCGACGTATTTGAAGTTGGAAAACGTCATAACTTTACGGAACTGCGTGCATGGTTTGGCACCCTTTACGAAGTGTTATTGGGTCAAAAAGAAGGACCCCGCATGGGATCTTTTATAGCCCTTTATGGCACCCAGAACATGCGTACCCTTATTGCTGAAAAACTTCAGTAAATAAAAAGCGAGAGGAAGAAAGGTCAGTGTTTTTTAAAAAGTCCTCGCCTCTTCCCTCGCAGCTTGTTTTCAAGGAGCAGACTATTGTTCTAAGGCCCCTGAGACGTTCAAAAAATTTGCGGCTTATGTACAATGCCAAGCAAAAGCAATTTAATTTGACGCTTCCCCTCTATGCAACAAAAAGTGATGTTGAGGGGTTTCTAGAACGAGCAGAATCTTGGTTTGAAAAAAAGTTAAAATCTCAAGTCAAAAGTATTACCCCTCATCATGAGGCGACAATCAACGTCATAGGAATGCCTTATAAAGTCCACTTTCAGAAAGATATCAAAAGGAAAGTCATCTTTGACTCAAACCTTGTATCGGTATTAGACCCCAAGGAACAATTTTTACCTCTCCTTGAAAAAGCGATTCAAACCAAAATATTAGAGTTCTTAACTCAAACATCGGAAACCTTTGCTAAACACTTGAGTGTTAGGATTTCTAAAGTCTCTATTCGCGATACTCACTCAAGATGGGGAAGTTGTACTTCAACCGGTAACCTTTCGTATTCTTGGCGCCTCGCTTTTGCACCAAAGGAAGTTATAGAATACGTTTGCGCTCATGAAGTGTCCCACCTTGTGCACATGAATCACAGTCAGGATTTTTGGAAGACAGTTGAAAGTATATGTCCTACTTATAAAAAGCATAAAACTTGGCTAAGTCAAAACGGACGTCAGCTGTTCCTTTATACTTTTTAAGATCAAGCTAAAGGGAAATTCTGTTTTTCTCTCTTTGTAAGTTTTCCTCGGGTAGGGCCCGAGGATCTAACATCTTGTGCCAATCTAAAACGCTTTCAACAAATCCTTGATAATCTTTTCAGGCTTTATAGAGTTTTCTTGCGGCGCTTGTTGTTGTACTGGCTGTAAAGGCTGTTCGGATGAATCAGGCTTTAGCGCTGGAGTTTCTTGTTTCTTGCCTAATACCCCTTTTAGAAGATCACCAACTTTACCACCAATTCCTTGAACTGCATTATCAATCGCTCGGTTTGCAAACTCTTGTAACAGGATTTTAGCCAATTGCGCTTGATCGACTTTATAAGAAGGAGAATCTAAGCTTCCCTCGATAGCTAGCCCCAAAGAAGGTAATTTAGTAAGCTCTTTGACTTTCACTTGAACTTGCATATCTATAAGCCACTTCATCAAATCGATTGCCCCCTTACCCGTCAGTGTAATATCAGGAGACGAAAATTCAATATCTTGGCTTGATGCTTTCCCGTTTTGAACTTTGAAATTCGCTTTTAAATAGTCAAATGGTGTTTGTGCTGTTGAATTAAGGTCACTTATAACAGCGTTCACATCACCTGGAGCTTTAACTTGTTTAATATCATTTACAAATTTTTTGATATCAAAAGTTTCAACAACGCCTTGAGTCAAGTTAAAATTCATCTCTCCAGCCAAAGAATAGATAACATCATAGGCATTCCCCCCTTTAGCATTTAAGTGCAAAGATGTCGTTAAAGTAGCCTTTTTTAAAGGTGTTTTTCTTACCTTGGGTAAGGATGCTAGATCCAGCCTTTGAATACCAAAATTAAGCTTTAAAGCGGAATCGCTTTGTAAAGAGATGTCCCCATTAAAATTCCCCCCATATCCTTGTGCACCAAAAGAAGTGATCTGAAGATTTCCATCCTTAAGATGAAATGTCATACTGACTTGACTTAATTGATACTCGTCATAACAAAAGTCACGAATGCTCACTTTAAAATCTGCATTCACACTCTTTAAAACCTCAAGATTCCATTTCTCTTTGGACCAATGATCCGTCTCTGATTTTGCTGGCTGAGATGGAGTTTTATCACTAGAAGACACAGGCAATGCTGGATTTTCATTCTCCGTTTTCTCTGCCTTCTCCGTTTTCTCACTTGGCAAAATAGCATTAAAATCAAGTTTTCCAAGAGATAACTCACCTCTAATGTAAGGACGAGATTCTCCTAATTTTACTGTAACGTCTCCTGTTCCATCGAATTGACCGACCTTGAATTTCAACCCCTTGAACACATAGCTTGAATCTTGCACACTAAGAGAGGTCCCAATATCGATTTCTCCTTGTAAATAAGGGCCCTTATCATCGGCGCCAACCCATTTCAAAAAAGCCTGAGGTTTATCAGAATGAATGGTGATATGTCCATTCCAAAGATTTTTATCGTCGCTTAGCCCTTGAACAAGCAGTTTTATCTGAGCTGGACCTTCACTTAAAAGCAGCTGACCAGTAATGTTTGAAATCTTATAGGCGAGTTCACCTTCCAGTTTTATGTCTTCAAGAAAAGCCTTTAACTCGGAAATCTTTATATCTTCTGGCTGTGCATCAAGATGCGCTTTTAAAGTTAATCCTTTTTGTAAATCAATTTTTTTATTTACAAGATCCAAACTAAAAGGCAGCTTAAGAGCATCTGATGTCAAATCCCCTACAAATCTTTTATCTTCCATCGTGCCTTCGACCCGAAGAGTGCCGTAATCATCTTTATTTTTGGAAAGATTAATATTTGCTTTTATGCTGGCAGGATTCTTATTGAAAAGCTCGCCTGTTTGAATGTCACCCTTTATCGTAAATTCATTAAAGTCAACCTGCCCCTTAACGTTAAATGGCCCCGATAAGGAATCAAAACCACCTTCCAGATTAATATTTTTTACTTCATGGTGGGTTTTGTTTTTTAGATTAGAAACAGATACCTGTCCGTTTCTGATGATTATTTTTCTTAAAGCAATATTCGCTGAGTGGGCGGGCTCGCCTTCCTCATGTTTAATAATGGGGCCTTGACTAGAAGGAGAAGCCCTAATTTGTATTTTTTCTTGTATTTCCCAATTATTCTTCTCTGTCTCTGAGGTTTCTAAATGCACAATTGGTTCTATCAACTCAATTTTATCAACAACAATTTTTCCCTGCAAAAGCGGCATTATATTGAGACTTAAAGAGACACTCTTTAATTCAAGGAGTGATTCAGATTTTCCCCCTGGTTTGTTTTTAACGAAAATATCATGAGCTTTTAAATGCGGCGTTGGAAAAAGACTAAGATTAACTGAACCTTTAATATCAAGATCATAGCCTGCATTCGTTTTAACAGCTTCAATCAGCGGTTCTTTAAAATGGCTCCAATCTATAAAGTTTGGCACAATTAAAATAAGGCCAATGATTGCAACGAAAGCATAAAGCAGTTTCTTCATTTTTATCCTCTTTTTTAGTTTAAAGATCGCTTAAAGATCTGCAGCATTATAGCACATCCCTGCAAGGAAAGCTGACATTTCGTTTTCATTTCAATCTCAAGCTTGACTTGGGTGTATAGATATCATATAAAATTGATCTGTTATGCAGCGTGGCAGGAAACTTTATTAAAGGTTTCGGGCATGCCTAATCTGCAGATTACTGATAGCATAAATGATTAATGAAAAGAGTATGAAATGCCCAAAATGAAAACAAAAAGCAGCGTTAAAAAACGCTTTCGTTTAACCGCCTCCGGTAAAGTGAAAATGGGACAAGCTGGTAAGCGTCACGGTATGATTAAGCGTACCAATAAAACGATTAGAAATTCTCGTGGTATGACAATCATGCACCCAAGCGATGCTAAAAAAGTTAAAACCTATTATTTCCACGTATAAGGGAGGTCTTCAATGTCACGTGTTAAACGCGGTGTAACCACACACGCACGCCACAAAAAAATTCTTAAAATGGCAAAAGGCTATCGCGGCCGTTCAAGTACCTGTTTTAGAGTCGCTGTTCAAAAAGTAGAAAAAGCACTTCAGTACGCTTATAGAGATCGTCGAAATAAAAAGCGCGATTTTAGAGGCCTTTGGATTCAGCGTATTAACGCAGCCGTACGAGAGCTTGGTATGTCTTATTCTGTTTTTATCAATGGTCTAAGCAAGGCGGGTATCGAAGTTGATCGTAAGATCATGGCTGACCTTGCGATGAATCAACCAGAAGCTTTTAAAACTTTGGTTGAAAAAGCCCAAAAAGCACTTGCTGCTTAAAAAAAGTTATGCAACTAGGGCGCCATCTGTCTTTAAAAAAGAGAGTGTCGCCCTGTAAGTAATGAGCTTAAAAGATCCAATTTCTGGATCGCAGCGTTGTGTTTCCGATGGCGTGATTATTAATTGTCATTGTGAGAAGCTTTGCTCCGTGGCAATCTAGAAATCATGAAATGCAACGAATACATATCCTTTCAGCTTTATATTTAGGTTCCTTATGACAGATGTTTACCTTAAACACCCTCTCTTATCTGAATGGCAACCTAAAATACGGGATTGCCAAAATCTTCAATCTTTAGAAGAAATCCGCATTCATCTCCTTGGGAAAACAGGCCTTATCACGATAGAACTTAAAACTTTGGGTCAAATGGCTCCTGATGAAAGAAAATCAAAAGGCGCTGAAATTAATGCTTTACGTGATTGTCTTTCTGAATTGATCAATATTCAAAAAGATGAACTGCAAAAAAAAGCTTTAGAATTACGGTTACAAGAAGAAACTATTGATATTACCCTATCCCCACGCCCAGAAAAGACAGGAAGGTTGCATTTATTGACACAGGTTATGTCTGATATCCAGTCCTATTTCAGTGATCTAGGGTTTCAAATGGTTGAGGGTCCTGAAATCGATGATGAGTATCACAATTTTGACGCTCTTAATATTCCGTCCCACCATCCAGCAAGGCAAAATCACGATACGTTTTATTTAAAAGATAGGCCGTCACATCTTTTAAGAACTCACACATCAACAGCCCAAATCAGAACGCTGACAAAACAAAAACCACCCCTTAGAATCATTTCAATTGGCCGTGTTTATCGAAGCGATGCCTTGGATGCAACGCACACACCAATGTTTCACCAATTGGAAGGTTTGGTCTTAGAACCCAATATTAATATAGGTCATCTTAGGGGGTGCCTTACTGATTTTTGTAAACATTTCTTTGGGTCCTCTGAAATTAAGTCTCGCTTTCGTCCAAGCTTTTTTCCTTTTACAGAACCTTCAGCGGAACTTGATATCAACTGCAGCCGTGAAAACGGCCAACTTAAAATTGGTACTGGTGATAATTGGTTAGAGATTCTTGGTTGCGGCATGGTTCACCCCACCGTCCTTAAAAATTGCGGTATTGATCCAAACGAATTTCAAGGATTTGCGTTTGGCGCAGGCGTTGAACGATTTACAATGATAAAATATGGACTTCCCGACATCAGAGCTTTGTACGATTCAGATGAACGTTGGTTAAACCACTATGGCACTAGATATTAAAAATAAAGGTAACCGTATATGAAGTTCACCTTAAATTGGTTAAAAGACCACCTAGAGACAGATAAATCATTACATGAAATCGCAGCTGCCTTAAATGGCATTGGCCTTGAGCTTGAAGGGATTGATAACCCAGCTGATCGTTTGCAAGACTTTGTTGTTGCAAAGGTTGTGGAGGCTGGAAAGCACCCCAATGCAGACCGCTTAAACTTGTGTCAAGTCGATGATGGATCTGAAAAACTGCTCCAAGTTGTATGCGGCGGCACTAATGTACGTCAAGGGATGAAAATTGCCTTTGCGCGTGTAGGAACAATCATCCCTGTTAACGGTCAAGTTTTAAAGGCTGGCAATATTCGGGGTATGGATAGCCTTGGCATGATCTGCTCTGCCCAAGAACTATTATTAAGCAATGAAGAATCTGACGGCAGCATCATGGACCTTGAAACAGATGCTACCCTGGGGTCTCCTTTAGCTGCCGCTTTAGGATTGGATGATGCTGTTATCGAAGTTAGCGTTGGACCTAACAGAAGTGATTGCTTTTCAGTAAGGGGTATTGCAAGAGACCTGGCAGCTTACGGAATAGGCACGCTGAAACCTTTAAAAATGCCTGAAATTTCCCCCTCTATTGACTGCTCAATAAAAGTCAGCATTACAGATCCGGCTTGTTCGCATTTTACGGGTCGTCTGATTGAAGGTGTTCAAAACAAAGAAAGTCCGCTTTGGATGCAAAGCCGTTTAAAGGCTGTTGGGCAAAAATGCATTTCAGCTTTGGTTGATGTAACGAATTATGTCAGTTTGGATATTGGTCGCCCCCTTCATGTGTTTGATGCTGACAAACTAAAAGGTGATATTGTTGTTCGTCCTGCTAAGGCAGGTGAAACCATGAAGGCCTTAGACGGCAAGGTTTATGAGCTTGAAGATGGCATGACAACCATCAGTGATTCAGCAACCGTTTTATCCTTAGCTGGTGTGATGGGCGGATTGTCCTCTGGCTGCGCTGAATCCACAACAAGAGTCTTTATAGAGTCTGCTTATTTCGATCCCATTCGCATTGCCAAAACTGGGCAATCTTTAAGGATATTAAGCGAAGCAAGAACACGCTTTGAACGCGGCGTTGATCCCGCTGATGTTATCCTTGGTCTTGATTTTGCAGCACATTATATTTTGCAGCATTGCGGCGGGAAAGTAAGTCAGGTTGTCGAAGCTGGAAAGGTAAAAGATACCTTACCTATGGTGACTTTGGCCTATGAAAAACTTATAAATTATAGTGGTGATCATAACCTTACTTTGAAAATAGCTGATGAAATCTTAAAAAATCTAGGTTTTAAGGTTACTGAATTATCAAGAGAAAAGATAACAGTAGAGGTTCCAAGTTGGCGCCATGATGTTAGCTTAGATGTTGATCTGATTGAAGAAATTTTACGTATACGTGGATATGATAAACTGCCAACAACATCCCTTCCCCTTCAAAAGCCAAACACTGACTTCAATAGAGTAAGGGAAATTAAGAATACACTTGTAAACCGAGGCCTCAGTGAGGTATATACCTGGTCCTTTATTGATGCTGAAACGGCTCAGAAATTTGGAACGGGCGTAGTAGAGCTTGAAGCGCCTCTATCCCAAGAAATGGCCGTTATGCGCCCCAGCATTTTGCCAGGCCATTTAAAAGCAATTTCGAATAATCAAAGCAAAAGCCTTTATAATTCTGCTTTTTTTGAAGTCGCCTCGAGGTATTTTTTGGAAAACAATGTAATCAAAGAAGAACCAATGGTAACTGGCGTTAGAAGTGTTCAAACTGCCCCTCGTCATTGGCTTGAGTCACCCCGAAAAGTTGATGCTTTTGATAGCAAAGCCGATGCATTGGCAGTTTTAGGGGCCATGGGGGTTAGTAATTATCAAATAGACAGGGTGGCGCCTGATTACTATCATCCAGGGCGCAAAGGATGTTTCAAGCAAGGTAATAAGACACTTGCTTACTTTGGTGAAATCCATCCAAGCTTACTTGAAACATTTGATGTTGCCGGTCCTGTTGTTGCTTTTGAAGTTTTCATTGATAATTTACCAAAAGAAATAAAACGGAAAATATCCCAGTTAACCTTGTCGCCATATCAGGCTGTGACCCGTGATTTTTCTTTTATCTTGGATAAAAAAGTTTCAGCAGATCAAATGATTCGAAGCATTCAAAAAATTGATAAAAATCTTATCCAAGATATTCAAATCTTTGATATTTACGAAGGCGATAAACTTCCCAGTGAGCAAAAATCAATGGCAATTCAAGTCAAACTGCAAGCCTTGGATAGAACATTAAGCGAAGAAGATTTGAATACATTTAGTGCAAATCTTGTTAATGTTGTCGAAAAATCATGCGGCGGAATTTTGAGAAATACATGACTATGAAGAATATTCGTAACTTTTCGATCATCGCCCATATTGATCATGGCAAATCTACGCTTGCCGATCGATTAATTGAGTTTTGTGGCGCCGTCGAAGCGCGCGACATGAAGCAGCAAATCCTCGATTCTATGGATATTGAACGCGAGCGCGGAATTACCATTAAAGCTCAAACTGTTCGCCTTAGATATAAAGCTAAAGACGGAGAAACCTACATTTTAAATTTGATGGACACTCCTGGCCACGTTGATTTTGCCTACGAGGTCAGTCGTTCTTTGGCAGCCTGTGAAGGGTCACTTTTGGTTGTTGATGCAAGCCAAGGTGTTGAGGCACAAACTCTTGCTAACGTTTATCAGGCTATTGAAAACAATCATGAAATTATCCCCATACTTAATAAAGTTGATCTTCCGGCGGCAGAGCCAGAACGCGTCAAAGCACAAATCGAAGAAGTGATTGGCCTTGATGCCCAAGATGCCGTTTTGATTTCAGCCAAAACGGGTATTGGCATCCAAGATGTTTTAGAGGCGATTGTTCACAGACTTCCTCCTCCTAAGAGTGAGTTTAACGAAGAGGCTGCGAAAGCCCCACTAAAGGCCATGTTGGTTGACAGTTGGTATGACGCTTATTTAGGTGTCATGATTTTGGTGCGTGTTATTGATGGAACCTTAAAAGCCGGCATGAAGATTCGTATGATCAATGCAAATGCAACTTATGAAGTTGACAGGGTCGGTTATTTTACGCCCAAAAAAGAAATTGTTGATCAGCTTTTACCCGGAGAAATGGGCTTTATCACAGCCAGCATTAAACATGTTGCTGATTGTAAGGTTGGTGATACCATCACAGAGGAAAAAAGACAAACCGCATCTCCACTGACTGGTTTTAAACCATCAGTCCCTGTTGTTTTTTGTGGTTTATTTCCTGTTGATGCTGCAGATTTTGAAAAACTACGAGAAAGCCTTGGTAAACTTCACCTTAATGACGCAAGTTTTCATTTTGAACCTGAAAGTTCAGCGGCACTTGGCTATGGTTTCCGTTGCGGTTTTCTTGGACTTCTTCACTTAGAAATCATTCAAGAACGCCTGGAACGTGAATTTGACCTTGATCTGATTACAACAGCACCCAGCGTTGTTTACCGTTTGCATATGACAAATGGTAAAATGATAGAGCTTCATAACCCGAGCGACATGCCTGATGTTGTCAAAATTGATCACATTGAAGAGCCTTGGATTAGAGCTACTATTTTGGTGCCTGATGAATATTTGGGATCAATTTTGAATCTTTGTACCGACCGCAGAGGTGAGCAGATTGACCTTACCTATGCTGGTAACAGAGCCATGGCCGTTTACCGCTTGCCCTTAAACGAAGTTGTTTTTGATTTTTATGATCGCTTAAAATCTGTCAGCCGCGGTTATGCATCCTTTGATTATCATATTGATTGTTACCGCGAGGGTGATCTTGTTAAAGTCAGTATCCTTGTGAATGCTGAACCTGTCGATGCGCTTGCTTTGATCGTTCACAGAGGTCGATCTGAAGCCAGAGGCCGCTCACTTTGTGCTCGTTTAAAAGAATTAATCCCACAGCAACTTTTCAAGATTGCCATTCAAGCAGCTATTGGCGGCAAAGTTATTGCCCGCGAAACCGTTTCCGCAATGCGCAAAGACGTTCTTGCGAAATGTTATGGCGGTGATATCAGCCGTAAACGCAAACTGCTTGATAAGCAAAAAGCCGGTAAAAAGCGTATGCGTCAGTTCGGAAACGTTGAAATCCCCCAAAGCGCCTTTATCGCTGCCCTTAAGATGGGTGATGATTAGCGAGGCATTTTATAGTCTTTGGAATATTGTATAATGACGGCAGAATTTCATTGATAGAAAAGTATTATTATGCATCCAACCCTAGTCAAAGCAACCCTTGAGGATTATCCTTGCATTCAAAATCTTGCTAGATTTTATGTGTATGACTTGTCTCGTACTTGTGGATTTATATCAAAGGATTGGTCTGCACCAAAAGATGGACTTTATGAAAGCTTTGATTACAAATGCTATTTTGAAGAAAAAGACCGGCATCCTTATTTAATAAAAATAAATGATGAACTGGCAGGGTTCGTGTTGATTCATAAACAAGGCACATGCCCAAAAACTGACTGGAATATGGGCGAATTTTTTATTCTTGCCAAGTTTCAAGGAAGAGGCATTGGATTACAAACAGCAAAAGAAATATGGAAAATATTTCCTGGAAACTGGGAAATTTCTGTCATTCCAGAAAACATACCAGCTCTTAAGTTCTGGCGAAAATCTATACAAGATTTCACAAACGGTCAATTTCAAGAACAAATCAAAAAAATTAACTATGACCAAGATCAACCTGATCGATATATTTTATTTTTTTCATCTGGCGATTCTATTGCTAATGTAGATACGTTTTCGGTGCAAAAAGCGACCCTTACTGACATTCCAGAGATGGTTATTCTGTCCGATCAAAAACGTAAAGCTTACGAAAAAGAGCAGCCGCAATTCTGGAAACGCTCTAATAACGCCAACGCAGAGCAAATAACCTGGTTCACTGAATTGTTAAAAAAGGAAGATTATCTTTTATTCGTTGCAAAAGATCAAACTGGACAAGTGCAAGGATTTGTCATCGCACAATGGGTTAAAGTTCCAGAAGTTTACAACCCTGGAACAACACTAATGATAGATGATTTTTGTGTAAAGGAACCTTCTGTATGGCAGAGTATTGGCGGTGCACTGCTATCAAAGCTTAAAGAATTTAAGGCTGAGCAAGTCATCATTGTTTGCGGTTATCATGATCAACCCAAAAGTACATTTTTAGAAAAAAGCGGTTTATATGCAGCGTCAAAGTGGTACGTCGGAGTTTTGTAACCAGAACGATAAAATAACTAAGCCAAATGATGAGATAGTTTAGATCCTACGCTACACTTAAGATTTTTCGTCCGAGAAATAAAGTGACGTGGGAATCACGAAAATACACTGGATCACCGCCCCCCCTAACGAGGTTCGTGATGACGATAATTGTTGCCATGTTATAAAAAGAAAATGACTGTCTTTAATTTTGATAAAACTTTACTAAAATTCTACGGTCACGCCCATGTATCCTCCCACTTGGGTCGGGGGGACCAACCCTCTAGCTACTATGGCAAAAAGTTACACCCCTCCCGTTCAGGCTTTTCCCCACTAAAAAAGCCTGTCGAACCCAAATTAAAAGAACATAAACGTCTATGGGCAGCACTTCCTGCCCTACATCATGAAATAGTGCTTCCTTTTTAAATGTCAAGGACCAGGATTTAATTTTAAAGTCTTTTCTTAAGCTCGATACCTGCTCTGATCCCCAACGCTTCCGGGTCATCCATCGCTCCAAACAACTCAATACGTATTGATTTCTTAAGCTCTAAGGGCGCATAAAAAACCTTTAAAAATAGCTCGCTTGAAGACGTAAAAGAACAATAGGCTGCGATTGGTGTTTTGCAATCTCCGCCCATTTCTTTTAACAATGATCGTTCAGCCCTTATGCAGACCTCAGTTTCTTTATGGCTAATCGTCTTTAAAAAATCAAAAGTGGCTTTATCACTTTTTAGTATTTCCGCAACAAGAACACCTTGACCAACGGCAGGAATCATTTCCTCCAAAGACAAAAGACAGCTTTTTAAATTCGGATGCCCTTTTAATTGCGCATCATCCTCAAAAAGATCTAACCTTTTTAAACCCGCAAACGCCAAAACAATTGCATCCAGCGCGCCTTCCTCTAACCTTACAAGACGAGTTAAAATATTCCCAGTTAAAGGCACTACCCTCAAATCAGGTCGTAGATCAAGAAGCTGCGCTTTTCGCCTCGGGGAACAAGTCCCAACAATTGCGTCAGTCTTTAAACAACCAACAGAAACTTCATGCGCCCTACTCTTTACAATCAAAACGTCATTGACAACTTCACGCTCTAAAACGCATGCAAGCTGAAAATCAGGACAAAGGTTTGCCTCAACATCTTTTAAGGAATGAACTGCAAAATCGATGCGTTTCTCAAATAAGGCTTGCTCTATTTCTTTTACAAACAAGGCTTTTCCACCTATTTCGCTTAAGCTTTTATCTTGAACACAATCCCCTGTCGTTGTAATGCCCACAATTTCAGGGTTTTGGATACGTAAATCTTTGGCGTGTGCTTGCTGTAAAGATTTCACCAATATGTCCGTTTGCTTAAGAGCCAAAGGGGATTTCCGCGTACCGATACGATAAGGTGAAGTCATAAGGCTTAAAAACACTGGAGATTTATAAAATCTTAAGGAATACTATGATAAGGATTGTGTTAAAAGTCAAAGAAGAAGATTATTAGATGCGTTACTTGATATTGCTTGGAATCATTGGGATTGCTTTGGTTGTGGCTTTTTTTGTAAAGCGCCCGCATAATGCCCCTCATCCCCTTTCTATAGAAACGCCTCAAATCAGCTCTCTTGCAGTAGTACCTGAAGGCAACAAATTAAGTCCCCCTGAAATTGTATTAGGAAATCAGAGCGCAAAAGATACCGTTATCATGTATTTTGCACCAACTTGCCATCATTGCTCTGAATATGAAAAAACAATCCTTCCAAATATCGATAAAGAATTTATCCAAAGTGGGAAAATAAAATTTGTCATGAGAATTCTCCCGTTTCATTCTCTAGATTTTTCTGTTGGTAAAATGGCCCTATTTTATGGCAAAGATCGATTTCAAGAAATTATTAAACTCTTTTTAGAAAATCAAGATAAATGGTTAGCTCCTGTTTTTGAAGAAGAACAAGAAAAAGAAAAATTACTAAAAGAAAAAATCACGGAAATCTCACAGAAATTAAACATGGATGCAAAAAAGATTGAAGATTCCTTGAGCATTACTCATGAAGATGAATCAGCGTTTGTAAAGCTCTTTTGTCTTGAAAATGGATGGTCAATAAAAGATATTCTAAGTTCCCTAAAACCAAATCCAGAGTTAGAAAAATCACTGGCTTCTAGTCATCTTATCGCTTTGAAAAAAGATGGAGAAATGCTTGATTACGTTCCTGCGTTCTATATAAATGACGATCTTCAAGATGACTGGGTAAAACCTGAAACGCTTAGGGAAGATCTTGAAGAAGACTCTGAAGAGAATCATAAGCCCAATCAAGCCAAGGAAGAAAAGCCTCTAGATCAGTCTTCTCAACCGTCGGACCACACCAAATCCGAAGCGAAGGCGGAGAATACGCATGATTTACAAAATCAAATGCCACCCCCTGCTGCCGCAAAAGAGTAGCCATACTTTGTAAAAAATCACGCTTGGAGTTTTCTTCTTTATTTTCCAAAGAAGGCAAAACTAGACATACTGAAACAGGTGAGGTAATCAAAACAGAGCGTGCCATAAAGTCTATCCATGATGCTTGATCCACCCATTTTTTAACTACGCCAAAATTTTCCAGGCAGCGATTTGTTAACGCCTCGATCCCTCCAATAGACTCTGCCCACTGAAGTGCCTGAAGGCAATCCTCAACACATAATAGGGATGGTGTGTTAATTGTATATCCTTTAAAAATATTCTCGATTAATTTGCCGTTATTGGTCAGGCGAAACAAGCGAGGGATAGGCCAATTAGGTACATAAGATTCAAGGCGCTGAACAGCCCTTGGGCTTAAAATTAGCATGCCGTGCCCAGCTTCCCCGCCCAATCCTTTTTGCCAAGAATAAGCAACTACATCAAGTTTATGCCATGGAAGATCAACGCAAAATGCAGCTGACGTTGCATCGCAAATCGTTAACCCTTCCCGGTCATCCGGAATCCATTCACCATCAGGTATACAAACACCAGAAGTTGTTCCATTCCAGGTAAAAACTAAATCATGTGCAGGGTTATAAGCTTTTAAATCCGGGAGCTCTCCAAAATCTGAACTTAGGGCTGTAGTGTTCTTCAATTTTAATTCTTCTAAAATATCAATTAGCCAAAGCTTACTGAATACATCATAAGAAATCACATCAACATTTCTTTGTCCCAACAAAGACCATAATGCGCATTCAACCGCACAAGTTGCAGATCCAGGTAAGATACCAACTTTATAATTTTGAGGGATATTAAGAACAGATCGGGTCAGATCGATAACCTGACGTAGCTTTTCTAGGCCTTGTATTGACCTGTGAGAACGACCAACAAGTGTATTCGATAATTCTTCTATATGCCAACCAGGATGCTTTGTCGTTGGGCCAGAACCAAAATTTGGACAATTTGGTTTAAGTGTTGGTTTTGGATACATACCCTTCATCCTTTAAAAGCTTTTCTTTAATTTCTGAACCCCAATGATAATTACCAATACCGCCACTTTTTGGCAAAACACGATGACAAGGAACAAGCCAACTAATAGGGTTAGCTCCAATCGCTGAACCAACGGCTCTGCATTTCTTGGGATCCCCTAAGGAAACCGCGATATCTTTATAATGTTTCACAACTCCGAAAGGTATCTTTAGCAATTGTTGCCAAACTTGATGTTGAAAGGGTGTCCCCACAAGCATTAGTTTTTGTGGACGATTTAAATCTTCCTTTTGCAAAGAGAAAAAAGATTCTCTATAAGGCAGATCATAGATCCACTGATCTAGAGGTTTTTGATCGGTAAAAGCAAGAGCACAAATAGAACAATCTAACTTTCTAAAGGCTAACGAACCATAAGCAGAAGAAAACACCCCACCTTCAAAAGAAGAGGCTTTGAGCTTTTCTTTAAGCTCATGAGGAGTTAGCAAAATAACTTGATGGATCATAAAATACCAACCTAAATTTAATAAATTATAAAATGATCTATATCCAAGGTGTTTCAAAAAGCCGGGCAGACGTTTGAGGGTCAAGGAACAGAGTGTATATGAAATACATGAGTACCGCAGACCCCGAAAAACAACGAACCCGGAATTTGAAACACGAGAGGTATACCATAAAAATATTCCGCTTCTACCTTCCCCATGATTATAATACCAAGAAATCCTTTTTAAAGAGACAAGAATATGGAACCATTATCAGTTATGGAAAAAATTGCCTTAGATTTTCAAGATGAAATTCCAGAGCCGCTTCCTTTTCTTGTTGAAGATCATCCTTTACTTCGAAGGATATCTGATCCAATTAAAGACCTAACTGCAAAAGAGACAAAAAAAATCTCTTTACAACTTTTTGAAACTATCAAAGCTGCTGGAGGGGGTTTTGGGCTTGCTGCACCTCAAGTTGGCATTTCAAAAAGACTTTTTATTTGTTCGTTTGATTGGAAAATAGAAACTATTATCCCTATTATCAATCCAAGATATAAACCCATAGAAGATGAAATGGAGACACATTGGGAAGCTTGCTTTTCTGTTCCAATGGCATATGGTAACGTTATGAGATATAAAAAAATACGATGCTCATATCAAACGATTGATGGTGCAGAAATAAATGCAGAACTAGAGGGTATTAAAGCAAGAGTTTTTCAGCATGAGTATGACCATTTAGATGGAATTCTATATCCTGATAAATGTATCGATCTAAGAGTCTTTGATGACCCAGATGAACTACAAAACTTTAGATTGTGGGTAAGAAAAGAAAGAGAGAAAGCAGGTTATTTGTAATAACCCAAGGATAATTGATGGAAAAAGTTATTAACCGAAAAGAAACAGTTTTATCACCATGGTTAACGTTGGTTGAAAAAACTGTTCAATTAAATTCTCGCGAGGCTGTTTATCATTGCCTAAAACAAGACGATTACGTGACGGTAATGGCTCTAACAGAGGGCAAAAAAATCCCTATTGTTCGTCAATTTAGAGTTGGAATAGAAGCTTATTATTGGGAACTACCAGGAGGATTAGTCGATAAAAATCAAACACCTGAAATGGCATGTAAAACAGAGCTTCTTGAAGAAACAGGTCTTGTCGCTAAAGACATCCATTATTTAGGAAAATACGTTCCGGATAGTGGTAGACTTGAAAACTATCTTCATTCCTTCTTTGTGACGGCATTTCAAGATTCTGAACATAAATTTATTCCGGAAGTGGATGTAGAACCAAGATTTGTAACTTTAGAGGAACTGATTCAAATGGCAGTCAGTGGACAAATTGTTAATCACCATATATCGATAATCTTTCTAGCTTTGCAAAATCCGGCAATTGAAAAACTATTCTAAAAATGAAACTATAAAAAAGAGTAAAAAGAAACTAGCTTAAATAAGTTAGAAAGAATATTATGATGGCTTACTGGTTTCGTTATCAAGAAAACAAGGTCAAATTTTTTAAGTCGAATAGGTGAGTTAATGTTAGAAAAAACTGCAAAGATAGTTGTAACGGGAGCTGGCGGATTTATTGGTGGCGCTCTTATAAACCAGCTTGCAAGTCAGGGTTATACAAATCTAAGAGCTGCAGACGTTAAACCTCTTTCTCAATGGTATCAGATTAATTCTAAAACCGATAACAGGCAATTAGATCTAAAAGAAAAAGAGGCTTGTTTTTCCGTTTGCGAAAATGCAGATTACGTTTTTAACCTAGCTGCAGACATGGGTGGCATGGGTTTTATTGAGCATAACAAAGCTTTATGCATGCTATCTTCATTAATCAATACACATATGCTTATGGCGGCAGAGCATCAGAAGGTAAAACGCTTTTTCTTCTCATCTTCAGCATGTGTATACGCTGCATACAAGCAAACCGATGCTGACGTAACTGCCTTAAAAGAAGAAGATGCTTATCCGGCTATGGCTGAAGATGGTTATGGCTGGGAAAAATTATTCAGCGAAAGGATGTGCAGACACTTTGAAGAAGATTACGGTCTCGTTTGTAGGGTCGCGCGCTATCATAACGTTTACGGTCCCTTAGGTACATATGATGGAGGGCGTGAAAAAGCTCCTGCTGCAATATGCAGAAAAGTTATTGAAGCTCAAATGAACAAAACTGGACAAATTGAAATCTGGGGAGATGGAGAACAAACACGTAGCTTCATGTATATTGATGATTGTCTTAAAGGAACTCTCGATATCATGAACAGTGAGATTAAATACCCAATTAACCTTGGAAGTTCTGAACTTGTCTCGATCAATAAGCTTGTTGATATTGTTGAGGAAATTGCAGGTGTTAAATTAAAACGAAATTATAATTTATCTGCGCCCAAGGGTGTTCGTGGACGCAATAGCGATAATACGCTCATTAAAAAAGAACTCAATTGGGAACCTTCAATTGCTCTTAAAGATGGCATGAGAAAAACTTATGAATGGATCTATGAGCAAATGGCTGATTCTGCAAATGCACTAAAATTTGCCTAAATAGCGAAGATCAAGATTGCTAAAAAAGGAGAGGCTGTGTTATTTAGGATTTGTAAATATGCTACTTCTCTTTTTTCTAAATGAATTCAGTTCTCAATAGATTTGTAGAAAAATGATAAAACCATATTATGTATGCAAAAATGAGAGTTCATTTTCTTTTAGAAGTTTAAAAGAACTAGGGCAGTTTAAATATCTTCTTCAAACCTTTGTTAAGCGCGATCTTAAAGTCAGATATCGATATACTATCTTGGGTGGGCTTTGGAATATTATTCAGCCCTTAAGCATGATGGCTATATTTAGTCTTGTTTTTTCAAGAATATTTCACGTTGAGACTGGCGGGGTTCCCTATCCGCTTTTTAGCTACTCTGTTTTAATTATTTGGCAATCGATCTCGCGCATGGTAACTCAAGGAGGAAGCAGCTTAAGTAGCTATGCATACATGCTTGCAAAAGTTTATTTCCCAAGAATTACAATTCCTCTATCTATTATAATAGGATCGTGTATCGATTTTCTGATTGCTTGTATCCTTTTGATTGGGATGATTTACATTTATGAAGTTCCATTAACATATTCTCTGTATTGTGTCCCATTCATACTTACCTTAATTATCATTTTAGGAGCCGGGATTACTTTCTGGGTCAGCGCTTTAGACGCTCAATATCGTGACGTCAGAGCAGCCTTACCTTTTTTAATGCAGATTTGGATGTTTGCCACTCCCCTTATGTACCCGAGTAGCTTGGTTCCGACTCACTGGCTATGGCTTTATAATTTAAATCCTTTAGTCGCTCAAGTTGAACTTTTTAGATGGTCATTATTGGGAACCCCTTTTCCCAATATTTCCTACATTGCAACATCGATTGTTTTCTCATTAATTTTATTTTGCACCGGTCTTTTTTATTTTCAAAATGTCGAAGGTACCTTGGTTGATAAAGTATGAGTATGTCTAAAAACCCTGCAATAATCGTTAACCAACTAACGAAGCAATATGAATTAGGTCAAATTCGCGAAGATTCCCTTAAACATACACTTGAAAATTGGATTAGAGGAAAACGAGGAAATTCTGATAAAAAGAAATTTTTAGCCCTTGATAATATCTCATTGACCATAGAACAAGGGGAAGTAGTTGGAATTTTGGGACACAATGGTGCTGGAAAAAGTACTTTTTTAAAGGTCCTAGCAAGAATTACACAACCATCATCTGGATACGCTGAAGTGTATGGCAGAGTTGGGACTTTACTCGAGATTGGAACGGGATTTCATCCTGACCTTACGGGTATGGAGAATATCTACTTAAATGGTGCAATCCTTGGGATGAAAGAAAAAGAAATCAAAAGCAAGTTAGATGAAATTATCGCTTTTTCAGGGATCGAACAATTCATCTATACCCCTGTTAAATATTATTCCAGCGGCATGACAGTACGCCTTGCTTTTTCTGTTGCGTCACATTTAGAGGCTGATATTATTTTCCTAGATGAAATTTGGGGAGCCGGTGACCTTGATTTTTCAAAAAAAAGCATTAAAAAGATGAAGGAAATGGTAAAAAGTGGAAAAACCGTCTTGATTATTTCACATGACTTAAAAATTCTTTCTGATCTTTCGACTCGTTGTTTATGGATGAAAAAAGGCCAAATCATAAGAGATGGAACTCCAAAAGAAGTGATTTATGATTATAAAAAAGAACAAAATTTGCCTGCTAATTCTCTGTAGTTTCAAATTCTATAAGACTCCTTTCTTCCATAATGTTAGGATATCTATCAAATTAAAAACAAATAAGGTTCTGTTTTCGTGTCTGCTTATCAAAGAGTTTTATCAGGTGTAAGACCTACAGGTCATATTCATTTAGGAAATTATCTAGGTGCGATCCGTAACTGGGTAAAAATGGCAAAAAACTCTAAAGAACAGTTATTTTGCATTGTGGACCAACATGCTTTAACAACAGCTGCTGACTCTAAAAATCTATCACAAAATACACGTACAATTGCAGCAGCCTATATCGCTTGCGGAATTGATCCCAGCGAAAGTGCTATTTTTGCTCAAAGCCATGTTCCAGCTCATACAGAGCTTTCGTGGTATCTCAATTGCTTTGCCCCTTTGGGATGGCTTAATCGCATGACTCAATTCAAGGATAAAGCAGGAAAGAATAAAGAGGGAGCAAATTTAGGTCTGTATGCTTACCCGGTATTAATGGCTGCTGATATTTTAATTTATAAAGCAACCCATGTTCCAGTAGGAGAGGATCAAAAGCAACATGTTGAATTAGCGCGTGACTTAGCTGGTGCTTTTAATAATCATGCGAACCTGAAAGTTTTTCCGCTTCCTGAACCTATTATAGAAAAAAATACTGCTCGAATTATGAGTCTTAGAGATGGACTTAGTAAAATGAGTAAATCTGATTTGTCGGATTATTCACGCATTCATCTTCTTGATGATCCTGACATAATTGCTTTGAAAATTCGCAAAGCAAAAACAGACAGTGATCCCATTCCAGGAACAATCAAAGAATTGACAGATCGTCCGGAGGCTTCTAACCTTTTGGGAATTTATGCTGCTCTTAGTGATCAGTCTATTGAAACCGTATGCAGAAACTTTGAAGGACAAACATTTTCATCCGTAAAACAAGAATTAACTGATATTTTAATCAGTTCCTTAACCCCAATCCGTGAGAAAATGCACTATCTTTTACAAAATCAAGATGAAATAGATAAGATTCTTTATAGAGGAGCTAAAATTGCAAATACTCTGGCTGAAAAAAATTTAAGAGAGGTCCGAGAAATTTTAGGGTTAATCCCACGTGCAGATCAGCTAGGAAAACTATAAAATGTCCTTCAACTTAAAAGTTGAATTGATTTTCCAACTAAAAATTAATCATATGAGGGCATATTAAAAAAAGATGATTTACTCTGAGTAACATCACCAGGGCTTTCAGTTCCCGACATGGCAACTCCAAATAAAAATAAGGCCTGCTCTACGGTTGTAGCATTCAATTTTTGTCTTATATTGCGTAAATGAAAAACGACCGTTGCTTCAGAAATCGCTAAATTATCTGCAACAACTTTAATAGGTTTACCTTGAGATTTTAAAGCCATAACTTCATATTCTCTTCGAGTTAGAGAACTTAAAGATTGGCTAGACTGAAGTTCAGTCTTTACGTTCCAATAGATGTGTCCAGCAAAGGATAATGCATGAACCATCTCAGGATGAGGGTTAATAGTATCTAAAATTGTAAGATAACTTTGATCATGCTGCCCCAGAACCAAAGGAATTGTTGTGCCCTTTGTCACTCCATAATCGTGAGCTTGATGAAAAAGCTGATTTTGAAGAAGTGTAAGATTATCGAAGGCCTCGATATCCCAGCTAAAAGGCAAAATCATTTTTCCCCAAGGAAAAACAGGATCAATCAAATAATACTTATTTCTAACGTAGTGATCGACCCACTCGGGCGGATATGTTTCAAAAAAATCAATTTTTTGAGAAATAGAAATTTTTACAATCGAAAAGCGATCAGAAGAATAATGATGAAATATATCAACGAATCGTTTATTTAACTCATCAACAGTTGTGCTTTCTTTAAGTATCCCAAGCCAGTTCTCAGCTTGACGACGCTTTATCACTCTTTATTCCCCTTAGAGATAAACCTATTTTCTCTGTATAGGTTTGCAACTATTTTTGTAAAAAATCAAGCTATAAATAAGATCAAGTCAACTTAACTTCAAAAAAATGGAATTCTAATAAACATCTATCAAAATTTTAATAAAAATCACATTTAAACAGTATTCATTTATTTTTTAAATCAGCCAAAGAAGGAGAAAATTCGCTCTCCTTCTTATAATGAAAATAGTAAATTAGAAACGACGATTTACAGCATCCTTTAGATCTTTGCCAGCTTTAAATACTGCACGCGTTGAAGAGAGAATCTTTATCTTTTCGCCTGTCCTTGGATTTCGACCTTCTCTTTCTGCACTTTTCTGCGTTGAGAAAGAACCAAAACCAATAAGTCTTACTTCTTCTCCTTTTTCAAGAGAAAATACGATTCCCTCGAATACTGCTTCTACTGCTTTCTGCGAATCTGTTTTTGTTAACTTTGTTGCTTTTGCCACGTATGATACAAGATCTGCCTTACCTATAGCCATTATAGTATTCCTTTCACAGTTTACGAAATATACCTCATACTAAAAGGAAAAAATCTGGAAAGCAAAACAGATAGCACTTTAATAGCAACAAATTTTATTGCCTATCGTAGTAAAAATACAACATATCCTTAAAATAAAACATAATTGTTGAAATTTATGAAAAAATTCGCCTGATAATGACTATGTTAGATCAACAAGAAATGGATCAAAGGTAAAAGTTTTTGATTATTGCAGAATTTTATCTCTTTTTTCGCATTTGATATCTATCCATCCACCTTTACTCCTTTTAAGATAGCAACCACCTGCCGTAGCCCCAACAAAATCCTTACTAATCAGTTTCTCATAAAGAAGCTCTAAACTTTGATAAGGCAGGGGATAGATATGACCACCAATTTTAAGCAGACTATGCCTAAGTAAGCGATACGCCATTTCTTTGTGCAAAGTTTTAAAAACAGCAAGATTTATGTATCGTTCATCCTTAACACATTCAGCAAATGCAATCTGTAATTGCTGATCAAGATAATCTTCTGTTAATTGAAACCTCTTTCTGACTTGATCGATGGTTTCAGGAGTTAAGCCCTCATCAGACAAGACAGAGAGAAGATTACGCATGCGAACACGAGCATATTCAAGTTTGTAATTACTCGGGTCTTTTATAAAAGGTTGATTAAATCTTTCTAATGTCCTTTCAAGACGTTCTGCTCTGACTTGTAGCAAAGGCCTTATGAGACGAAGACCACCTAAATTGCTTTCTGACTTTATACAGCAAAGCCCAGTTAAACCCGATCCTTTGCTAAGACGCATTAAAAACGTTTCCCATTGATCCCCCAGATGATGTGCAGTCAATACAGTTGTAACTTGTCTTGAAGAACACCAATTGGAAATAAGTTCATATCGCGCACTTCTTGCTTTTTGTTGAAGTGCTGATGTTACGCCTGAATGCTGCCATACAAGGGTGTGATGATCAATTCCCCTATCTTTGAGCCACGTATGCACAAGAGCAGCCTCTTCTGCTGATTCTGTTCTTAATCGATGATCAACTGTAACACCTATGATTTTTACAGCTCTAGAGATAGCCCATTCATGTATCAATAAAACCAATGCTAAGCTATCGGCCCCCCCCGATACGGCAACAACAATAGACCCCTCTAAATCATAAGGCTCTATAATCCTTTCAAACTCATCAGAAAAAAGAGGAAGAAAGATCACAGATGGAGAAATTTCTCAGCTTCTAATGCTGCCATACAACCCTGGCCCGCTGCAGTTACAGCTTGACGAAAAATCTTATCCTGCACATCACCGGCAGCAAAAACTCCGGGAATATTGGTAGTTGTGCTTCCCGGTTTCGCTAGAATATACCCCTCATGATCTGTATCGATTTGCCCTTTAAAGATTTCACTCATTGGTGTATGACCAATGGCAACAAATAAACCATCAACGTCTAATTGACTAACTTCACCTGTTTTTTGATTGATCAGGGATAGTCCAGTTACACTTTTTGGACTTTCAGTTCCTAAAACTTCTTTCACGGAACTGTCCCAAATAACAGATATCTTAGGGTTTTTAAATAATCGGTCTTGAGCAATTTTCTCTGCCCGCAGACTGTCTCGGCGGTGAATGAGTGTCACGTGACTGGCGAAGTTTGTTAGAAAAATTGCCTCTTCAACAGCTGTATTACCACCGCCAACAATAGCTACGTTTTTATTTTTAAAGAAAAACCCATCACATGTAGCACAAGCCGAGACTCCGAATCCTCTATATTTTTCCTCACTTGGAATATCAAGCCATTTTGCTTGAGCACCCGTTGCAATAATAACCGAATCAGCAGTATAAAGCATGCCACTATCTGACCAACACTGAAAAGGCTTTTGTCTAAAATCAACTTTTTCAATAAGCTCTTCAACCATTTCTGTTCCCACATGTTCAGCTTGGCTGCGCATTTGCTCCATAAGCCAGGGACCTTGAATGGTCTCTTTAAAACCAGGGTAATTTTCAACATCCGTTGTAATCGTTAATTGCCCACCTGGCTGAAAGCCCAACAATTGAATAGGATTAAGGTTCGCTCGTGCCGCATAAATAGCAGCCGTATATCCAGCTGGACCTCCCCCAATAATTAATACCTTTGTGTGTCTTGTTTGCATTTGAGCCATAATTTTGTTGTCTTAATTCTATTTAATATAAGCTGTTTTCAAGACCTTGAGCAATCACAAAGGCCAGTTAATAAGCTGTTAAATATTAATCCCTTAGAATGAAACCATGAAAGTCTTTTAAAAGAAAAATTTATGATCGTTTTAAAAATTCTTTTTGTTTTTTATCTTGGTTTTTTTGCACAAATGGCTGTGGCTGGTAAAGCTTATGATGACCTGATTAAGTTTCATCAGCTTAAAATTGAAGCATCAACTGATCAAGAGAAAGTTTTCTATAATGATCAAATTCATGGAATTTTAGGAGGATCAAGAGGTTTTTCATCGAGAGCTTTAACTGATATTGAGAAAAGGAATGCAACTTATGTAAGCATTCATGCAGCCCTTACAACACCAGAAACTGCAGAAAAAATTCTTCTTGAAAAAGTATTTACAGACACAAATTTAATGAATCTAGATAACGCAGATTCGAAAATTATTACTCATTACGTTAATCTAACCATTCTTTATCTAGCAACTAAAAGTGCTGAAACTTTAGAAAATCATAAAGTTATGATTGAACAAGAGATAACAAGACTGTGTAAGTCAAGAATACTTCCTGAAAATTTGAAAAGAGGATTAAGAGCTGCTGCAACTGAAAACGAGATCATACAAGCTCTTGAGAGGTTAAATTTTGGTGAGATGTACGCAGCTGTTAAAAGGCAATTAAGAGATGTTAGAAAACCTAATGTATGTCCTCCTGGCGCAGGAACGTGCAGAATAGGGAATGGATATCATCATCACGAAGGCCCAAGACCAGAAGGTCGACCCATTGGAGCACCCGCCGGTCCTATTGGAATACCAGGACCTCACCATCACAATCATCACAGAGGACATGGACCTCACGGAGGGCCAAGACCAGGATGTAACGGTGGACAATGTCATCGAAATCAGAATCATCCCTTATTCTAAAGGACCTGAAGGCTTTCCTCATGACCCTCATCTTTAAACCATGGCTTATAGAGAATTTTCCGCTCCTAAGGCCTCTTTCAAAGCATAAAATGACGAACAATAAATAACCGGAACAAATTTAATCAGCCGTTTCCATATCTTCTAGAACCTGTGCCCTATGATTCCAGGTAAGGGCAAAGAAAACAGCACTTAAAACTGCCGAAACGGAAACCATTAAGAATGCATAATCCCAGCCAGAATAATCAACAATAGCCCCAATACCAACACCGGTAATAGCAGTTCCTAAGTAACCAAACGTACCTGTCAAACCCGAAGCTGCTCCAGCGGCTTTTTTAGACGCAAAGTCAGTTGCTGCAACTCCAACTAAAATCTGGGGCCCAGATACCAAGAATCCAATAGCCACCATACCTATAAAATGAAGAGAAATATACCCGGCCGGAACTTTCCACAAAAAGACAACGCACAATGCTAATATTAGCATAAAGATAGTACCTACTTGACCTCTATGACCCTCAAAAACTTTATCAGAAAGATATCCGGCAACAATCCCGCCAAACATACCGGCAATATCAAAACCTGCCGCTTGCCAACCCGCTAAATGTAAAGAGCTTCCTTTAAATTCGCGTAAAAAGGTAGGAGCCCAGTTAAAAACAGCCATTCGAACAATATACAAAAAGAAATTAGCCCAACAAACATACCACACCAATTTATTTTTCATGACCTTTTCGATCAAAATTTGGCGCATCGATAGATGTTCTTCTTCCTCTACATGAACACCTCTGGTTAATCCTTGATGCTCTTCAATAGAAGGCAAACCTAGGGATTGGGGAGTATCTCTTAAACGATTAAATAAAAAAGCGGCAAGAAAAATGCAAATAATGCCGGGAATATAAAAGGCGAAACGCCAACCATAATGTTCAATCAGGAACCCTGCCATTACTAAAATAATAGCCCCACCAATTTGTTGCGATGTGTTCCATACAGCCCATTTCGTTGCTAGCTCTTTCGGACTAAACCAATGCGTTAGCAACCTTGCACAAGGCGGCCACCCCATAGATTGAAAACAAGAATTGAGAGTCCAGAAAATCATAAGCCAGGTAAGGGATGAACTGAACCCTACAAATAAATTCATAATAGCAGACATCAATAGGCCAAATGTCATCAAATATCGTGCATTTGATCGATCACCTAAAAGACCGCTAACGCCCTTTCCTATTCCATAGACTACAGCTGCAACGCTAATAATAACACCAATTTGAGTCTTACTATAACCCAAATCACTCTGCATCGAAGGGATAGCCATTGTAAAGTTTTGGCGAACCAGATAAAAACCAGCGTATCCAATCATCATTGAATACATCATCCGAAGTCGCCAGTAACTATAACGCTTTACGTTATCTTGGGTGTCTTCTGTAGTTGAACAAGTTTCAAGAGGTAATCTATTAGCTGTCATTGTATTTCAACTTTGCAAAGCTTACTTGCTTAAATTCTATAAAACTTAAACAACAATTGCACTCTTTTTTTCTAATTATAACAAATTTCAATTCAGTAAAAACTCCATTTTTGAAGAATATGCTTAATAAAAAATAATTTAAAAACAAAAACATGACTTAATATTACGCCTCTAAGGATCGCCTTAAAATATCAATGTCATTTGCAAACTCTCTATCACTTTGACAAAACTCTTGCACCTTACGAACTGAATGAAGGACTGTTGTATGATCACGTCCACCAAATTTACGCCCGATCTCCGGAAGAGATTTAGAAGTCAGTAGCTTAGATAGATAAATTGCAACTTGCCTTGGTCTTGCGATATTTTGCAACCTTCGACTTGATAGAAGGTCAGAAATTTTAATATTATAAAACTCACAAACACGCTTTTGAATATCTTCGATTGTAATCCGACGATCATTTGATCTTAAAAGATCACGTAAAACCTCTTGCGTTGTATCAATTGAAATACTACGCCCAACTAAGGTCGCATGCGCAACAATACGGTTTAAAGCTCCCTCTAGTTCGCGGATATTTGATATGATTCTAAAAGCCAAAAATTCCATAACATCCTTTGGTATTTTTAATTCTAAAGCATCAGCTTTAGCCTGTAAAATTCCTAGACGTAATTCATAAGTTGTTGGGTGAATATCAGCAACTAGTCCCCACCCTAATCTAGATTTTAAGCGTTCTTCCATTTTTTCAAGATCAGCTGGGGACTTATCGGCTGATATAATAACCTGACGGTTATTATCCACTAATGCATTAAAAGTATGGAAAAACTCTTCTTGTGTCGTATCTTTCCCACTTATAAATTGCACATCGTCGATCATCAAAACATCAACATTACGAAATTCTTCCTTGAAAGCAACAGTATCTTTAAAGCGAAGCGCCCTAATAAACTGATACATAAATTTTTCAGCCGAAAGGTAAATCACTTTTCGGGTTGGGTGAACTTTTTTAATATGCCAAGCAATGGCGTGCATTAAATGGGTTTTACCCAAACCAACTCCACCATAAAGGAACAAGGGATTAAAAAGCGGAGTATCTGATTCTGCAACTCTCAAAGCAGCCGCATAAGCAAGCTCATTAGGTTTGCCGACAACAAAATTCTCAAAAGTGAATCTGCTATCAAGCGCCGCACTCATGTCTTCTCTGGTGTCATCAACTCCTTCAATGATTTCATCATCTTGAGCAATGCTTTCTGATGCAATTTCCAGATTCAAAGATCTTGAAGTCCCGACTCCAATTTCAATTTTCCTCAAAGTTGGAAGAACTTCGCTCCAGTATTTTTTAATATTCTCACTGTAATGCACTAAAATCCAGTCTTTCATGAACCGACTCGGAGCATTAAAAAAAACACAATCATCTTTTACTGAAATTAACTCAAGCGGTTTAATCCAACTCTTAAAAGCCGCATCTCCCAAATCTTGCGTAAGCTTTTCACATATCTGTCTCCACTGCTCTGCTAAAAGCGGATGAACAGTTTCTGAAATCTGTTGCGTTATCATTCTTTAAAAAAGCTCCATCTCAACAAATTTCTTGCATTTATTTTTGCTTAACAGGGATAACTTTGAAATCTAGCTTATCAAGCTGAATCGTTACTTCTCTATCATCAGCAATCGCTACACGGTGCGGACCTGGACTGCTATACCGTGCAAATACTAATACACCTTCCCCAGTTACTTTGGAAGGGGTAACTGGAACATCGTTTAAATGTTGGCCGCGAATAATATCCCAGCTAAATACATCAATCTGCCCCGCATTATCCAGTTTAATTTGTTCGACTTTTTGGAAATAAGCATCCGCATCCATCTTAGAAAGATCAGCCAAAAGTTCTGGTTTGTAGGGGATAACAATGTGAACTGTCACTGGCGAACTGTCATTTACATCGCCTGATGCAGAAAAATTAACCTTTTCAATCCAAACTTTAGCAGGCTGTAAACTTACAACCGATTTTAATGCCGACACAACTGCATCCGACCCACAACCCACTAAAATTAATGAACTTAATAGCAAAAGAAAAAGGAGCTTAACCTGGAACATTCAACGCTACTTTCTTAAAAACTCTCAATTGCTTTAGCAAAATCTATATCTCTTTGACTGATTCCTCCACAATCATGAGTCCTCAGCTGAATTGTTAAATAATTATACACATTTGACCACTCAGGATGATGATTATTTTTTTCTGCCAACAATGCGACCCGTGTCATAAAAGAAAAGGCCTCAGAAAAATCTTTAAATACCCAATTTTTTTCAATCATCTGTCCATTTCCAACAAGCTTCCATCCCTCCAAAGAGGAAATTAAAGAAAAAATTTCATTTTCTGCCAGCTTCTCGACCATTTATTAACCTTTTTTATCTACAGTATAAGACAAGGGACTCAAAATCACATATACAAACTTGCTATTTTTACGAACCATTACAGTGAGTTCTATAAGAATGGCCCAACTTAAGGATTTAACAAGAATTATGAAACTATATCCTATTTCTAATCCATATTTCAAAACTGTCACCGCGGACCTTCCCGATCTTACAGACTTTTATCTTTTGTCACAAAAGACAATCAACAGTCTACCAGAAAAATTTAAAAAAGCGACAAGTTCTCTCATTATCAAAGTAGAAAATTTTGCAGATCAAGAAACATTAAAAAGCCTTAAAATTATAGATAAATATGACCTATTGGGACTTTATAGAGGAACTCCTTTACCAGCGAAGAGAAGCTCACCTTCAATTCCATTGCCTGACATTGTCTTTCTCTACAGATGTCCTTTGATTCGTTATTCTCGTGATAACCACGAAACCATAGAAGCCCTTGTGCATCACGTCATAATTCATGAAATTGGCCATCACTTTGGCTTTAATGATTATGACCTAAGCTGGATCAAAAATGAGAAATAAAGTTAAGCTTGCTTTTTCATTAAAGCAGCGACACCAGGAAGTGGTTTTCCCTCAAGCCATTCAAGAAAAGCACCTCCGGCCGTTGAGACATAACTCAGTTTATCTTTAACACCCGCCATTGATAAAGCAGCCACTGAATCACCACCCCCAGCAACACTCATGCATTGGCCTTTTTGGGTGCAATCGGCCAGGATCTCAGCAATACTCATTGTGCCGTGAGCAAAAGGAGAAAGTTCAAAGGCTCCCACAGGACCATTCCAAACCACGGTTTTAGCATTTTCTAAAATATGCTTAATTTTCTGAATCGTTTTTGGCCCCAAATCAAATGCTTTTTTGTCAGAAGGGATCGCATCGATACCAACAATTCCACTTTTGGCGTTTTCTGTTAATTCACTTGCAATCACTAGATCTTCGGGTAATAAAATTTCAGCCTTTGATCCTTTTAAAATCGTTCGCGCTAAGTCAAGCAATTCAGGTTCATAAAGAGACTGCCCCACATCAATACCTTTCGCTGCTAATAGTGTGTTAGCCATAGCTCCGCCAATAATCAGCGTATCGACTTTTTGGCAAAGGTTGGTCAAAAGTTCTAACTTAGTTGATATTTTAGAGCCTCCAACAATTGCTACTAAAGGGCGCTTCGGCGTATTTAAACAGCTTTCAAGATGTTCTAATTCACACTCTAAAGAAAGACCCGCTGCGGCCGGTAAATACTCTGTCACCCCGACAACCGATGCATGTGCACGGTGAGAACAAGAAAAAGCATCATTAACATACACGTCTGCAAATTTTGTCAATTGCTTTGCAAAGTGTGGATCATTCTTTTCCTCGCCTTCGTGAAAACGTAAATTCTCAAGTAATACAATACTTGGGAATGCTGCGTTTTTTATAGCTTCTCCTACATCTCGTCCCACACAATTTGGCACAAACTGAACGGGATGATTTAATATTTTTTCAAGGGTAGGAACAATAAATTTCAAAGAATATCTTTGATCCCATTTCAAAGGATCTGATCCGGCCTCAGGACGCCCAAAGTGAGATATCAAGACAATTTTAGCCTGCTGATTTAATAGGTATTGAACTGTTGGTACTAAGCTTTCAATACGCGTTACATCCATAACCTTTCCCTCTTTTGCGGGCACATTTAAGTCGGCCCTTACCAACACTGTTTTATGCATTAATTGCATATCACTTAGGCTTATAAATTTCATTTTTTCAATCCTATCTTAAGAGTCTTAACTATGTTAAGACTACGACAAGCTGACAAAAAGAAACAATAGAATGATAAAAAATCTTCTCTCAGAAAACAGAACCCTGATTATGGGAGTTCTAAACATCACCCCTGACTCTCTTTCAGGGGATGGACTTATTGCAAAAGATGATCCTATTAACCATGCTTTAAGGCTTGCAGATATTTTTATAAAAGCGGGCGCTGATATATTGGATATCGGAGGGGAAAGCACCCGTCCCGGAGCAAATCCCGTTTCAGCAGAAGAAGAAATAGGTCGGGTCATTCCGGTTATTGAAGCGCTTCAAAAGCATACATCTATTCCGCTCTCAATCGACACAACCAAAGCAATTGTTGCAGAGGCGGCCATAAAACGAGGCGCTAAAATTGTTAACGATGTCAGTGGTCTTATCAAAGACCCGGACATGATTAAAATAGTTTCAAAAACAGAAACTCATGTCGTTATTATGCACTCTCAAACCAACAACTCTGTTGAGAAAACTGACCTTGGAGGACGCTATATTACAAGCCGTTATCAAGATGTTGTCCAAGAGGTCTTGAAAGAATTGGAACAGTTGACTCTGCATGCTATTAGTCATGGCGTTAAAAAAGATAAGATCATTGTTGATGTGGGAATTGGTTTTGGAAAAACGGTTGAGGAAAATTTAGAGCTGATGAATAATCTTCAGGTTTTTAACCAACTTGGATACCCCATGCTTTTAGGGGCTTCGCGTAAATCGGTTATTGGCTATACAACTCATGCCCCCGTTGATAAACGCTTAGGGGGGAGCGTTGCTGCTACCGTTCTTGGAGTTTTAAAGGGCGCAAAAATCCTTAGGGTACATGACGTTGAGGAAACCACTCAGGCTGTTAGATTCACCGAAGCCGTCCTTAAATCGCCTATTCATACTCATCGTAATATGAAAATCCAAAAAGTACCTGAATGAACATCCTCAAAAGTTTTCTGGATCACTGCGCTCGCGATGACGGCGATTTATCGTTTATAGGGGATTAAATCTTAAACTTTTTGAAATCCCTCACCCGCCGCTACCCAATTCCTCCCAAAACTCTTTAACCTTAGCGAAAAAGCCTGAGGACTGAGGGTTGTTGGATTCTTTCTTGGTGGTTTCTTCGAATTGCTTTAATAATTCCTTTTGCTTCTTGGTCAGATTGACAGGTGTTTCAACGACCGCCTCTATAATCATGTCACCGCGCATGCTGGACCTAAGAGCTGTCATGCCCTTGCTTCGGATACGGAACTGGTGGCCGCTTTGGGTGCCAGAAGGGATTTTTAGGCTTGTCTGGCTGCCATCTATCGATGGAACGCCGATTTCACCACCCAGAGCTGCTGTTGTCATAGTAATGGGCGCTCTACAATACAGATCGCTTCCTTGACGTTTAAAGAACCTGTGGGGGCGAAGACTTAAAAAGACATACAAATCACCAGCAGGACCGCCCCTAAGGCCAGCCTCGCCCTCCTTGGTGACTCTGATGCGAGTGCCATCTTCAACGCCGGCCGGTATTTTAACTTCTAGATTTTTCTCGCGCCTGACTCTTCCTGTGCCTGTGCAAGGGCGGCAAGGCGTTGATATCGTTTTACCGGCGCCGCCGCAAGAATGGCATGCTCTTTCAATTGTGAAAAAACCCTGCTGAGCGCGGGTTTTACCCCTGCCCTTACACGTGTTACAAACAACAGGAGGTGCACCTGACTCACTGCCGCTGCCCTTGCAGCTATCGCAGACTGTACCCGTTGTGTATTTTACCCTTGCCGTTGTGCCCTTAAAGGCCTCTTCTAGAGAGATCTCAAGATTAAAACGAACATCAGAACCTTCTTGTTGAAATGATGCTGCTGCGCCCCCGCCAATTTCACCAAACATTTCATCAATGATGTCTGCAAAATTCGCGCCAAAACCGCCGCCACCAAAACCAAAACCGCCACTAAAACCACCACCACCAGTTCCGGCATTTGGATTAAATCCACCTTGTTCAAAAACGTCCGAACCATAACGATCATAAGCTGCTCGTTTTTGATCGTCTCTTAAAACGTCATATGCCTCAGAGATTTCTCTGAATTTTTGTTCGGCATTTTTATCACCAGGGTTTTTATCAGGGTGATATTGCATAGCAAGTTTTCGGTAGGCTTTTTTAAGTTCATCAGCCGTTACACCTTTATTAACACCAAGTATTTTGTAAAAATCTTTTGCCATTCGCGTCCGTCATTTTGTTCACATAAACAATAGCCTCAACTTTTGATAAAAAAGCCGAGGCTACTGAAGTTAATTTATTCGAGAGTCTAGCACAGGTTAGCACCTTCCCAAAGAGGTAAGCATTTAAACCTGTTTTCTATCCTTATCATCTAAATCTTTAAACTCACCTTCAACAACGGTTTCTCCGGCAGAGGAAGAGCTTTCCGAAGCAGCAGAAGCTTCTGCTGCAGGAGCAGGACCTGCTTCTTGTGCAGCTTTATAAATAGCCTCGCCCATCTTCATCGAAGACTGTGTAAGAGCTGTCATTTTTGTTTCAATAACAGCACGATCCTCACCTTGAAGAGCCTCTTTTAACCCAGCAAGATCAGCCTGTATCGTTTCTTTTTCAGAAGCAGATATCTTATCGCCATGTTCAGACAGACTTTTTTCTGTCGCGTGAACTAAGGATTCAGCTTGATTTCTAATTTCAATAATTTCACGACGGTTTTTATCTTCCTCAGCGTTAACTTCAGCGTCCTTGATCATTTTTTCTATGTCGGCATCGCTTAGGCCACCAGAAGCCTGAATTCGAATTTGCTGCTCTTTGTTTGTTGCCTTATCTTTTGCAGAAACCTGAACTATACCATTTGCATCAATATCAAATGTAACTTCAATTTGTGGAACTCCTCTTGGAGCTGGCGCAATACCAACCAAATCAAACTGACCCAGTATTTTGTTTTGCGCGGCAATTTCTCGCTCACCTTGGAAAACACGGATTGTGACGGCCGTTTGACTGTCTTCTGCGGTTGAGAAAACCTGACTCTTTCGTGTTGGAATGGTTGTGTTACGATCAATAAGACGCGTGAACAAACCACCTAACGTTTCGATACCCAAAGATAATGGCGTTACGTCAAGTAACAAAACGTCTTTCACTTCGCCCTTTAAAACCGCACCCTGAATAGCCGCACCAATTGCCACGACTTCGTCAGGATTCACACCACGATGGGGTTCCCGTCCAAAGAAATTCTTTACAGTTTCGTTGATTTTTGGCATGCGGGTCATACCACCAACCATGATCACTTCATCAATCTGGCTAGCAGATAAACCTGCATCTTTTAAAGCTGCCTTGCATGGTTCAATTGTTCTTTGAACCAAATCATCAACCAACGCTTCGTATTTAGCGCGAGTTAATTTCACATTCAAATGCTTTGGACCATTTGCATCGGCTGAAATAAATGGCAAATTAATGTCTGTTTGAGCTGCTGATGATAATTCAATTTTAGCTTTTTCAGCTGCTTCTTTTAATCGTTGCAAAGCAAGACGATCTTTACGCAAATCAATGCCTTGTTCCTTTTGGAATTCTTCAGCAATGAAATCAATAATGCGCGCGTCAAAATCCTCACCACCCAAGAAAGTGTCACCATTGGTGGATTTAACCTCAAAAACGCCATCGCCAATTTCAAGAATGGATACGTCAAACGTACCACCACCTAAGTCATAAACTGCAATTGTTCCTGTAGCTTTTTTCTCAAGGCCATATGCAAGAGCGGCAGCTGTTGGTTCGTTGATGATACGCAAAACTTCAAGTCCAGCAATTCTACCCGCATCCTTGGTTGCTTGACGCTGTGAATCGTTAAAATAAGCAGGAACCGTAATTACGGCCTGAGTCACGGTTTCACCTAAATACGCCTCAGCAGTTTCTTTCATCTTTTGTAAAATGAAAGCACTGATTTGGCTAGGGCTATATTTTTCGCCGCGCCCTTCGATCCACGCGTCACCATTTTCACCTGAAACAATCTTGTAGGGAACAAGATTCATATCTTTCTTAGTTACAGGGTCATTAAAACGACGACCAATCAGACGCTTAATAGCGAAGAAGGTATTTTCAGGATTCGTAACGGCTTGACGTTTTGAGGATTGCCCAACTAAACGTTCACCATTTTCTGTGAATGATACCATGGATGGAGTTGTCCGTCCGCCTTCAGCGTTCTCAATAACGCGAGCGTTCGTCCCTTCCATAACAGCAACACAAGAGTTTGTTGTTCCAAGGTCAATTCCAATTACTTTTGCCATGGCTATCTCCAAGTTAGAAATGATTTATTCTTAAATTTTTGAATTAGCAGCATCGTCGCTACTTTGCTAACAAATATAATTGTCTTGTTTTCAAAAATCAAGATTTTCATGTAAAAACCTTTTTCATTTTAGGCTATCTTTGGCAAACTAGAGTCACGAACAAAAGAACAACTAGATAATCCATATGGTAAAAAAAGACGGGCCCTTGTGGAGTCCCTCTGACTTCAAAATTCAAAACAGCCTTTTAAAAAGATTTATGAATTCAGTAGGTCAGAAAAACTATGATGATCTTTATCAATGGTCAATTACCTCGCCTGATTCTTTTTGGAATGAGGTCTGGAATTTTTGTGGCATCACAGCATCATCAAAAAGCATCCTTTCTTTAAAGAATCCAAACGACATGCAAAAGGCAGAATTTTTCCCAAATGCAACCTTGAATTATGCTGAAAATCTTTTAAAAAGACGTGATGATGCAATCGCAATATATTTTTATAATGAAAATCAGCAAAAACATCACCTGACCTATGCTCAGCTTTATGATCAAGTGAGCCAGATTGTCGCTCAATTCCAAAAATGGGATATTGAATCTGGCGATATAGTTGCCGGGTACCTGCCCAACCTTGCTGAAACCGTTATCGCTATGCTAGCGGCCGCTTCTATCGGAGCCATTTGGACCTCTTGCTCTCCTGACTTTGGCACCAAAAGTCTTATTGATCGTTTTTCCCAAGTCAAGCCGAAAGTTCTGCTTGTAGCTGATGGCTATACCTATCAGGGAAAAACCTTTAATTGCTTGGAACGCGTTCCTGAAATTCTTGAGGCTATTTCAAGTATCAAGCATACCATCGTAGTTCCTTATCTGGATATGAAAGAAACTCACCCCCATACGGATTGGAAAGAAATTCTAAAATTCCAAAAACCGGCAGATATTGAATTTAAACAATTTCCCTTTAATCATCCCCTTTTCATTCTTTACTCTTCTGGTACAACTGGCATCCCAAAGTGTATTGCGCACGGTGCCGGCGGAACCTTATTACAGCATTTAAAAGAACATCAACTTCACTGCGATATCAAACCGGGCGATAAGGTGTTTTATTATACCACCTGTGGCTGGATGATGTGGAACTGGCTGGTAAGTGCCCTTGCTAGTGACGCAAGCATTGTTTTATATGAAGGCTCCCCCACGCATCCAACACTTGATCATTTGTTTCAAATTGCTCAAGAGGTTGAAATTACCTTATTCGGAACATCTGCTAAATACCTAAGTGCTCTTGAAAAAGCTGAATTTAAAACATCTCAAAACCTAAGTTCGTTAAAAACGATTGCCTCAACAGGGTCACCTTTAGCTAATGAAACCTTTGAATATGTATATAAATCAATTAAACAAGATGTCCATTTAGCCTCTATTTCAGGGGGAACGGATATTATTTCATGCTTTATGCTTGGCAATCCTTTATTGCCCGTTTGGCCGGGTCAATTGCAAGGCGCGGGCCTTGGTATGAAAATTGAAGTCTTTGATGATGAAGGAAAACCTCTTAACTACGGTCAGGGTGAATTAGTTTGCACGGCCCCCTTTCCAAGTAGGCCATTATGGTTTTGGAATGATGAGGGAGATCAAAAATACTTTAACACCTATTTTAACCGTTACCCCAATGTCTGGCATCACGGTGATTTTATCGAACGAACCCTTGAGAATGGCTTTATTATTTATGGCCGATCAGATGCTACACTTAACCCTGGCGGTGTTAGGATCGGTACTGCCGAAATTTATAGACAAGTCGAGCAAGTATACGAAGTTCTTGAAAGTTTAGCGGTTGGTCAGCAAATAAAAGGCGATGAACACATTATTTTATTTGTACACTTAAGGCAAAATCTTCATCTAACGGAAGAACTTTCAGACCGGATTAAAAAACAAATTCGCACAAACACAACCCCTCGTCATGTCCCATCGTATATTTATCAAATCCAAGATTTACCACGTACAAAAAATGGGAAATTGTCTGAAATTGTCGTTCGACAAATCTTAAGTCAGCAACCAATCAAAAATCTTGATGCATTAGCAAATCCGGAATGCTTAGAACAATTTAAAAAATTTATTATTTATTAACAATATGTTGGTAGAAAGATGGTGGACTCCATGCACCTATTGCTGATTGTTTTTTAAATGGCATTACCCGTCAAACTGTTATCAAACTAAAGATCTTGGGTGCCCGTTCATGAACGACACATAAAACCCGAGGAACTTAATGAAATTGACGAAATGTTTGTAACAGACTTATATGCAATTAGTCAGGCAGCCTTCTAGGGAATAATCTTGATTAAAGTAGATTTTCTCCGTATAACCCAGATAGGCTGTCTAATTTTTAAAAAATCCTTTTATTTATGACCAGAGTTTTAGTCACAGGTGTTGCCGGATTTATTGGCTTTCATGTTGCCAAAACCCTTTTAGAAAAAGGTGAGGTAGTTGTAGGCATCGATAATCTTAATTCCTACTATAATGTAGAATTAAAAGAGGCCAGGCTCAATCAGCTTTCAGTTTATCCAAATTTTCATTTCTATAAAGAAGATATTAGTAATGCTCAAGCCATTGAAAAAATATGGAAACAAGAGGGTGATATTAGGCACGTTGTTCATTTAGCTGCTCAAGCCGGTGTACGTTATTCTTTGATGGATCCCTACCCTTATATCGCCAGCAACCTTATGGGTTTTACGGTTATTTTAGAAAGATGCCGTTATCAATCTGATTTTAAGCATATGGTTTATGCGAGTACTTCTTCAGTTTATGGGAATAACAAACTCCTACCCTTTACTGAAAATCAGCAAACGGACTCGCCAATTTCATTGTATGCGGCCACTAAAAAAGCGAATGAATTGATGGCCCAATCGTACTGGCATCTTTATCAATTTCCTGTAACGGGTCTTCGTCTCTTTACTGTTTATGGACCTTGGGGCAGGCCAGACATGGCGCTTTTTAAGTTTACGAAATCGATTTTGGACAATATCCCCATTGATGTTTACAATAATGGCGATATGGCAAGAGACTATACATACGTTGACGATATTGTAAATGGTATCCTAAAGGCTTTAGAACGCCCTTATTTCCCCACAAAAGACGGTCCTCACCCTATTTATAATTTAGGAAACAAGAAACGTGAGAATCTTTTAGATTTTATAGATGTGTTGGAAAAAGCACTGAATAAAAAAGCCATTAAAAACTTTTTGCCTCTTCAAGCTGGAGATATTTTGGAAACATTCAGTGATATAAGCAAAGCAGAAAAGGAACTTGGTTACTCACCTCTTGTGCCAATTACGGAAGGGGTTCCCAGATTTGTTAATTGGTACCATTCTTATTACAAGCTATAGGCTCTTGAGAATTATATGCAAATACAAAACATTCCCACGCAATCCCTAAGCCGAGACCAAGGAGCCATTGAACTTGAACGATTGGCAAAAGAAATTGCCTATCATGATTATCTGTACTACACCCTTGCTGAGCCAACCATCTCTGATGAGGCTTATGATGCTCTTCGTCTTCGCAATCAAGAAATTGAAAAACTTTTTCCAGATTTGAGACGCATTGATAGTCCATCTCATCGGGTTGGATCTCCACCTGCCCCGGAATTTGAAAAAGTAAAACACAGACGCCCTATGCTTTCTCTTGATAATGCTTTTTCTGAAAAAGACGTTTACGATTTTGTAGCTCGTATTCGAAGATTTCTCAAACTTCTCGAAAATCAAAAAATACCTTTTGTAGCAGAACCTAAAATTGATGGTTTATCAGCTTCTCTTCATTATCAAAAAGGTCAATTCGTTCTAGGAGCCACCCGAGGGGATGGACAAGAAGGCGAAAATATAACGGCAAACCTAAAAACCATTCGTGATGTTCCTTTATTACTTCAAGGAGAAAGCTGCCCGGAAAACCTAGAAATCAGAGGTGAGGTTTATATGAGCCGTTCTGATTTTAAAATTCTCAATCAAAAACGCACTGCAAATGGAGAACAGGCGTTTGCCAACCCAAGAAATGCAGCTGCGGGATCTTTAAGGCAACTTGATCCGACCATCACATCCCAAAGACCTTTAAAATTTTTTGCTTACACCTATGACGCTTTATCCGGTAGCCGCGATCAAACCCATATGGAGATTTTAAATTCTTTAAAAAGTTGGGGGTTTTCTGTTAACCCAGAGATTGAACTGTGTGAAGATGAGGCAAGTTTGTTAATTTTCTACAACCGTCTTCAAAACCTTCGTCCATCTTTGGATTATGAAATAGATGGCATTGTCTATAAAGTTAATGACCTTAAATTACAACAGCGTTTAGGCAGTATTGGACGCTCTCCAAGACACTCTCTAGCCCATAAATTTGCAGCTGAGCAAGCCGAAACTATTCTAGCAGATATTGGTATCCAAGTAGGAAGAACCGGAGTTTTAACGCCTGTGGCTATTTTAGAGCCTGTTTTGGTTGGCGGCGTTATGGTAAGCAGAGCCTCTCTACATAACGAAGACGAGATAAAACGCAAAGACATCCGTATTGGCGATACTGTTATCATTCAACGTGCAGGAGATGTAATACCACAAGTTGTAGGTCCTGTCCTGTCAAAACGTCCCGAGCAAAGTCACCCTTTTGTATTTCCTAATCAATGTCCAGTTTGTAATGGCCCCGTGGAACAGGAAAGTGGTCTCGTTGCAAAACGGTGCATGGGTGGATTTAATTGCCAAGCACAAGCTATTGAAAGATTAAGATATTTTGTGAGCCGTGATGCTTTTGATATCGAAGGACTTGGTGAAAAACACCTTGAAAATTTCTATAATGATGGACTCATCCGCAACCCTGTTGATATTTTTACCCTTTTTGAAAGAGATAAACAGTCATTAGACCCCCTTAGAACAAAAGAAGGCTGGGGAAGTCTGTCTGCTCGCAATTTATTTGAAGCGATTGAAAAAAGGCGTAAGATTAGCCTGGATCGGTTTATTTATGCCCTTGGAATTCCACAAGTTGGTCAAGTGACAGCCAGACTTTTAGCAAAGCATTATAAAACAATAGATGCTTTTTTATTAGCAACCTCTGAGGACTTATTATCTATTGAAGGAATTGGTCTTAATATGGCGGGTGACATCATTAATTTCATTCAAGCGCCAGAACAAATCGAGCTTATTTCTAATCTTAAAAAGCGCTTAAGCATCGAACCTTATTTTGAAGAAATATCTAGGAAAAGTTTGCTCACCGGTAAAACAATTGTTTTCACAGGAACTCTTACTTCGCTTAGCCGTGGCGAAGCCAAAGCACAAGCTGAACGTATGGGCGCAAAAGTTGGTGGCTCTGTTTCCAGTAAAACCGATTATCTTATTGCGGGCAGCGATGCCGGTGGAAAATTAAAACTTGCGAAAGAATTAGGGATTAAAATTTTAGATGAAAACCAATGGCTTGAAATCGTCCATGAAGAAAGCGATACTGCGTGACTAAAGACTCTTTAAAAAATCTAGTTAGCATTGGGATTCTTTCATGCGTACTGGTCTTTTTCTTTACGTTTCAGCTTGGAAACCGCCCCTTCGCTACGCCAGATGAAGGACGCTATGTTGAAATTCCTAGAGAAATGGTTGCAACAGCAGATTATTTAACGCCGCGCCTGAATGGTGTAAAGTATTTTGAAAAACCTCCACTTTTTTATTGGCTTCAAGCCTCAAGCATAAAAATGTTTGATCTTCAGGAAGGCCCTATGCGCCTTTGGGTTGCCTTTTTTGCATTCATTGGATGTCTTGCAACTTACGTCTTTGGAAAAACGCATTTTGACCGAACAACTGGTTTTTTTTCTGCATTTGTCTTAGGAAGCAGCGTCCTTTATTTTAGCCTTAGTCGACTCATCATCCTGGATATGCCTGTGAGCATTCTTATAACCCTAATTCTTTATAGTTTTTATCAAGGGTTTGAAATAGAACCAGGGCCTAAAAGGCGATTTTGGCTTTACTGTTTTAGCATAGCTTGTGCTTTGGGAGTTTTAACCAAAGGCATTATGGCGCTCGCAATTCCCGGTCCAATTATTGTCATTTGGTTGAGTTTAACGGGTGGATGGAAACGGGTGTTACCTGTTTATTTTCCTACATCTTTGTCTCTTTTCTTTTTAATCGCAGCTCCTTGGCATATTCTTGTCAGCCTTAAAAACCCTGAGTTTGCCTATAAATATTTTATTGTTGAACATTTTATGCGCTATACAACTGACGTGCATTTACGATACAAACCCATTTGGTTTTTCATTCCCATTTTAATAGCTGGTTTTTTACCTTGGACAGCTTTTATTCCGTCAGCAATTGTGGACGCATGGAAAAATAGAGCTTCTTCATTAAATTCTTATCTGCTCATATGGTCGGGATGGGTTTTTGCATTCTTTTCTGTATCAAATTCAAAATTAATTCCTTATATCTTGCCCATGTTCCCAGCGCTTGCTCTGCTTATAGGAAAGTTCTTAAGCGATATATGGACAAATAAAAATCCTAAAAACAAAGCAACACTATATACTTATAATAGCGTTTTCTGTGTTTCTTTATGTCTTTTGAGTGGTGGAATTACCACTTATTTCCCAGAGTTGCTAGGAGAAAAAGCTGATCTTTTGTATTATATCCATACATTAATGGCTATTTTCTTTATAAGCGGTGTTCTAACATTTTCCTATATACAGAGGAAAGAAACTCGCGTTTCACTCGAAAAATTGACAGCATCTATTTTTGTTCGGATTTTTAACCTTAGAACATCACAAGTTATATTAAGTATTATTTGCATAAGCAGTATCGCTATTTTAATAACTCTAATCAATGCAGCACCTTACATACAAAGGCCATCTATAAAACCATTGGCTGAAATTATTCAAGCTCAAAAACAACCTGAGGATAAAGTTGTTAGTTTTATGGCCTATTATCAAGATTTGCCTGTTTACACCAAACAAATAGTAACTGTGGTTGAAGCCAAAGGAGAGCTTGAATTTGGTACAACGGTTGAAGACACAAGTTCTTGGATGATAAAAGAGGATCAATTTTTAAAACTATGGCAGGAAAAAGATAAAATATGGGGAATAGGACGCAAAGCAGAATTAGACCGTTTTCAAAACCTCTACTCAAGCTTTAAATACAAAATTGTGGCTGAAGATTCCGGGAACATTTTGTTTACACAAAGCTCATAAGAACAATAAAAGAATTCCCCCCAGAATAACTCTGTAAATTGTGAACAATCCAAAGGAATGGCGCTGTAAAAACGTCAGAATTCCATGAATGACACATAAACCAATCGCTGCAGTCAAAAGAACTGCCGGCCCTAAGATCGCAAAATCAAGCGGAATATTTTCTTTAAGAACATCATAAGTTGTTAAGGCAACAGCCCCAAGAACGGTTGGGATTGACAAGAGAAAAGCAAATCTGGTCGCTTCAACCCGATTCAATCCAAAAGCTCTAGCCGCTGTAATACAAGACCCTGAACGACTCACCCCGGGTATAAAAGCAAGTGTTTGCATAAGGCCAATTCCAATAGCCTTTTTTGTTGTTACATCAGCTTCTGAATGCTTAGAAAACTTATCCACAATATACAATAGGATACCAAAAACGATACTCATGATTCCGATAAAATGCGGTGAATAAGAAACCCCTCCTATTTTTTTGACAAAGTACCCAGCAATAACGGCAGGGATTGTCGCCAGAGCAAGATGCCACGCCTTTAGACAATAAGTGTCAGCAGATGGAACTTTCATTTTACAAATCCCTTTTATCACCGCTTTAGTCATTGACCAAAGATCTTTATAAAAATAAAGGATAACGGCTGCCAAAGTTCCAAAATGCAACGCAACTTCCCATTCTAAAGAAGTTGTTGGATACTTAAATAATTCAGATAACAAAAGTAGATGCGCGCTTGAACTAACCGGCAAAAACTCACTAATACCCTGGACAAAACACAAAAGAAAAATATGAAAACTCATAAAACCCTATTTTAGATAGCTAAAAAGCTCATTTTCTGGATCGATTCGGCTTACGCTCGCGATGACTTTTGCGATCATTGCAAGAAGCCGAAAACGACGTGGTAATCCAGCATTTATTTTACGCAGTGGACATATTCACCCGGATCACGAAAAATCACAAGAGGATTTTAGACAACTTCAATTGCAATGGCCGTTGATTCTCCCCCGCCTATACAAATGCATGCAACTCCTCGCTTTAATTTATGCCTTTTTAAAGCATGAGCCAAAGTAACTACAATACGGGCGCCACTCGCGCCAATCGGATGGCCTAAAGTACAAGCACCACCTTGGACATTAACTTTCTCCGAAGGAATTCTTAATTCTCTCATAACTGCCATAGGTACAACTGCAAATGCTTCGTTAATCTCAAACAAATCAACATCTTCTAGTTTCCACGAAAGCTGATGCATTAATTTGTTAAGAGCACCAATCGGAGCTGTCGTAAACCATTCAGGAGCATCAGCATAGCTTACATGCCCAACAATACGCGCCATAGGATTAAGAGAATGCTTATTCACTGTCTCTTCGCCCACAATCCAGAGCGCTGCAGCACCGTCAGCAAGAGATGATGAAGTTGCAGCTGTTACAGTACCTGCGGGCTTAAATACCGGTTTTAAAAGACTGAGTTTTTCAGGTTTTACTCTGGAAGGTGGTTCATCTTCTTGAAAATAACTAACATTGCCTTTTGTATCCTTACTTTCGATTGAAATAATCTCATCTTTAAAAAAACCTTGGGCTATTGCCTTTTGTATTTTTTCAAATCCTTTCAGTGCGAATTGATCTTGATCTTCCCTTGAAAAGCCATATTTCTCAGCCGTTGCTTCTGCAAAACATCCCATTAAGCTAGCCGATCCATCAGCATTGTGATGGTATGCATCTTCTAGGCCATCTTTATACAGATGGTCAATAATCACGCCGTGTCCTAGTCGATAACCACCCCTGGCTTTCTCTAATAAATAAGGAGCATTTGACATGCTTTCCATACCACCCGCGATAACGCTCTTAGCACCACCTAAAGCAATTTGATCACAGGCAATCATGATTGATTTCATTCCAGAGCCGCATACTTTATTAACGGTCGTCGCTGAAACATGCGATGCAAGACCAGCAGCCAAGGCAGCCCTTCTCGCTGGAGCTTGGCCTTGAGCAGCAGGCAAAACACATCCCATTACAACCTCATCGACGTCACAGGCATTAAGGGATCGAATTGCCGCACTTCCCAATTGATAGCCTTTGTATGACGCTAAAGATCCTTGAAAATTACCGATTGGTGTTCTTTTAGCTTCTGCTATAAACAAATGCTGTTTCAATAAATTATCCTTTAGAATTATGAGAATTTGAAAAACAGTATATCGCAATAAAGCACGAAAATCATTAATTTCATAAAATTTTAGCAAATTTAATTTTAACTCTTGAAAAGAAAAAAAGAAAATGAAACCATTAAATAAATATTAAAATTTCGCACGCTAAAGGAAAAAAGGAATGCCTCAAAATTATAAAATCGTAGAGCTTCCCGGAAGGTCAAAATTCAGCATTGCTACAACAGATGTGGATAACCCAGATAACAATCCGGATGGAGCCAAATCCCCCGAATGGATGATTAAAATAGACGCTCTGACAAACTCAGCTGTTGATGGTTTTAATGACTATTCTGAGCTTTTTGGTTGGCATGGTGAATCAAGCCGCTTCACAACAGGTGATATCAGCAACAACCTTTTCACTTCAGCGACTCTTAAACACTCTGATCTTGTTGTTTTAATTCCCAATGGTGGGTACGCTGCCACCCTTGAAACAAACATGAATACTGGAACTCCGATCAATGCTCTTACAATAGTGAGACTTGGAAACATCAAAGCAACAAAAGTTAAGATACAACAAATTGATTACACAAATTGCTTTATTCAATCATTTCAACAACAGCTTGATCGCATTATCCTACGTTTAACCGTCACAACCAAAACAAATACTATCTTTGTTTACGATACTCTCGGAACAAACCAAGGACAAGTGGTCAGTACTGTGGACTACTCAAAGAACACGGCTTCATGATTTTTTTAAGTAATCAAAGCCTTAGGCTAATTTTTCTGTTGACGCCTTAGTTACAATCGCTATGATGTAGAGAGTTAATGGGCCCTTGTGGCGGAATTGGTAGACGCGGTAGACTCAAAATCTACTATCTGCAAAGATGTGGGAGTTCGAGTCTCCCCGAGGGCACCATAACTTTTACTCTGGTTTTATAGCTTTTGCTAGAATCTCAGACACTCCTAAAACTCGGATTTTCTCAGTCAATCGTTGGTTGATTGTGTCCGTAACTGTTAAAGAGCTTACATTCGACTGTTCCAATTTTTCAATAGAACCTTCACTAAGTACAGCGTGAATAACGTATGCCTCGATAGATGAAGCTCCTACCTCTTTTAGAACCTTGGCCGTACATGTTAATGTCTCCGCTGAATCAACAATGTCATCCACAATAATGCAGCATCTCTCCTTAGCATCTCCGGTGATTCTTTTAATCTTTACTCCACCATCCATGTGACGCTCTTTATGAAGAAAAACACAGTCTGTTTTTAGATAATCTGCTAACTTGCGCGCTCTTTTTTCTCCGCCCTTATCAGGGGATACAATAACCGGCAAATCATTTTTATAACGATTTTTAATATCTAGGCCAAATAGATGAGTAACACCAAGGTTTTTAATAGGAATTTTAAAAAATGTTTCAATCTCGGGACTATGAAGCCCGATGGTTATTATACGGTCAACACCGGCGGTTTCTAAAAGTCTTGCAATAAGCGCTGAACTAGAAAAGGATCTTCCGTAACCAAAATAAGGAAGGATTACTGTAACCTCTTTAGCCTTTTTCTTTGTCTCATTGACCAAGATTAACAATTCAATCAAGTGGTCATTGATGGGATAAGATAAAGATTGCAAGATACAGACATCTTCTCCTGCAATAGAAGCGTCAATTTGAACTGAAATTTCGTGGTCTTTAAAATATTTGACACTCGGCTTGTCTAAAGAAAGAAAAAGCTTAGCAGCAATCTTTTCTGATAAACGGTAATGACTAGATCCCGTTATAAATTTCATAAAGCCTGTTTAATACAGATAACGGAAATCTGATTACCAAAGCTCTTCGCCTTTGTCAGGGTTTTTCGGCGAAAGCTAAAAAAGTTCTCTTCATCTGCAAATGTGTTGGCTATTGAGGGAGCAATTTTTGTAATCCCAGCCTCCTGAAGACGGCTCATCACATATCCTGGCAAATCAAATTGGTAATGATTGGGTCTTTTTCCAGGTTGAAAGAATTGTTTACTTCCTTTTAAGTTATCAAAAAACTCTTGGCTAACCTCATAGGATTCTTGCCAGATACAGGGTCCTAAAGCCGCCACTATATTATCAGCTTTTGAGCCCTTATCTATCATTGCATGAACTGTCTTTGCAATAACTCCACCAACAGCCCCGCGCCAGCCAGAATGTACAGCAGCTACCAAAGGAGACGTTTTATCTGCAAGCAGGATTGGCACACAATCAGCTGTTTGCACCCCAATCAAAAGATTTGGGGTTGTTGTAATCAGCGCATCCCCTACAGGAATAGCTTCTTTGGGAAATGGCTTTGTAATGGCATAGACCACATCGGTGTGTTCTTGTCGCACAAGACCCAAATCTTCAGGAGTTAAGTCAAAAATTTTACAAATTCTGCGGCGATTTTCATAAACGGTTAGGGGATCATCCCCCTTTTCAAACCCCGTATTAAGGGTTGCGTAAAAACCAGAGCTTTCTCCCCCAGCACGCGTAAAAAAACCATGCCGTAAGTAAGGGATTTCTTCTAGCAAAGAGGATGTAAGATAAGGAGGCATCACGCAACTCTTAAAAACAACGCAATAAAATTATTATAGAGAGATGACAAAAAAATATAAAGGAAGAATAGCCTATTTTCACTATCCCTCCCAAAGCACTTATAAAGCGGGCATTTTTCCCTCTTCTATCAACTGCTCAAAAATTGCCTCTTTACTCATCACTTGTTGATTTTCCCCGCCAAGACGGCGGACAGCAACAGTGCCTTCTTCAGCCTCACGTTTACCAACAACCAAAATATAAGGGACTTTTTGTAAAGAATGCTCTCTGATCTTGTAACTGATTTTTTCATTCCTCGTATCGACCTCAGCCCTAATCCCCTGTAATTTCAGCTGATTACACAATTCTTCAGCATACGGGCTAGCCTCGTCCGTAATACTTGCAACAATAGCTTGAACAGGCGAAAGCCAAAGGGGAAATTTACCCGCATAATGTTCAATCAGAACGCCAATAAATCGTTCAAAAGAGCCTAAAACCGCCCGGTGGAGCATAACAGGACGGTGCCTTTTTCCGTCTTCGCCAATGTAATTGGCATCAAGGCGTTCAGGCAAAACAAAGTCAACCTGCAAAGTTCCACACTGCCAATCACGGCCGATTGTGTCTTTTAAAACAAACTCAAGCTTAGGACCATAAAACGCTCCCTCTCCAGGATTTAAAATATAGTCAAGCCCTGCTGCTGTCGCTGCCTCTATCAGGGATTTCTCTGCTAGATCCCACACTTCATCAGCACCTGCACGCTTTTCAGGACGATCAGAAAATTTAACCCTAATATCCGTAAAGCCAAAATCCTTATAGATTCCCTGCAATAGATCGCAAAAGGCTTTGGTTTCAGAAACGATTTGCTCTGGCGTGCAGAATATGTGTGCATCGTCTTGCGTAAAGGCCCGAACGCGCATTAATCCATGAAGGGACCCCGACGGTTCGTTGCGATGGCAAGATCCAAATTCAGCCATACGCAAGGGAAGATCCCGATAGCTTTTCATACCTTGTTTAAAAATCTGTACATGACAAGGACAATTCATCGGCTTTATCGCCAAAGTTTTATCTTCAGATTCCACCGTAAACATGCCGTCTCTAAATTTTTCCCAGTGTCCTGAAGCCTCCCAAAGGCTGCGATCAACAATCTGAGGAGTCTTTACTTCAACATAGCCGGTTCGATCAAGACGAGCACGAACATAGCTTTCAAGGTTTCTATAAATGGACCATCCCTTTGGGTGCCAAAACACACTACCTGGGGCCTCTTCTTGAATGTGGAAAAGATTTAACTCAGAGCCAAGGCGCCTATGATCGCGCTTTTCAGCTTCCTCTAATTGAGTTAGGTAATCTTTAAGTTGTTGTTCCGTTGCCCAGGCTGTTCCATAAATGCGCTGCAGCATAGGATTACGGTGATCCCCGCGCCAATAAGCGCCCGCTAACTTCATCAACTTAAATGCTGTTCCAATGCGTGCCGTTGATGGCAAATGTGGCCCGCGGCAGAGGTCAATAAAATTCCCCTGGCGATAAAGGGTTATAATCTCACCTGGGGGAATGGATTCTATCAGCTCAGCCTTAAAATACTCGCCTGCTTTTTTAAAAAATTCGATCGCATCTTCTCTTTTCCATTCTTCACGAATGAATTTCTCATCGCGCTTGACAATTTCGCGCATGCGGTTTTCGATTTTTTCAAAATCATCCAGTGTAAAATGAGTTTCTCTAAAAAAGTCATAATAAAAACCATTTTCAATGGCAGGACCAATTGTGATTTGCGTTTCCGGATAAAGCTCTTTTACCGCAGCGGCAATCACGTGCGCTGTATCATGGCGAATAACCTCAAGGCCATCGGCATCCTGACGAGTTACAATTTCAATCGTAGCATTTTCAGGAAGAATGCGCGTTAGATCCCACAAATCTCCATTAACTCTGATAACAACGGCCTCTTTGGCAAGTCTTGGAGAAATTGACTTCGCAACATCTTCGCCGTTAACGGGGTGATCATATTGACGCTGACTGCCGTCTTTTAGAAAGACACTAAACATAACGATGACTCTTCATTTTAAGGACCATAAATTGATTGATTTACATTGCCATCAACACTACTCTCATTTCAATCATTTCTTAAAAATTAAAAAGGCATTTGAATGCGCCCCCCAATTACAAAAGAAGATATTCTGCCCCTTGATAAATTTTTAGAGATCCGCCAAAAAAAACAAAAAGAAATCATAGAAATTAAAAAACATCGAAGAGTTTCGGTTGGCCCTGACATTACTTTTTATTTTGAAAGTTATGACACGATTTGGTGGCAAATTCACGAAATGCTTAGAACCGAACAAGGCGGCCAGGAACAAATCGAAGATGAACTAAGAGCATACGCATCTCTGATTCCCCATGGCTATCCAGATCAAAGCCATCAATTGGTTGCAACGATGATGATTGAAATTGATGATCCGGAAAGGCGAAAAAAAGTTCTGTCACAGTTGACCGGGATTGAAGAGACTATTTTTCTAAAATTTGAAAATTGTAAAATTAATGCAAAAGCCGAGGCTGATATCGAAAGAACCGATAAAACCGGAAAAACATCATCCGTTCATTTCCTTCATTTTTTGCTGGATAAGAATCAAATCCACAAATTTATTCAACCAGAACAGGATATTATTCTTGAGATAAAGCACCCTCATTATGCTCATAAGTCGCTTTTGTCCGAAGAAACGCGTCAGGCCTTAAGCAGGGACTTACTATTTTTTCGTTAATCAAAATTATTTAAGAGGTATTTAAATGATCGGTCATAAAACATACGGCACGGGTTTTAATAAAGTTTTGGTGATGCATGATTGGTTTTCAGATAGCACCAGTTATGACACACTTATTCCCTTTTTAGACACGACCCTTTTTACTTATGTATTTATGGACCTAAGAGGGTACGGAAAATCCAAATCTATTCAAGGGGAATGTTCTGTGGAAGAACCGACTGGAGATGCCATCGCCCTTGTTAATCATCTAAAATGGGACAAATTTCATGTAGTTGGCCATTCGATGAGCGGGATGATCGCTCAGCGCATTGCCCTTGAGGCCGAAGACCGCGTTAAAAGCGTCATCGCCATTACCCCCGTTCCAGCCTGCGGGTCCCCTGCCCCGGAGGAAATCTTAGCTTTCTTAGAAGACGCCGCGGTTAATAACGATCAAAGTGCCGGCCAAATTATTGGTTTTATGACGAGCGGAAAACTGCCGATGCGCTTTGCTGATTATAAGGTTAAAGAATGGAGAAGAACGTCCATCCCACAGGCGCGCGCCGCTTACTTACATATGTTTTCCCAAACCAACTTTGCAGATCAAATCAAAGGCCTTAAGACACCCTTTTTGGTCATTACAGGCGGCCATGACGCAGAAGGCTATAGTGAACCCGTTATGAGAGAAACCTTTTTAAAATGGTATCCAAATGCTGAGCTTACCGTGATTGCCAATTCAGGCCATTACCCAATGCAAGAAACCCCTCTTTATCTGCTTAGTTTGATAGAGGGGTTTTTAGGAAGGCATATGGTGAAATAATCAAAATCAGGTTTTGCTAGGAAACTTCATCTTCATATATAATGTGAAGTCCTGGCTTTAAAATGAAAAGTCCCCGAGTAGGGTTATAAAAGTGCTTCACTTCATCAACTATACCTCTGGTAAGCTCTTTAATTTCCCCCCATTGTACACAACCTAATTCTCTAAGTTCTTTTTCAAGAAGAGTCTCTTTAGACGCTTTAACTTCTTTCATAGCTTTAACCTGAGCGGCTATCATTGTCATTCCTTGGCTTTGATAATGACTAGCTAATTCGGATATTTGATCCGCTTCTGTTTTATGAGAAACTGGTGGTCTTTTAGTCTTTGCATGATGTGTTGGGCTAGCAGTACCTTCTATTACAAGGTCAGCAGCTGGTAATCTAGGAACGCCTTTTCCATGTCTTTCCTCTTCTGTATCAGACATTACGGCAACACTAGCTATTGATGTGCTTGCATAAACAAACACAGTTACTAAAAGATACAGTATTAATCCTATTCTTGAATTTTTCATATTTTATATATCCGTCTTCTTGAAATAATTTTCTAATCATATAACTCTTTTATGCAGAGATTGCAAGATCCTCCCCAGTAATAAAAGCACACAATGCACCACATGATCCCTTATCAAGGCCTTGTAAAACACCAACTATATGAATAGTACCGCCCTCATTAAAGAAAATAGGGCCTCCACTCATGCCATGAACAACAGGAAAACTAGAAATTTTATAATGCCAATTAGGATTGCCAAGTTTTGGATCGGCTTTATTTATTATTTCATTATATAAAGGACGCTGCGTAGAATTAACCAAAGCAAAACTATGCCCTGATAAACCGCCTCCAGGATAGCCAGCGGCCCATATACTAGGATCATCAAAATCTAAATCGGCTCTAGGAATAAAGCTAGCTCCTTCTCCAAGAAGTGCAGGATTCGTAATTTGCATTAATGCAATATCACTATTATCCGGCATATCTTTTAACTCTTTTAAGTTTCGTACTCCAACAGAATCCAAAAGCATCTTAGAGTTTTCCTTTATTTCTCTCTTTTCGCCATCTTTAAAAGTAACAACCGAATCCATTTCTGGGCCATTATGTAAAAATAAATGGGTTACTTTATAATCTGCGTAACTTTCCCAATTTATTTTATCACTACTGTCTTCCATTTTATTATTAGGTAGGAGATCTTCAGGGCTTAATTCTGTATGGGGAATAAAATATATTTCTAGATCTACATCGTTCTCGATTGTCCCAAAATGACGACAGGTCAAAATAGTGTTATGCCCATGAATGTTAATGACTGAACCGCTCGCAATATAAGATATCTCTCGCACACCCCCCTTTTTTATAACAAAAAATATTCGACCAACATGAGGTAAAATTAGGGCTTCAGCTGCTTTAAAATCTGATGGCAGCTCTTCTGTTGTTTTATTAAGCCAGAGAGAAGCAATTTCTATATCATTTCTTAAACGCATTAAAGTTCCTTTTACGTTAAGAAAAGAGGGTTCTAAGGCTTTTGGTAACGAGCCTCCCCTTGTTGCTTTTTCTTGATTTTCTTGATGAACCACATTAGCTAAAATATGCTCAAGATTAGGCAAAAATTGAACTAAAGGATATCTGTTTCTAAGAATATGAGGGTTATCAACTTTACTAAAAGTTTTATAAGAACTATCTGCTGCACTCCAGGTTTCAAAACCACCTTTAATATTTGAAAAAGGATCCTCTTCACTTTGGTATTCAAAAAAGTTTTCCGGTAATTCTGATAGATCTATGCCCAGCAATTCAAATCGTTCAAACAAATCTTTTACATAATCTTTCACCCACGCATGAGAAAGAAATTTATCAAATGGTAGTCTTCCACTACGACTTTCTGCAAGATATCCCTCAGTCAAAACTTCAGCTGCACCTTCCATCGCAAATACATCACCAATACACTTTGAAAGAAAAAAAATAGCAAGAATTGTCGCAAAAATATTTTTATAACTGTTAGATTTCACCTTCACAAATGGCACCTTTCCATCAAATCAATAATCTCCAATTAATTAGAGCAATCTTTTTTCATTAAATTCTTATTAATAACCTTCGCCAAAAACCCTGACTTGATCCTGGCGGCTAGTTCTTTTAAGATGTGACGTGTTTCATTTAATAAAATCAGAAAAAATTCACATGAGTACGCCCTATCCTTTTCGCAGCATCGAAGCCAAATGGCAAAAATATTGGCAGGACAACAATTCATACAAAGTAACAGACACAGGCCCTGAGCCTAAGTGTTACGTTCTTGAAATGCTGCCATACCCATCAGGGCGTCTGCACATGGGACACGTGCGCAATTATGCCATTGGCGATGCAATTGCACGCTTTAAAACAGCGCTTGGCTTTAGGGTTCTGCACCCAATGGGCTGGGATGCCTTTGGTTTGCCGGCAGAAAATGCGGCTATGCAAAACAAAACGCACCCTAAAACTTGGACCATCCAGAACATTGCTGATATGCGAAAGCAGCTTGATCGATTAGGCTTTTCTTATGACTGGGACCGCGAGGTTGCGACCTGTCATCCGGATTATTATGGACATGAACAAAAGCTATTTCTAGATTTTTATAACAAGGGCCTTATTTACCGCAAAGAATCCTGGGTCAACTGGGATCCGGTTGAAAATACTGTTCTTGCTAATGAACAAGTGGTCAATGGCAAGGGCTGGCGGTCAGGCGCTACGGTTGAAAAACGAAAACTCAATCAATGGTCGGTTAAGATCACAGCTTACGCCCAGGAATTGTTAGATGATTTGAAAAAGATTGAAAATACTTGGCCTGAAAAAGTTGTCAAAATGCAGGAAAATTGGATCGGTAGATCAGAAGGTACCCTGATTCATTTCCAAATAGCGGATCAAGGTGAAACCATCGAAATCTTTACAACCTGCCCTGAAACACTTTATGGCGCTGCGTTTTGTGCCATTGCGCCAACGCATCCTGTTTCTGAAAGGGTGGCAAAAAATAATCCAGCACTTGCAGCCTTTATCGAGGAATGCCAAAAAATGGCCACAACCGAAGAAGCCATTAGCACTGCCGAGAAGAAAGGATTCAACACAGGCCTTTTTGTCAGTCACCCCTTTGATGCTACTATCCAAATCCCTGTTTATGTCGCAAATTTTGTTTTAATGGAATACGGAACAGGCGCTATCTTCGGTTGCCCTGGTCATGATGAACGCGACCATGAATTTGCAACAAAATACAATCTTCCTATCAAACAGGTTGTTGAAACGACTGAAAAATTGCCTTATATGGGCGAAGGTAAGCTTATTAACTCTTATTTCTTAGATGGCCTAGATCGACATCAAGGCTTTGAAAGAGCGGTTCAAGAACTCGAAAAATTAAAAAAAGGAGAAAGGCGAATCTCTTATCGCCTCAGAGATTGGTCTGTTTCAAGACAACGTTTTTGGGGCTGTCCGATTCCTTTCATCCACTGTGATTCATGTGGTACCGTTCCTGTTCCAGATGACCAACTGCCTGTGATTTTACCGGATGATGTTACCTTTGAAAAACCAGGAAATCCGCTTGATCATCACCCAACTTGGAAACATGTGGATTGCCCGAAATGCGGAAAATCAGCCCTAAGGGAAACCGACACGTTGGATACGTTTTTTGAATCATCCTGGTATTTCTTAAGGTATTGCTGTCCGCATAGCGATGAACCCATTGACAAAAAAGTTTGCAATGAATGGATGCCGGTTGATTGGTATGTGGGCGGCGTTGAACACGCGGTTTTGCACCTTTTATATTCGCGGTTTTTCACCAAAGTTTTGCGTGACCTGGATTATCTTAATTTTGACGAACCTTTTACAAACCTTTTAACCCAAGGAATGGTTTGTCACGAAACCTACCAAGACGATAAAGGCCAGTGGCTTTATCCGCATGAGGTAGAAAAGGACGGTAAAGGAAATCTTGTTCACATTGAAACAAATGCGCCTGTTAGTACCGGTCGTTCTGAGAAAATGAGCAAATCGAAAAAGAACTCCGTTGACCCACAGCAAATTATCGATACCTATGGAGCTGATGTTGCCAGGCTTTTCGTTCTGTCAGATACTCCGCCTGATCGTGATTTTGATTGGAATACCGAGGCCTTAGATGGTTCTTGGCGCTATGTGAACCGGATATGGCGCATTGTTGATGAAACCCTGCCATTTTTAGAGAAAAACGAAAATACAGATGAATCCTTAAAGAAAAAAGCCCATCAGTATCTTGAAAAGCTTAATGATGCCTATGAACGCAATGCCTTTAACAAAGCATTAGCTTTTAGCCGCGAACTAGCTCGTTTAATCGAAGAGAACACAAAATCAAGCTCAAAGGCTGCGTTGAAAGAAGCATTAACAATCTTGATTAAAACCCTTGCCCCCATAACTCCGCATTTGTGTCATGAGTTGTGGGATAAGCTCTATCCTGGCCAGATCCTGCTAAAACAAAAATGGCCCGAAATTGATAAAGCACTTGCTGCTGTTGACGAAATCACAATTGCTGTGCAGGTAAATGGTAAATTAAGAGGCTCCTTTATGACAGCACCCAATACGCCTCAGCAAGTCATAGAAGAGAAAGCTTTATCTTTGCCGCACGTTATTACCATTCTTGAAGGTCAAAAACCCAAACGTGTCATCGTGATACCCAATAGGATTGTCAATGTGGTTATCTAAGTTTTTATTAGCTATTGGCTTGATCGGTATAACAGGATGCGGGTTTGAACCTCTTCATCAACAAAAGGATACGTCTAATGCTTCCCTACCCTTTTTTCTAAAGATAACAGGCAATAATGATGACGCCTATACAACCTACCGTTTTAAGCAGGAATTATTAACATTGCTATCAAAGTTAAAGCTGCCGCCAGCTCAGAAAATTGAGATTAGAATTCAGGTAGGAGAAAACTACGGCGACATAGGTTACGGAGCTGATGCATCCGTATTGCGTTCTCAAGGAAGGCTTGCCGTATCGATTCAAATGTACGATTCAGATGAGAAACCTTTTTACGAAAACAAACTTGATATGGTCAGTTCTTACACCATCAATGAATCAGAAGAATTTTCAAACCTGAATGCAAAAAATGCAGCCAGAGACCGTTTAATTATAATCTTGGCCGCGGACGTTGCTCGTGAAATTTCAATGGTTATTAGAAAATTGAATGATAATCCCGATATCTATAAAACGACCTTTTTCAAACCAAGAAAAATTGACGAATCGAGTCTTTTTCCCAAAAAAAATCTTGACACAAAAGACAACAATCCATAAATTAGCACTCAGCAACTGAGAGTGCTATTATATAAAAAATCCGAAGAAATTAAGTTAAGGGAGTGAATCATGAATTTTAGACCGTTGCATGATCGTGTACTTGTTAAACGTACTGACGCAGAAGAAAAAACCGTTAGTGGAATTATTATCCCAGACACAGCTAAAGAAAAGCCAATGGAAGGCGAAGTTATGGCTGTTGGAAGTGGGATTCGTAATGAATCTGGTTCAATTACCCCGCTTGATGTAAAAGCAGGTGACCGTGTTCTTTTTGGAAAGTGGTCAGGAACTGAAATCCGCGTTGATGGTCAAGATTACCTTGTTATGAAGGAATCCGATATTATGGGCATCATTCAGAAAAAAGCTGCCTAATAAACGCTCTATTGTAATTAATTTTTGAAAGGAATAAGAAATGGCTGCGAAAGAAGTTCGTTTTTCAACCGATGCTCGCGAGAAAATGCTGCGCGGTGTTGATATTTTAGCTGATGCTGTAAAAGTAACATTAGGTCCAAAGGGCCGTAATGTTGTCATCGACAAATCATTTGGTGCTCCGCGCATCACAAAAGACGGCGTGACTGTTGCAAAAGAAATTGAACTTACAGATAAGTTCGAAAACATGGGCGCTCAGATGCTTCGTGAAGTTGCAACAAAGACCTCTGACCTTGCAGGTGACGGTACAACAACAGCGACTGTATTGGCTCAAGCGATTGTTCGCGAAGGCGTAAAAGCTGTTGCAGCTGGCATGAATCCTATGGATTTAAAGCGCGGTATTGATATGGCTGTCGAAGTTGTTGTTGCTGATTTGAAAAAACGCTCCAAGACAATTTCAACAAACGCAGAAATTGCTCAAGTTGGTACAATTTCAGCTAACGGCGAAAAAGAAATTGGAGAAATGCTTGCAACTGCTGTTGAAAAAGTTGGTAAAGAAGGTGTTATCACTATTGAAGAAGCAAAATCACTTCAAACAGAATTAGACGTTGTTGAAGGTATGCAATTTGATCGTGGTTATATTTCACCATACTTTGTAACCAATTCAGAGAAAATGATTTGTGAACTTGATAACCCTTATATCTTGATTTATGAGAAAAAGGTTTCTGGTTTACAAGCAATGCTTCCTGTTTTAGAGGCTGTTGTTCAATCCGGCCGCCCATTGTTAATCATCGCAGAAGACGTTGAAGGCGAAGCACTTGCGACACTGGTTGTTAACAAACTTCGTGGCGGATTGAAAGTTGCTGCTGTTAAGGCTCCTGGTTTTGGTGATCGCCGCAAAGCAATGCTTGAAGATATCGCAATCCTCACAGGCGGTCAGCTTATTTCTGAAGATCTTGGCATTAAGCTTGAAAATATCGATCTTTCAATGCTTGGAACAGCTAAAAAAGTTTCAATCACAAAAGACGATACGACAGTTGTTGATGGCGCAGGAAAAGAAAATGACATCAAAGCTCGTTGCAATCAAATCAGAGCTCAAGTTGAAGAAACAACTTCTGACTATGACCGTGAAAAACTTCAAGAACGCTTAGCAAAATTGAGCGGAGGTGTTGCTGTTATCCGTGTTGGCGGAGCAACAGAGATCGAAGTTAAAGAACGTAAAGATCGTGTTGAAGACGCAATGCATGCAACCCGTGCAGCAATCCAAGAAGGTATTGTCCCTGGTGGCGGTGTGGCTCTTGTTCGCGCTCTTAAAACTTTGGACAACTTAAAGCCAGCAAATGGCGACCAAGAAGTTGGTATCCGCATCATTCGTCATGCGTTAACAGCTCCTTGCCGTCAGATTGCTCTAAATGCAGGTGCTGATGGTTCCATTGTGGTTGGTAAAGTTGCCGAAAGTACTGATGAGAACTTTGGATATGACGCTCAAACCGGCACATATGGCGACATGATTAAAAATGGTATCATTGACCCAACGAAAGTTGTTCGTACAGCACTTCAAGATGCGGCATCCATTGCTAGCCTCTTGATTACAACTGAGGCTATGGTTGCAGAAAAACCAGAACCAAAAACAAACGCTATGCCAAATCCTGGCATGGGCGCTGGTATGGATTACTAAATCCAACTAGCGAAAGTTATGTTTAAAAAGGGCGGAAGTATTTCTCGCCCTTTTTTTAATTGAAAATTAACAATTTAATGTTATATTCTGATTTATGAGTATTAATAAAATAATAGACTGGTTTTTAAAATGAAATCTTTAATAAGCATTTTTGCGGCCACAATCCTTGTATTTTTTTCATTTGAGTCAAATGCTGCCAATCAAACACTTACAAGAGAAGAAGCTCTTCTCTTCACCAAACAATTTATTGATGATGGCAAAGCCCTTGCAAAGCAACATACTGATTTAACAAGAGAACCAAGTCCTGAGCTTAAAAAGAAATTTCATGATTTCTTGGTAACAAAAATTGCAAATGGTACTGCAAGAAGCATATTAGGAAGAGTAATATTAAGTGCAGTAGCGGATCAAGAAAACTACATCAAAAACTTTATTTCTCAGTTCGTAGGCTATGAAGTTAAGTTTTATGGTAGTCCTGAAAAAATGAAAGTTTTCCAAGAGGCCGGCTATGATGAAAAAACTGCAAAAGTGGAACTTTCTCCTGATCAAAGAATGGCAAAAGTAGAAATTTCATTTTTCTATGACGGTAAAACAGCAGCTGTTCAGTTTTATATTATTAAAGAAAACGGTGCTTTAAAGTTAGATGATTTAGGTCTTGAAGGAATCAGCCAAAAAAGCAATCAAACGAGTGAGATCAGAGCGTTTTATTCTGCCCCGGATAAGGGTGATGGTAAACCTCAAACGTTTCTTACATGGTTTACAAATACAGTCAATGCATATTTAAACAGATAAGTAGATCGTCTGTGGAGGGAATAATGAAACTATTTACCAAAGCAACGATTTTCGTGTTGTTGTTAGCCGCATCTTTTCAAGCAGCTAACGCAGCTGATGCTGCAAAAGACCAAAGAGACGGTACGGCTCTCTTGAATGGCCTTTATGATGTCATTGATGCTGGAAAGTTAGATATGTTGGCTGAGATCCCTTCGATTACAGCAATTCTTGCTGGTAGAACCTTTAACAGCACAACCCTAAGGTCTGTAGACAGCGCTACACTGGTGCCTGCCCTTATCAATGCGTTTATGTATAATAATGAGAGAACCAAAGAATTTAAAAGAGGAATTCGTGAACTTCAAGCAATGGTTGTAGCAAGAGCAACGCCGGTCTTGGCAGCTCCCCCTTGTGCTGGTGGACGTTGTCCAGCCGCTCCTCGTTAAAAAACTAAAAAACCTCGTATAGTTTTTAGATTATTTCTTTTGTTTCTCAAGTGAGAAGAAAAAGGGAGATGTCAAAAGTTTCTGGAATTGGTGAAGACACCATCTATCGTTGGTTGAGGCGTCATAAAACTTGGACTTTGGCCTCTAAGAAACGAACAAAATTTCCGCACAAGATAAGCCCTGATAAGCTACTTTTCTACGTTGAATAAAATCCCGATCACACTCTCAAAGAAACAAAGACTGCCTTAGGATTAAGCGCGTCTAATGTTTGGGAATGGTTGAGGAAGCTGAATGTGACTCGAAAAAAAGACCACAACACTCTGTACACGCGAATTCGGGATTAAAAATGGAAAGGACCGTGCAAAAACACAATGTCTTGCTATGATATAATACCATTTTTCATATTTAAATGAACATATTTAGTGTGCTATAATGTGGATTATTAAAGGATTTCAGGGAATCTACCAATGGCACGACAAAGTAAAGCAATTAGTGATGAGTTGTATGAACAAGCAAAGAAAAGTTTGAAGAAACTTAATAATGGTCCCCAAAAACTGGACAGGAAAATGGTACTAAGTGAGATATAATTCTCTAGCTTAGATAGGAGCTAGAGATGAGCAAGAAAGCAAGAGAGTACAGTTCAGAAGAAAAAGCGAAAGTTGCACTAGAGGCCCTGAAGGGTGAGCTGACTATGGCGCAAATCAGTAGCAAATATGGTGTTCACGCGACTCAGATCAATCGGTGGCGCAAAGAAGCCTTGGAATCAATGGTCTCTGGGTTTAAATCAAAATTGAAGATCAAGGATGCGAACCAAGAAGATCTCATCAAACAGCTTTATGAACAAATAGGACAATTAACAGTAGAGAGGGACTGGCTCAAAAAAAAATCTACTCTCTTTGGTAAAGGATAAAAGAAGCCTGATTGACAAAGAGCACAAGAGGCTGAGCATAAAGAGGCAATGTGAGCTTTTAGGGTTAAACCGATCCAGTTATTATTTTAAGCCCAAAGGGTTTAGCCCTGGGGACTACGCGATCATGAGGAGGATGGATGAGATTTTTACAGAGCACCCTTATTACGGTGCAAGACGTATGAAGCATGTTTTGACAAAGGAAGGATACCCAATTGGGAGGAAACGAGTGAGCCGTTACTATCAGATTCTGGGGATAGAAACAATTTATCCAAAGATGAATTTAAGCCGTCGCAACCAGGCTCATAAGGTTTACCCGTATTTGTTGAAAGGTTTAGAGATTGAAAAACCGAATCAAGTTTGGAGCGCAGATATAACTTTTGTAAGGCTGAGGCAAGGGTTTGTGTACTTGGTTGCCATTATCGATTGGTACAGCCGTTACGTTCTGAGTTGGAAAGTATCGATTAGTTTGAGCAGTGACTTTTGTGTAGATGCTTTAGAGGAAGCTTTATCTTTGTATGGTAAACCTGACATTTTTAACACGGATCAAGGAGTTCAGTTTACCTCTCAGGCCTTTGTATTGGTTTTAGAAGCAAAGAAAATTTCTATCAGTATGGATGGAAAAGGAAGAGCTTTAGATAATGTTTTTATCGAACGGTTTTGGCGTTCTTTGAAGCAGGAGAAAATTTATAGAATTGAGCTTGATACTGTAAAGGAGGCAAAGCAAGCCGTGGAAGAATACATGGATTTCTATAACAATCGAAGGCCTCACCAGTCTTTGGATTATCAAGCGCCAAGAGAGGTCCATTTTAAAGAAAACCTGCCTATTGAAATGATGGATAAGTCTAACGACTTACCCACAGTTCAACAGGCACAGCAACAACAACATAATTTAACTTTAACAAAGGAGAATTATATCTCAAACTGACCTAAAAAATTGTCTAGACAAACGGAACCACCTCACTTGGTCGTGGAGGAGAAGCTGGTCGTCGATTGCAGGCCATTTTATCAGCTAAAGCCCATGGCATTAAAACCGTTGCAACCATTTATGATATTACGCGCGCAACTTTAATGAGTTGGATAAAAAACTTTCAAGAAGACTTTGAGGCTGGCTTAACGATTAAAGCAGGGCGAGGTCGACGGCCTTACCTTTCCCAAGAGATCCAAGAAGACATCCGTCAGTTCATAAAAAGAAACCCAACAATAACCTTGCGCGAACTTAAGCAATACATAGCTGACAACCACTCGATCATCATTAGTTTAGCAACAACTCACAGGTTTATGAAAAAGCTTTCATTTTCTTATATAACTCCAAGGCCTGCTCACTATAAATCAAATAAAACGGCTCAGGAAGAATTTAAAAAAAAATCTTCAGGAAAAAATAAAAAAGGAAGAGCATAAGAAACTTTTCTTTTTTGATGAATCTCGTTTTGGAACACATTCTAAGGTTGGTCACGGCTGGTTTGAAACAGGAAAGAGGACATCTGTTCCTGTAAAGCTTGGCTTCAAAAATGCCTATTTATACAGTGCTGTTGGTCTAGGAACGGGTGAGCATTTTACTCTTGAAATGCCATACGTTAATGCAGAATGTTTAAGTGTTTTTCTGGAAGAGTTTCATAAAATAGCTCCAAATGACGAAATAGTATTAGTTATGGATGGTGCGGCTTGGCACAAAGCAAAAAAACTGAGAATACCAGATAAAATCGAAATTGTTTTCCTTCCTCCTTACTCTCCTGAACTCAATCCGGTAGAGAGACTATGGGAACATCTTAAAAATCACACCATCAGAAATAAAATCTATTCTTCTTTATCTTCTGTCATGGAAGCTGTTGCCCTCTTTATAAATGCGCTGCCCTCTAACCAAATAAAATCTCTTTGCTCTATTAATTATTTGTATGATTAATTATGAAAAATGGTATAACCATGGATCCTTATGTGGTCGGGGCCACAGAAAAATTGTATTTTTTTACTAAATACATGCCAGTTTTCCTATGGCAGATGAAGCGCGACCATAGCCATCTGTGGGTTTATTCGTTTTTAATATCTCAAACTCGGTCTATACGGAACGTTGTCCGAAGAAACGAGCTGAGTTTGAAAAGAAACTAGAGGGGATCGGGGATCGATCCAGCGACGATTGCATTTATTGACGAAACTAGAATTGATAATCGCCTTTTTCGTGAATATGCCAGAGCATCCCGTGGCAAGAAGATAGTAGACTGATACCCCTGAAGGGAAAAGAGAGAACGTTACAGTATGATTGAAGACTTTTTAAATAAGAAGTTTAAGCAGCCTTACTTTTCAAGGGTTCTTCAGACTTGATCGTAGAGTCCACTAGGCGAATCAGCCTCGGATGAACCCCGTTGAGCGGGGCCAAAGTGCCCATTTATATTCTTTCGTTTTCCTAATGCCGAATTAATAGCCAGAATTCTTATAAAAATCCTTTCCTTTAATTTGCTCCTGCCAAATGATCTTGAGTATAGGTATCTTTTAAGAACCTAAGTAAGAACCAACTTAGAATTAAACAGGCAGGTACCGCAAGAATTGAGATTTGGTAACAAGCATGTGAATAAACTCTAAACCCATTTGATGATAGCTGACCATCCCAAACCACATCTAAAAGCAGGCCTAATATCGGCTGAAAAAGAACGCCGCTCATCATTACAAGGCCATTCGTAAACGCAATGGTTGTCCCACTTACCTCGTCCGTACTGTGGTCCTTAGCACAAGTAAAACATAACACCTGGCCGCCAATTGCCAAACCTGCCAGGAATAATAAAATAAACATCATAGGCAAGCTAAGATGTTCACTAAATGCAATTGCAATAAACAAAAGCCCTGCTAGTAGGGCAGAAACTCTCATAACCTTTACATAGCTCTTAAAATAATCTGTTGCCCAAGCAGCAACCGGACTCCCCAAGGCCATTCCAATGGTCAACATAATGCTCGCTGTTGAGGCAATTTCATTACTAACATTATAGCTAGTCATTAAAAAAGGAACTGCCCACAATTCAGTAAAAGCTGAAATTGGCAAGTACATGAAACCACCGACAATACCGGCCAGCCAAATCTGCTTGTTTTGTACGATGATTTTAAGGCTTGCTTTTATACTTAAAGATTTGCTGACCTTATCTTGTTTCTTTTTATTAACATTAGCCGGTTTATCCTTAATTCCAAGCCATGAAATAAGGATAACGGGAATTCCTGCTAAAGCCGTAGTAAACACAGCTTGACGCCATCCCATTGAATTGACCATCATTGCCATAGGGCGTCCACCAAAAGTCGCCCCTAACGTCCCCATCATATTTGTTAATCCAGCAATTACCGCAAACTGAGCAGGCTTAAACCAAACTCCTGTGATTTTCAAGCAGCTAATAAAGGCACAAGCTGATCCTGCGCCTATTAAAAATCTTCCTATCTGGGCTATGGCTAAACTCTGACTTTCTGCAAACAAAAAAGTCCCCAGAACGCACAAAAAAGCGGAAAAAGTTATAATCTTACGGGGTCCTAATTTATCAACAAAAAGGCCACATGGGATCTGCAAAATTACATATGCGTAATAATAAAAAGAAGTTAGGACCCCAAGAGCCATAGCATTTACTTGAAAATCTTGGATTAGTTCATGAGTCATAACGCTTGGTGAAACACGTAACACCATTTCGTAAAGGTAGAAAATTCCCGCAATCCCCCATACAAGCCAGGATTGGAAAGTGGAAGTTTTCGTGTTCATCCTCCTTTCGGTTGGTACCATTGATTCAGACAAACTCACTGTGTCTTCAGAGGAAACAGTACTCATCACATACCTTCTCAATTTACAAAAGCCCAAAGTGCTTTAAATTTTAAAATAACAAATGGTCCAACTGATACCTAGTTAGTATCAGCTTCAACATGGTTATAGGTCTCACGCACATATTGAACAATAACCCAACTCACCAAAAGCGCAACAGATACAGCTGAGAAAGCTACTTTATATGTCGTTAGATCATAAATTGGTGCACCTTCTGCAGACATCTTTCCATCCCAGGCCAAATCTAACAGCATCCCAAGTAAAGGTTGAAAAATAACACCACTTACCATTACCAAACAGTTGGTAAATCCAATTGTTGTCCCACTGATATAATCCGGGTTAATTTCTTTGGCTGCTGCAAAGTAGAGAATCTGCCCACCTGAAATCATCCCCCCTAAAAATAGCAGAGGAAACATAAGAGTTAGAGGAATATTCGGAATATAGAAAACAACTAAAAAAGTCAAGAATGTGCCCAAAGCAGACCATGACATAATTTTAACGCGGCTTTTACATTTATTTGATAACCATGGTCCAATCAAAGTTCCAAGAGCCATCCCCAAAAAAACCATAATGCTCGCTGTTGAAGCAAGCTCATTATTGATATTATAAAGCTGCATCAAGAATGGGACTCCCCATAACTCAGCAAAAGCCGACAAGGGAAGATACATCATGCATCCATAAAGACCAATCAGCCAATTTTGTGGATTTGCAGCCACAATTTTCAATCCTTCTAATAGGGATGCATTCGCATGTTCAGCGCCCTTTTGATTTCTTTTGAGCGTATTGGGGTGATCTCGAATAATCATCCACGCTGCAATCGCTATACAAGAGCCAACAACAGCCCCCACCAACATAGAAGAACGCCAACCAATCGTGTTAACCAGCATCGCACATGGACGTCCACCAAAAGTTCCACCCAACGTTCCCATCATCATGGTCATTCCGGCAATTCCAGCAAATTTACTGCTATCAAACCACTCTGCACCAATCTTGGCACAACTTAAATAAGCACAAGCAGAGCCTGCTCCCATCAAAAAACGACCAATTTGAGCCGTTAAAAGCGTATCACTTTGAGCAAAATATATACTACCAATCACACATAAGACGGCAGAAAGAGTAATAACTTTTCTTGGACCAAATCTATCGACAATCACCCCGCAAGGAACTTGCAATGCCACGTAAGAAAAGTAATAAAACGATACTAATACACCAAGAGCTGTAGAGGTTACCCCATAGTCCAACATTAAATCACTTATCATTACGCTTGGAGAAACACGTAAGATATACTCATAAAGATAAAAGGCCCACGCACAACTCAGAATTGTCCACGCTTTTAGAGACCCTCGTCGATTACTTAACTGATCTTCAGTGCCAATAGTTTCGTAACTGACTATTGATTCCACTTCGATTGATCTCATTATGGGGTGTTCTCCTATAGCTTTAAAGTTTATAAACTAATTATTACTTTTTTAGGGTTGTTCTTAAGAGCTAAGTTCGTTAACTTCTACTTAAGTAACTGTACCATAAATTTCAAGCACTTTCATAATCAAAAATTACTAAGCGTGTTTTTTTATATATTTTACGAAATATAATTTCAAAAAATTGAGGATTTTAATCTGGAAACTATAAAATACATCTTTTTTTTAACTTTGATCTTAACAGTTGCCAGCTTGGCATTTGGTCTATTCATCTATTTCAAAGGTGAAGGCTCCCATAAAAAATATGCAAATGCTGCTATGCGATGGAGAGTTATGTTCCAGGCCTTTGCGCTTATTTTATTTTTTATATTATTATCACTAAAAAGGTAGAAATATGGTTCTCTTATCTAGAATTTACACAAAAAGTGGAGATAAAGGCAAAACTGCTCTTGGCGACGGAGAGCGCATTTTTAAAGACCATCATCGAATAGAAGCAATCGGAGAAGTTGACGAAGCGAATACTTTTATTGGCTGGGCCCTACAATTTTGCACAGGGGAAGAAAAAGTGCTTCTTCAGAAAATACAAAATAACCTTTTTGACCTTGGAGCTGATTTGTGTGTCAAAGATAATGAAAACACAATCAATAAACTTCGAGTCACCAAAGAACAGGTGATTTTTTTAGAAACAATGATTGATGGATATAATCAATCCCTTCCCCACCTAACCTCTTTTGTTTTACCAGGTGGAACAGAATTAGCAACAGCTCTTCATTTAGTCAGGACAGTTGTGCGTCGTGCTGAAAGACGTGTTGTCACACTTTCCCAAAAAGACGACATCAACCCAGAAATCATTAAATATCTCAACAGACTCTCAGATTTATTATTCGTCCTGGCCCGTTTTTCAAATCATCAATCCCCCAAAGTAGGTGACGTATTATGGGTGCCAGGCACAAACCAGTAACATCTGGTCTTAATATTGGGATTATTGGGGCTGGACAAATGGGTAAAGGCATCACCCTCACATGCCTTTTGTCAGGCTATACAGTCAATCTTTATGATAATAACAAGGCTGCTCTCAGCAAATGTGCCGAAAAGATCAAAGCATCTTTAGAAAAATTTCTTAATCAGGGAAAAATCACTGAAAAACATTTTCAAAAAGCTTTGATCTCACTTTGGACGCACACTTCTTTTGCTTTTCTTAATCAAATGGATATCGTCATCGAAGCTGTGCCCGAAGACTACTTGATAAAAGAGGTTTTATTTAAAGAAATAAACCCTTTTTTAAAAGAGAATACAATTCTTTCAAGCAACACCTCATCGCTATCAATTAATATATTAGCAAAAACCATTCCTTTTGCCGAACGGTTTGTCGGTTTACATTTTATGAATCCTGCGGAACTCATGCCACTTGTTGAGATTATTCCATGCATGCAGACCTCAAAAGCTACATCAGAAAAAATCCAGCTCTTTGTACAAACTCTTGGAAAAGAATGCGTTTACAGCAAGGATAGACCGGGGTTTGTTATTAATCGCCTCCTGATTCTTTTAATAAATGAAGCCATTTTCCTTTTAACAGAAGAAATAGCAACGGCGAGCGATATTGACAAAGCGATGAAATTAGGAGCAAACTTTCCAATGGGACCTTTAGCCTTGGCTGATATGATAGGCCTTGATACATGCCTTGCTATTTTAGAGACCTTGGAAAGAGAATTGGATAGCATTAAATACAGACCCTGCCCTCTTTTAAAAGAGTATGTAAAGCAAGGAAAACTCGGGAAAAAATCAAAGCATGGTTTCTATCAATATTCTTAATAAAATTCACGCCTGATAGAAAAAAATAAAAAAATGTAGCAAAAAAATCCATTTATGGTTACAGTATATAAATCAGACTTAAGCTTGTAAAAAATAGTTAAGTTTGAAAAACCTCCTTATATTATAAAAACACTGTAAACGTTAAAGTAATAATGTCTTACAAGGGACTTAACTGAAACAAAGTATGTTACAAAAAAAACCGAGACCCAAAATTAATGGACGCAACAAGAGTTCAATGCCATTAAGTCACGCCCCGCATAAAGAAGGAAACTACGGTAGTTTCGATTCTCAAGAAAACAGACAAGATAGACCTCGTCATAATACCCACAGGGGCAATCATCAGCAAATGTTTGATAAGTATATGAATCTTGCCAGAGATTCGTTAACCGCAGGAGACCGTGTTGCTGCTGAGTTTAATTATCAGCATGCTGATCATTTTCTTAGACTTATGAATGAACGCAATCAAGATCGTGAATTTAAGCCTACCAACAACAGACCTCAACATAGACACAACAATAGAGTTAATGCTGACCAGACTCAATCTTTTGAAAAAGAAAATGCTGAAAATGCTGGAGAAGACGAATCTGCAAAAATTCCAGCCCCTGAGCCGGAACCCTCAGATACGATAGAAGCATCATCTGTTCCAGCTTGAATCTATCTAGAAAAGAAGAACCCATAGAGGCTATTCTTTTCTAAATATCTATCGACAGCAGACAGAGTAAGGGTTATAAGTTCTGATGAGGGGTTCACTAATCTTTTACCCTTTGAAAATTCCTAAATAACTTAACATAAAACAAACTGTAAAAAGGATGGCAAGTTATGAATTTAGAAAGATATACCAAGCGTACTCAAGGCATGTTACAAAACGCACAGATGTTAGCCATTCGCGAAGGCCATCAGCAATTTAATCCACTTCATCTTTTAAAAGTTTTACTTGATGACCCAGAGGGCCTTATCTCTCAAATAATCCAAAAAGCCAATCCGAATAGTTCAAAGCTTTTAAGTTTGGTTCATCAGGAGCTTTCAAAGCTTCCAAAAGTATCCGGCGGCGCTGCAGGTCAAGTCTATCTTAGCCCTGACATGGCAAAAGTCTTTGAAATTGCTGAAAAAATAGCTGATAAGGCAGGAGATAAGTTTGTTAGTGTTGATACGTTTTTACTGGCTCTGGTCCAGGTACAACCAACACGTCCTATAATGGAAGCTTCTGGTCTTAATTCTCATAATTTAAATGAATCTATCGAACTTCTTCGAAAGGGACGTAAAGTTGACTCTGCTAGTGCAGAAGAAGGATATGATGCTTTAAATCGCTATGCCCGTGACCTAACACAAAGTGCACGTCTTGGGAAAATTGACCCAGTGATCGGCCGAGATGAAGAAATAAGACGCACAATCCAGGTTCTTTCTAGAAGAACAAAAAATAATCCCGTCTTAATTGGCGAACCTGGCGTTGGCAAAACAGCTATTGTCGAAGGCCTTGCACAGCGCATTATCAAAGGGGATGTACCTGAGAATTTAAAAGATATGCGCCTGATGTCTTTAGATCTGGGGGCTTTGCTTGCCGGAGCTAAATTCCGCGGAGAGTTTGAAGAACGTCTAAAAGCCGTCCTTTCCGAAATCACTCACGCCCAAGGCGAAATTATTTTATTCATTGACGAACTTCACACTCTTGTAGGAGCTGGAAAAAGCGATGGAGCTATGGATGCATCCAACATGCTAAAACCTGCCCTTGCTCGGGGAGAACTTCATTGTATAGGCGCCACCACCTTAGATGAATACCGTCAACATATTGAAAAGGACCCTGCCCTAGCACGAAGATTTCAACCTGTTATGGTTGATGAACCGACTGTTGAAGATTCAATTTCAATCCTTAGAGGCCTTAAAGAAAAATATGAACTTCACCACGGTATCCGCATTAGCGACAGTGCAATTGTTGCAGCCTGCACTTACTCTCATCGTTATATCAGTGATCGTTTTCTGCCCGATAAAGCTATTGATTTAATGGATGAAGCTGCCAGCCGCCTGAGGATGATTGTTGATTCAAAACCAGAAGAATTGGATGAACTTGATCGCCGCATTATTCAGTTAAAAATCGAAAAGGCCGCTCTTAAAAAGGAAACAGACCAGGCCTCCAAAGACAGACTGAACAAATTGGAAAGAGAACTTTCTGAACTAGAAGAAAATGCTGCGACTTTAAATGCTGTATGGCAAAAAGAAAAAGGCGCTTTAGATGAAGATCGCAAGATTAAAGGTCAGCTCGATAGTGCAAGATCAGAGTTAGAACGAGCCCAAAGAAGAGGTGACTTAACCCATGCCGGAGAAATTATGTACGGCATTATCCCAGAACTTGAAAAGAAACTCAAAGAACTGAATGAAAAAACCTCTTCAAAAAACATAAAAGAAGAAGTCACCGAAGCCGATATCGCTCTTATTGTGTCACGCTGGACCGGCATTCCTGTTGAAAAAATGTTAACGGGTGAACGGGAAAAGCTATTGAGTATGGAGGAACACCTTCGTCAACGCGTTGTCGGTCAAGAAGATGCCATCAAAGCCATCAGCAATGCCGTCAGAAGGTCACGTGCTGGCATTCAAGACCCCAATCGTCCTATGGGATCGTTTCTTTTTCTAGGGCCAACCGGCGTTGGAAAAACAGAACTCACCAAAGCTTTGGCTGATTTTCTGTTTGATGATTCCTCTAACATGATCCGCATTGATATGTCGGAATATATGGAAAAACATTCTGTCTCAAGGCTTATTGGCGCGCCTCCTGGCTATGTGGGTTACGAACAAGGCGGCGAGCTCACCGAAGCTGTGCGAAGAAAACCCTATTCTGTCATCTTATTTGACGAAGTTGAAAAGGCCCACACCGATGTTTTCAATATCTTGCTACAAGTTTTAGATGATGGACGTTTAACCGATAGCCAAGGGCATAACGTTAACTTTAAAAATACGATTATTGTCCTCACTTCAAACTTAGGCTCAGAAGCATTAAGTGTTAATGAGCCTAGCGGTGATATTCCACCCAAGGTGCGCGACCAAGTGATGCAAGTGGTAAGGCAAACCTTTAGGCCGGAATTTTTAAATCGTTTGGATGATATTATTATCTTTAACCGTCTGCACCGCGACGATATGAAAACCATTGTTAGGATTCAGCTTAAAACCCTTGAAAAACGGCTTGCTGATAGAAAGATTACTCTTCATTTTGAAGAAGATGCTTTACAATGGTTAGCCGAAGCTGGGTACGATCCTGTCTATGGCGCAAGGCCTTTGAAAAGAGTCATTCAACGTCAAGTCCAAGACCCCTTGTCGCTTAAAATTCTATCAGGGGATGTAACTGACGGTTCAAAAGTTGTCGTGACTGTTGGCTCTGATGGGTTGGAGTTGAATGGGTGAAATACCGAATTAACGCGAATCGGGATTAGAAAGGGAAAGAACCGTGCAAAAACACAATGTATTTCTATGATATAACTATCGATTCTCGTGTCAAACACGAGGAAAACTTATTTTTTTCTAAATACATACCAGTTTTCCTATGGCAAGCGAATCCCGACCATGGAATCCATCTAGGAATTGATTCGTTTTTAATCCTGAATTTGCCGTTATTAGGTGTCTATTCCCCAAAGTTCTTGGCGAGCATTAGAGGATATTTCCTCGCTCTAAACGGATTTCCTTGCCCTTATCTCTCGTTCCATCTCGGCTTGTTTTTGGAAGTAGATGTTACGAATCGTAACGTATGGATCAAGTGAATTTCTCTCAATATCATTAAGCGCATCAATAAGTTTGGAACGACGATTAACAACATCAAGCCCATACAACGCATAGAGTAAATAGACTTGTTGGCCGTACCTGTTGCCCTGACGATGCTTGTTGTGAGCAATATAGTAAAGCGGGTTTAGGTACCAGTCAGCTATCATTCCATAAGTTCCACGGAATGAAGAAGGCCCTACAAATGGCACCATCAGATATGGTCCTGTTTCTACTCCCCATGTTGCTAATGTCTGGTTAAATGTTGCAGGTTTTGAAGGAATCCCAACTTCCTTTGCCACATCAACCAAACCAAAAATACCAAAGGTAGTATTGATTAAAAAACGAGCAATTGTCTCTAAGGTTTTTTCCCCTTCCCCTTGTAAAGTGTAATTAATTACTCCCAAAGGTGCAGAAAGATTATCTAGAAAATTGGTGACACCTTCTTTGACAGGGTGTGGAAACACAGTGTCATAACCAATTGCGATTGGCTTTAAAAGAATTCCATCCAGAACGCGGTTGAAATTAAAAAATGCCCTGTTCATCGGTTCTAATGGGTCTGGCTCGGCTAAAACCTGATCATCATCAAAGCTTTTAGCCCACCACGCATCAGAACTCAAATCGTGAGAAGCAACGTTTTCAATGCCAGTCGTTGGAATCCCAGGAGAAGAAATATCAAGTGCAAAAGCAACTGATCCTAAAGCCAGAAATGCATAAAAAAATAATGACTTAATCAAAATAAACGCCGATCATGAAATGTACTTGACCGAAATTCTATCAAAAACAGAAGAGAGCAGCAAAGGAAACTATTAAATTTTATTCATAAGTCAATTTTAAGAAAAAAAATAAAGCCCGACTCTCTCAAGTAGGGCTTTAAAGATAAGACCTTAAGTTGGCTTAAATGGCTACTAAGCTGTATTTTCTGTTAAGCGCTTCGCATGAATTGTCATAGGTGGCTTTTGATAATCGACAACATCTTTGTTGATTATCACTTCTTCCACACCTTCATAAGAAGGAAGTTCATACATTGTCTCAAGCAAGATTTGCTCCATAATTGACCTTAAGCCGCGCGCACCAGTCCTTCTAGAAAGAGCTTTTTTAGCAATAGACGCCAAAGCATCATCGTTAAGGGTAAGCTTCACGTTTTCCATTTCAAACAAACGCTTATACTGTTTCACCAAAGCATTCTTAGGCTTTGTCAAAATGTCAATAAGGGCAGGTTCGTCTAGATCACCAAGCGTTGCAATTACGGGCAGCCTTCCAATGAATTCAGGAATCAAACCAAACCTTAATAGGTCCTCTGGCTCAACCTCACGCAGGACTTCCCCAGTTGGTCTTTCGTCGGGAGCTCTCACTTCTGCGCCAAAACCAATTCCTGCCCCTTTTCCACGAGCGGAAATAATCTTTTCTAAACCTGAAAAGGCACCGCCGCAAATAAAGAGTATGTTGGTTGTATCTACCTGCAAAAATTCTTGTTGAGGATGCTTACGCCCACCTTGTGGAGGTACTGATGCAACTGTTCCTTCCATAATTTTCAAAAGCGCTTGTTGAACACCTTCACCAGAGACATCTCTGGTAATAGAAGGATTATCTGATTTGCGGGAGATTTTATCAACCTCGTCAATATAGACAATACCTCTTTGAGCACGTTCAACATTATAATCGGCAGCTTGTAAAAGCTTTAGAATAATGTTTTCAACGTCTTCACCAACATAACCAGCCTCGGTCAAAGTGGTAGCATCCGCCATAGTGAAAGGTACATCAATAATACGGGCTAGAGTCTGCGCTAAAAGTGTTTTGCCACTTCCTGTTGGACCTATTAAAAGAATATTGGACTTAGCGATTTCAATATCGGCTCCCTTAGCGCCATGCGACAACCGTTTGTAGTGGTTGTGTACTGCAACTGAAAGAACCTTTTTCGCATGCTTTTGACCTATGACATAATCATCAAGGAACCCCATAATATCGTGTGGAGTTGGCACACCATCTTGCAAAGCTAGACGCGAGGAATGGTTCTCTTCACGAATAATATCCGTACAAAGTTCCACACATTCGTCACATATAAAGACCGTTGGTCCTGCAATGAGCTTGCGTACTTCATGTTGACTTTTTCCGCAAAATGAACAATAAAGTGTATTTTTTGCGTCGTTACCGGCACTTTTACTCATATAAAAATCTCACTTTTCTTTTTTGAACAATTCTAGATTTAGCAGTTTTTAAAATTAACTTAAAATAATTTCTGAAAACTGCTTAAACCCATGTTGCTCCTCATCTGGTTGTACTTTAACTATGAAGCGAAAGTGTCAATAAATAGTTAATTCTAGCTCCCTTTAACATCAGGCGCTGTAATTAACGCAGCAGGACGGTTTACAACAACTTCGTCAATCAAACCAAAGGCTTTTGCTTCTTCAGCTGACATAAAGCGATCGCGCTCCATAGCTTCTTCAATAACACTTAAGGGCTGGCCCGTTCTTTCTACATAAATATCATTCAATCTTGCACGTGTTTTTATGATTTCTCGCGCTTGTATTTCGATATCTGTGGCCTGCCCTTGAGCTCCACCATGGGGTTGATGAACCATAACACGAGCATTTGTAAGGCAGAATCTTTTGCCCTTTGTACCCGCTGTCAATAATAAAGACCCAAATGAACAAGCCTGCCCTAGGCATAAAGTTGCAACATCAGGACGAATATAATTCATTGTATCAAAAATTGACATACCCGCTGTAACAGAACCACCTGGAGAATTAATATACATAGCAATATCTTTGTTTGGGTTTTCAGATTCCAAAAAAAGGAGCTGAGCACAAATAAGAGACGCCATCTCATCAAAAATTGGGCCTGTTACAAAAATAATCCGCTCTTTTAAAAGACGCGAATAAATATCATAAGCTCTCTCTCCGCGGCTTGTTTGCTCAACAACCATGGGAACAAGATTCGCCTGAATATCATAAGATCTAGAGGAGGACAGAGAAAAACTATTCATCGTCATGCTGCTTTACTTTCTGATTTCTTTTTAGGTTTTGCGGTTTTCGCTTGGGTTTTAGAAGATTCATTCTTATCAGTCGATTCTTCTTCTCCATAACCGGGAAGAACACCTTTTAATTTTTCAGCCAGTTGTTTCGTTGTGACTTTGGTTTCATTCAAAGTTGCCTCTGTCAAAATGAAGTCAACAACCAAATCTTCAAGAATAGGAGAAGTGACCTGCTCAATCATCTGCGGATGATCTCGGTAGAATTTTATGACTTCTTTCTCTTGTCCTGGATAACGCATCGCTTCTCGGAAAATTGCATTACGAGCCATTTCAGGAGTCACACGAATTGTGTGAGCCTTTGCAATCTCTGCAATCACAAGCCCCAAACGAACTCTACGAGACGCAATTGATTCATATTCTTTTTTAAGTTCATCATCCGGTCTATCGTCATCTTCTTCAAAACTACCATCAGCTTTGGCCTGAGAAATTTCATCTTGGAGACGAGCCCAAATACTATCAAACTCTTTCTGAACCATTGATTTTGGTAGCTCAAAATCATAGATATCCGCCATTGCATCAAGCACATGCCTTTTGTGATAAAGCTTTGTAAGGTTCAAACTATCTTTTTGCAAACTATCTTTAATCTTTGCGCGTAAATCTTCTAAACCTTCGCAACCCATCTCTTTTGCAAAAGCCTCATTGATTTCTGTTTTTTCAGGTACTGAAACTTCGACAATTTTTGCTTCAAAGTTGACAGTCTTTCCCGCCAACGTCTTATCAGCATAATCAGCCTCAAAAGCATGATCAACCGTAATTGTTTCATGCTTTTTATGACCGCTTAACTTGTCCTCAATAAAATTTAAACCAACTTCGTTTTTGCCAACGACAATTGTAATTCCCTTGCCGCTAAAGGACTTAACTTGTTTCTTGTTATCAGTACAATCGAGGTCGATTTTAACCTGATCACCTTCTTTAATTTTATGGCTATCGGCAGCTACATTGAATTTAACATGACGTTCAGACAGGTTTTTTAAAGCATCTTCAACCTCTTTTCCGCTTATTTCAACGACAAGGCGATCCACTTTAATATCTTTAAAATCTTTAAGCTTAATTTCCGGAAAAGCTTCCATCGAGACAGAAAAACTAAAATCTTTTCCAACTTCATATTGATTAATATTCTCATATGTCGGTTGAACTGCCAGACGAAGACCATTGTCCTTTATAATTTTCTGAGTCGCTTCTTTTATAAGGCTCTCTAAAACATCCTGTTCAGCCTGAAGAGAATAACGCTGCTCTACTATGTTAAAAGGAACTTTTCCTGGACGAAAACCATCAATCCGAATGTGTTTTGCTTTTTCTGCTAACCAAGCTGAAATTTTCTCTGCTATCGTCCCGTAAGGGATAGTTACGCTGAAATCCTTAGTTAACCCAGTTGATTTTTTTTCTTCGATATTCATCCTAATTACTACCTTAGCATCATATTTATGGTGCGGGCGAAGGGACTTGAACCCCCACGACTTTCGTCACCAGAACCTAAATCTGGCGTGTCTGCCAATTTCACCACGCCCGCATAGCGCCTTGAAACGTCTTTTTCAAAACAATGTCTTTAACAAATAACAAATCCATCCGATCAGATCAAGCTTATACTGACGCTTTGAACGAAGAACCTTTATTCATAAATTTTAGCTTTAATGACACAGCATAGCGCATTAATTCCACCAAAAGCTGAAAAATTTAGAAATTAATCATATAAGTTTAATAAAAATTTAATAAAATTTGATGGGATAAAATTCTCTTTGACGCAAATTATTTCTTTTGCGGATGATTAATATGTAAGGGAAACATATTAGAGATGAAAAAAAAGCATATCGATAAGAGTAGGAATCGAGAATGAAACAAAACCGCCCCTGGACAGAACAAGAATTAAAGCAAGTAGAAACTGAATACCTAAAAGGAGAAAAAATTAAGGCAATAGCTTATAGATTGGAAAGGAGCACGAGCTCTCTTAACAAAATCCTTAGTCGTTATGGCATTAGAAACTTAAAAACTCAAATTGCAATGAAAAAGGGCTACGTAGAATGGGACCCAAGAGCCAATTACTGTAAAGCAAAACTCCCTCCTATTATCGAATATCAATCTCTCAAGCCTAGAAAATGTTCTTTAGAAAATCAACTCTCTTGCCCCCCTAAAGAGTTAAAAAAAATTAAAAAATCTAAAGGGGGTAATCCTTGGGTCTCATTACGTGACGTAGTGGACTATATCAAAAGCAAAGGGATACGTATCGAAGCCTTACGTTTAAGTGAAAACGAAATTTCTACTTATGATGCAGCCACCTTCTTTCTAGATCACAAACCCAGCAGCCCTTTAAAGGTTGTTCTTTTTGCCAATAAACTTCGCCTTGAAGAAGGAAAACAAACCTTTTTGACAGAGGAAGTCACATGGTAAATCTTTTTCCTTCATTTAAAACCAAACGAGGTCGTCCTTCGCATGCGAGAGAAAAGCTAGATAGAGGTACGCCTGAACTTCAGAAAAAGAGAAGAGCCATTCTTCTCTCTTTCCCGAATCAAATACCTTCACCTAAAACTCGTAATATTCAACAAAAAATACAGGGAGGATGTTTATTGCACCGTCTGTTTGCCCAAGGAATATTAACGGAAAAGCATCTGAAAATTGGAATTTCCCTTAGAAAACTCTACAATAAAGCTTTTCGTAGCATGGGAATACAAACGCACCTAAAAAGCATTAACGGAAATCTTGGTCAACTCAAAGGGCGCAATCTTGAAATTTTTGAATCTCACCTTATAGAAAAAAGATGGAAAATGATTGCAAATTTTCTGTCTAGCTTAAAGTATTCTCAGAAAATATGTTCAAATACTCTCAATCTAATACTTCATGATGAACAGAATGAAATATTCCATTCCGAGAAATTAACGCAAATTTCAATAAAAATGATTAAATCAACTCTGGACGAGATAGAAAAAATGATCAATAAGTGAAACTGAAATTTTACTTACAGAAAATTGTTATGGAAAAAGCAAAAGAAATAAAACGAAAAGGGGGACGAACTCTAAAAGATGTTCCGGAAGAAATACGGCAGCAACTTAATCAAGGTCTTTTAGAGACAGCCAATCTGATGGAAGGACTTTCCGTTGATTTTCCCCTCCTTTTAAAAAACACTTTAAATCACTCTCTTTCCAGCGATGTCCAAGATTCTTTAAGAAATTTGGGTATCACCAAAAAAATGGAAACAATGGCTCGCTATTTAGTGAAAAAAGGCGTTTCTTTTGAAGATATTGGTACCCATCCCTCTGACACGCTTAGGGGATGGGCTGCTTATATGATCGCTTATTCCCCAAATTCAAACATAGAAGAAAAATTAAAAGCAATTGAACCCCTTGCCGATGACAATCATTTTGGTGTACGCGAATGGGCATGGCTTGCACTCAGGCCTTATTGCGCTGAAATGCCCGAAAGGATGATCAAACTTTTAGTGCCCTGGGCAAAACGAACAGATAATTTCAGGCGATTCGCAAGCGAAATAACTCGCCCTAGAGGAGTGTGGTGCGCCCATATCCAACAATTAAAAGATAATCCCGCCCTTGCCTTGCCAATTTTATCAAATTTAAAAGCAGATCCCTCTAGATATGTACAAAATTCGGTGGCAAACTGGTTGAATGATTCTGCAAAATCGAAACCACAGTGGGTAAAAGATTTGTGCAAAGAATGGCAACAAAGTAACATTCCAGAGACCCTTTATATTTGCAAAAGAGGACTTAGGAATTGCTAAAATTAGATATCAAGGAGCCGTACAAAGAAAATGAAATTTTGGACAGTTGACGCGTTTAGCCATGAAATCTTTCATGGAAATCCTGCTGGCGTTTGCATTGTTGAGCAATTTCCAGAAGAAGACCTCATGCAAAAAATTGCTGCTGAGATTAATTTATCAGAGACAGCTTTCGTAATACCAAAACAACATGGTCATTATGACATTAGGTGGTTTACACCGGTAACAGAGGTAAATCTTTGTGGGCATGCAACACTTGCTGCTGCCCATATCTTATGGAATGACCATGGCATAGCAAAAGAGTTTGAAAAAATTTACTTTGACTCTCATAGTGGCATTCTTGCGGCTCAAAATAATAAAGACTCGATTACCCTTGATTTTCCGGCATACAACACGGAACTAATAAGCATGCCAGATGGACTATCAGAAGCTTTGGGAATTTCACCTATTGCACTCAGCAAAGCCAATGACGACTATATCGTGGAACTCCACAGCACAAAAGCAGTTAAAAAATTAACTCCTGACATTTCTAAGCTTAAAGAAATTGATTGTAGCAGCATTATAGTAACAGCATCTGGAAATGAAGGAGATGAATATGATTTTGTTTCCCGTGTTTTTGCCCCTCGTGATGGTATAGATGAAGATCCTGTCACTGGCTCTGCTCATTGTAAACTTGCCCCTTATTGGTCTGAAAGACTTGGAAAAAATGAATTTTTAGCCTATCAAGCCTCGAAACGGGGCGGTGTTTTAAAAATCCGTTATGAACACGAACGCACCTTCTTAACAGGAGAAGCTGTTACAGCCTTTGCTGGAAAATTTCTAAATATTAACGTACGGAATCAAAAAATATAAGAGATGTAAATTGTCTTCGGAAAGAAAATGTTAACCATTTATGTAGTAAACATAATTTACACACACTTTAATATAGGTTCATTAAACTTAAATGGAACATCTAGAAATAATTCAACAGAAAAATGCTTTATATTTAAATAATATGCTCCCTTTATGCGCCCAGTATGATGGCTTTGTAGTCGATTTATGGGGTGTCATTCACAACGGAAGAGAGCTTTTTCCCGGTGTAAAAGATTGTTTGACTTATCTTCATGAACAAAACAAAACTGTTGTGTTTTTAACGAACTCTCCACGTCGTAGCCATAATATCGTTAATTTACTCAGCTCCATGGGCATAGAAAAAGACCTATACAAGACTATTTTTTCATCAGGAGACCTACTTTATAAAGATCTTTTATCATGCTCAGAAGAAACTTTAAAGAATCAGCAACCCAGATGTCTTTGTATTGATGAGTTAAATGATCACAGTTTTTTTGAAAAATTAAACATTGAACTTGTAGAAAGCATTCATAAAGCTGATTTTCTACTTATTACCAACATTAGCGGGCCGATAGCAGAAGCTAGGCATTATCAGACAATGTTAAAAATGGCCGCAAAAAGAGAACTTCCTCTTATTTGTGCCAATGCCGATAAAACAGTTTTCGTAAACGGTCATGAGCATGTAAGACCTGGCCTTTTAGCTGAATGGTATCAATCCTATGGAGGACGTTCTTATGTTTACGGAAAACCAGACAAACGAATGTTTACAGAAGCTTTAAAAAAATTTCCCCATATACCCGCTGATAAAATCATAATGGTCGGTGACAATTTTGATACTGATATTAAAGGCGCTTTGAATGCCGGGTTAGACTCTGCAGTCGTTATTAGTGAAATGACAGGATCATTTTATGATTCTGAAACACACACTTTAACCTTAGAGAAATTGACTCCTTTGATTAAAGCTCATCCAGATCAATCTATTTATTGCATTCCAGGGTTTGCAGTCTAAGAATTATTAGTATTTAACTCAGTGCACAAGTTTTTACTTGTTTCCTTTGGTTTTCCTGCAACTTAATCGCAGGATCCATTTGAATCAAAGAATGGACCCTTTTTGGTCGGGACTAAGACATAAAGTTCTAACTTGCACACCGTTTTATTTATTAAAAAGGTAGTGTTTCAGACAAACGTCCGCCTATTCGGACAGGATGTATAGAAACTGCAAGCCCAGTTTTATCATCTGTTTCAACATAAACACCACACAATGTTGCCTCTCCTTGGGCGGGCGTCATCCGCTCAAGAGGCGGCATTTTACGAACAAATTTAAATATTGGCGTTTCTTTTGCCATTCCCACAACTGAATTATAATCACCACACATCCCGGCATCTGATTGATAGGCTGTACCACCATCCAAGATCATTGCATCAGATGTTGGAACATGAGTATGAGTTCCCACTACAAGACTGACTCGGCCATCGCAAAAATGCCCCATTGCCATTTTTTCAGATGTAGCCTCGCCATGAAAATCGACCACAATCGCCGACACACTTGATCCTAAAACAAACTTTTTCAAAAGAGCATCAATACTTGAAAAGGGATCCTCACTAGCATCCATAAACAAACGAGCAATTGCATTTATGACTAATACAGTTTGTCCTTTTGCAGTGCTATGAACAATAAATCCTTGCCCGGGACTGGAAGAAAGAAAATTTATTGGTCGCAGTAAATTTTTATCCTGATCAATATAACGAATAGTCTCGCGTTGATCCCAAATATGATTTCCAGTTGTGATCACATCAACGCCCGCTTTGTAAAAATCCTTACAAATAGAAGCATTAATACCAAAACCATTAGCGGCATTTTCTCCATTCACAATAACGCAATCAAGGCTTAAACGTTCGCGTAATTTAGGAATATTCTGCAGGACAACTTCTCTACCGCTTCTGCCAACCACATCACCACAGAATAAGAGGCGCATATATTTTTTAGCCTTTTTAAATTATAAAAATTAATTATAAGATTTAACAGGTCCCATTCCCTTTTACGAGTTTTTTTATAGGCCCCCTTAAACCGCGCCCAAGAATCTAGTCACCACCTCTAAATCTTCTTTTGTGTCTACGCTGTGAGGGATTTCACCAACAATACCAACATCAATTCGCATACCATCTTCAATAGCACGAAGTTGCTCTAATTTCTCTGTTTGCTCCAAAAAAGAAGGCTTTAATGAAACATATCGCTCTAACGATGACACTCGGTAAGCGTAAATACCTATGTGATGAAAGTATTCTGTTGCCCCATAAGGGATAGGTGATCTTGAAAAATACAGAGCCCTTCCAATGCTAGGCTTAACAAAAGTCAAAGCTACTTTTACCACATTTGGATTTTCTATTTGGATTGGATCTGAAATGGGAACAGCCAAGGTTCCGATATCAACTTTAGAGTTTTGAAGTGGCTCTAAAACTGCTCTTAAGGATTCCTTTGAAATTGTTGGTAAATCACCTTGCAAGTTTATAATGATTGCATCTTTGGATATATCCGATCGACTTTGAACCACTTCATGAATACGATCAGTACCATTTGGATGATTAGGATTCGTTAAAATAGCTTTTCCACCAGCTTGCGTAATAACATCCGCAATCTCTGGTCCACAACAAGCAACAATAACTTCGCCTATATCTGCAGCCATAGCTTGCTCCCATACCCTAAGGATCATTGGTTTTCCTCTAATTTCTGCAAGCGGCTTATTCGGCAAACGGGTTGATGCCAAACGTGCAGGAATAATAATTATTGGTCTGGGCATTTAAGGTCCTTGAATCAAAATCTATACTAAAAGAAATCTAAGAACATTTTTCTTTTCATACAAGGTTTTTGTTCTCTACACTTTCCTATGTTTACAAAATAAGCAAAATTAAAAACAGTTTAAGAATTTCATAATTGTTGACAGAAAATATTAAGAATGGTATAGACAACCTGCTGTTGCGTATAATAAAAAGCAATAATGCAACAGCATAAGCGTCCCTTTTTTAATTTCTGGTTTTTAAATTTTTATGGATACTCATATTCCGGTCCTTCTTCGAGAAGTGGTTGAGACCTTAAGTCCAAAAGATGGTGGCATTTATATCGACGCAACTTTTGGTGGTGGTGGGTATACGCGTGCGTTACTTGAGGCAAAAAATTGCAAAGTCATTGGTATCGACCGCGATCCAGACGCAGCGATACGCGCAAAATCTTTTAAAAATGAGTTTAAAGATCGATTCGAATTCATCTCTGGAGTGTTTAGTGAATTAGACACTCTTTTGCCTCAAAATCAGACTTATGATGGCATTGTTTTTGATTTTGGTGTGTCTTCTTTTCAATTAGATCAAGCAGAACGTGGCTTTTCTTTTCGCTTTGATGGGCCTCTTGATATGCGCATGTCAAAGGACCAAGGAGGCCCAACAGCCGCAGAAATCCTTAACACATATCCTGAAAATCAACTTTCTGAGATTATTTATGTATACGGAGAGGAGAAAAAAGCACGAATTATCGCCAAGACAATTGTCGAACAAAGGAAGACAAAATTTCTAGAAACAACTCAAGAGTTCGCAAAACTTGTTCGTTCAATTGTAAAACGTCATGATGGCATCGATCCTGCTACACTAACGTTTCAAGCCTTGCGTATTTTTGTAAATAATGAGTTAATAGAAATAGATACCTCATTAAAGAAAACGTTTAATTTATTGTCTGTGGGTGGAAAAGTGATCACTGTCACCTTTCATTCTTTGGAAGATAGGCTGGTAAAAAATTGGATGCGAACAAACGCGTTTGCGTGCACTCGTCAGGGATATGCCTTAAAAACTTTGTTCTCAAAACCCTTAGCTCCCAGTCTACAGGAAATAAAAGCAAATCCCCGCTCAAGATCTGCAAAAATGAGAGCAGCTACTCTCGTTCCTTTAAATGAAAAAGGAACTCCTCCATGATACGCCGTTCTACGTTAATTGTTGGTGGATTATCAATAGTCATTGGGCTTGCCTTGTTTAAGACAAAATACGCTGTTATGGCTTTAGAACAGCAACATAAACAAATAAAGAAAAGCATTCAAGAAACCAATGAAGCGCTTCATGTGCTCAGAGCAGAATGGGCACATCTTAATGACCCAAGCCGTTTACAAGTTCTTGCTCAAAAATATCTTGATATTGCTCCCATTGGCAGCACTCAATATGTCTCCTTTGAAGATGTTGCCAGCAAAGATGGCGGATACGATCGTAAAGCCTTAGAGGATTTAATTGCTCAGGCAGCGGCAGATCCTAAACCTTTTTCACCAGACGTGGATTAGGGGGGGATGAAATGAAACATTTTATAAAACGCCCCTTTCTTAGTGTTGCAAAACACCTCAGTCTTTGGCATCAGGTTGTTCATCAACGATCTCTGTTAGAAATGGCACGTCAACGCGTCTTTGTTGCCGGCAGTTTGGTAGCCGTTGCCTATCTTTTGATATGTGGTCGTTTAGTTGATGTAATGGTTTTGCGCTCGTCTAAAAACGTTTCTCATGCAATTTCAGAGCAAATTACCACTTTGCGCAGAGCTGACATCATTGATAGAAATGGTGAAATTTTGGCAACCCATTTAGTTACCGCATCGATCTATGCAAACCCGAAGGTTATCTTGAACGCAAAAGAAGCTGCTGAAAAGCTAGCAAAAGTCCTTCCTGAAGTGGGATTCGAAGTTCTTTATCAGCGTTTAAGCTCTGCTAAAGGGTTTGTGTGGCTTGCGCGTCATCTACCTCCAAAACTTCAGCAAGCTATTAATCAAATGGGGATTCCAGGAGTTTATTTACAAAAGGATCATAGGCGCGTTTATCCTTATGGAAAATTAGCATCTCACGTCCTTGGTTATTGTGGCATTGATAGCAACGGCCTTGCCGGCGTTGAAAAGCATTTTGATGCCCAGCTTCAAAAATCCAATGAACCGCTTCAATTGTCCATAGATGTCAGAGTGCAGCATGTTGTTTATGATGAAATGTCAAAAGCAATTACTGAATTTGGCGCCATAGGCGGAAATGCTATGGTGATGGATCTGCAATCTGGTGAATTGATTTCTATGGTTTCTTTCCCTGGATTCGATCCCAATCAACCCACTCAAGGCGCTCAAGATGCCACCTTTAACAGAAATACTTTGGGGGTATTTGAACCTGGTTCTACTTTTAAAATCTTAAATACGGCTATTGCTCTTGAAGCTGGTACAGCAACGTTAAATAGCCGTTATGATGCTACTCACCCTATATCCATTGGAAGATTTACAATAACTGACTTTAGAGGAAAAAATAGAGTCTTAAGTTTTGCAGAATCTTTTATTTATTCATCAAACATTGCAGCCATTAAGATTTCGCAAGAGTTTGGCATCGCCACTCAAAAAGCTTACCTAAAGAAATTTGGTATATTCAAAGCTGCCACTTTAGAAATTCCTGAACTTGGCCATCCTTTAATCCCCACCACATGGAGAGAGCCTACCTCTATGACTGTTTCTTATGGTTATGGTATTTCTGTAACGCCGCTTCAACTAATTTCAACAATTGGTGGTATTATTAATAATGGTATATTGCCTCAACCGACTCTTTTACACAAAGATGTTCGTCAACGAGAAGAGGTCATTAAAGCAAACAAAGCGAAAGAACCCATTGTTTCGGAAAAGACTTCGAGAATCATTCGTGATCTGATGCGCATCATTGTTAGAGAGGGTCCATCAAAAAAAGCAAACGTTGACGGGTACCAAGTTATCGGTAAAACAGGGACTGCTTATAAAATTCAAGGGAAAAGCTATGCAACAGGTAAAGCAAGAACGACTTTCTTTGTCGGCGCCTTCCCTCACAAATCCCCTAGATATATCGTCTTACTTCTGCTAGATGACCCAAAACCAACAAAAAACACGTATGGTTTTGCAGCGGCTGGTTGGAACGCAGCACCAACAGCCGGAAAGATAATAGAAAGAATGGCCCCCATATTAGGTTTACATGCGACTGAAGAAGATAGTGAGAGTAGCCAAGCACCCAAAGGATGGGTTAATGTGAGTCATGTAACTTCAACGCATGAGTCTGTGAATGGATCTGAATAAGCTTCTTAAGGAAGCCGGCGTAAAAACCTCTCTCTATCTCTCCCCGTCTCTCATCAATAAAATCTCTTGTGATTCTCGAGATGTTGAGTCTAACGATCTTTTCGTCTCGGTTCATGGTCCAAACTCTTTTATTTATGCACAAAGTGCTCTTGAAAAAGGTGCCAAAGTTTTTATAAGTAACCAAGAAACATGCGAACACTTTGAAAGATCATTTCCGGACGTTACCTTCATCCCTGTTTCCAATCCCAGATTAACATTCACAAAGCTTGTCCAAGTTATTTATCCAGGGCAACCTCAAACAATCATTGCCGTAACGGGAACCAATGGGAAAAGCTCGGTTGTTAATATGCTACGTCAACTTTGGGAATTTACTGGCATTCCTGCAGCAAGTCTTGGAACACTCGGGCTTACTTTAAGTTCAAATGCACAATTTAACCAAAATAAAATTATTCCCAATTTAACAAGCTTGGGGCCTGTTGATTTTCATCAAACACTACAATCATTAAAAGAAAATCATATTGATCATATTGCCGTAGAGGCATCCAGTCACGGCCTTGATCAATACCGTATTCATGGGGCCCGCCTAAGCGCTGCTGCCTTTACTAATTTGACTCAAGATCATTTAGAATATCACAAAACACTGGAGAATTATTTTAATGCCAAGACAAAACTTTTCAGTGAGGTCTTGCCAAACGGAAACTCTGCCATTATCAATGCAGATTCGCCCTATTTTCAAAAGCTAGTTGAGATTTGCAGAAAAAAGAATCATATGGTTATTTCGTATAGCCTAATGCAAAAAGCAAATTTTTTTGCTAAAAATATTCAGCAAAATCATCACGCAATTCAGTTTGATTTGATTGTTTATAATGAAATCTTTCCAAAACAAACCGTTAATCTTGCAGGAATTTTCCAGCTTGAGAATCTTTTGTGTGCTCTTGCTCTTGCACATGCTACAGGAATCCCTATATCTTCAATGATCCCCTCTCTGCCTCTTTTAAAAAGTGCAAAAGGGAGAATGGAATATGTAGCCTCGAAAAACGGTGCTCCAGTTTTTGTTGATTATGCACATACCCCGGACGCTTTGGAATGTGTCCTCAAAAATCTCCGCCCTCACGTTAAAGGAAACTTATGGGTTGTTTTTGGATGTGGAGGGAACCGGGATACAGGCAAACGGCCACAAATGGGTAAAATTGCCCAAGATCTAGCGGATAAGATTATTGTGACTGACGATAATCCCCGCCTTGAAGATCCTGCCTCTATAAGGTCTGAGATCCTAAAGGCCTGCCCAAAAGCTAAAGAAATTGGAAATCGTGCAGAAGCCATCGCAGTTGCAATTGCAGGATTAAGTAAGGATGATATATTGTTAATAGCGGGCAAAGGTCACGAAAGTGGGCAAACAGTCGGAACTGTTACTTATCCCTTCAGTGATCAAGATGAAGTTTTAAAACATTTGTAGGAGTAACAAATGGCAGCATGGAAAGCAGACGATATCGCAAAGGTATTAGGACTTATAACAACAGGTTCCGGTTTTTGTGCAACAGGGATTTCTATTGATACGCGAACTTTAAAACCAGGGGAGCTTTACGTTGCCATAAAAGGTGACTCCTTAGACGGTCATGACTTTGTAAAGGATGCATTTGCTAAAGGAGCTTCAGGGGTTGTTGTTAGCAAATTCTCAGGTGATTTAACAGGAAAAACCTATTTTTTAGTTGATGATACTCTAAAAGCCCTTAATTATTTTGGCGCTTACGCACGCGCTAAAACGGCAGCAAAGATTGTTGGCATTACAGGAAGCGTTGGAAAAACAACCACGAAAGAATGGCTTGCCCACGTTCTAGCTGCTTTTGGAAAAACAACCTTTTCAAAAGAAAGTTATAACAATCATTGGGGAGTTCCTTTAAGTCTAATTGCACTTGAAAATGATACGGAATTTGGGGTATTCGAGGTCGGTATGAATAAACCCGGCGAAATTGAACCTCTGTCAAGATTAGTAGAACCTGGTGTTGCTGTTATTACAACAATCGCCGAAAGTCATATTGGCCACTTTGAGTCTCTTGAACAAATTGCAGCTGAGAAAGCCGAAATTTTTAGCGGATTAAAAACAGGTGGACCTGTAATTCTTAATGCTGATAACTCTCAATTCTCTCTACTCAAGGAAATAGCAAAGTCTAAAGGAATTACAAACATTATCGGTGTTGGAAAAACCAAAGGAGTTGATATTCAACTGATCGAATACAAAGAAAACGCCTTCGAATACACATCTTCAATTACCGCAGAAATAAAAGGGGGGAAAATTCAATACCAGCTTCCTTTAATTGGCGAGCACTATGCTTTTACAAGTTTGGTGGTATTAGCTTGTGTGAATGAACTTGGTCTTTCCTTAGAAAAAGCAGCAAAGACCCTGCTCACCATAAAGCCCATAAGAGGTCGTGGGTTGAAACAAAAAATAACTCTTTTAAATGGAATTTCGATAACCCTAATCGACGACGCATACAATGCAAACCCAGCATCTATGAAAGCAGGCTTAAATGTTCTTGCTTCTTTGACTCCAAAAGGAAAGAAAATCGCTATATTAGGCGAAATGCTTGAACTAGGTGTAAAAACCCCCGAGTATCACCGAGATTTAGTGGACGCAGTCAAAAAATCAGGTATTAATCTTGTTTTTGGGACAGGGGCTGGTATGCAGCATCTTTTTGATGTTATTCCAAAAACTCTTCAGGGACGTTTTGAGCCAAAAGCAGAAGCCTTAATTCCTTATATCCTTCCTCACCTTCAAGATGGAGACATTGTGTTTGTCAAAGGCTCAAAAGGCAGTAAAGTGAGCCGCATAGTCGATTACTTTCTTGTCGAACAAACAACCGTAGCTGCATAATATTTTATGTTATATCAACTTCTGTACCCTCTAGCCGAGCAACATTCCCTCTTTAACCTTTTTCGTTACATCACGTTTCGAACAGGAGGAGCCATTTTAACGGCTCTTATTATCAGCTTTTTGTGCGGAAAACCTGTCATCCGCTGGTTAAAAAGCAAACAGGGAGAAGGTCAACCCATCCGCACTGATGGCCCTGAAAGTCACATTTTAACAAAAAAAGGCACCCCTACCATGGGGGGTTGCCTGATTCTCTTGGCCATTGGCCTTAGCACTGTCCTTTGGTCTGACTTAACAAATCCTTTTATTTGGATAACGCTTTTTGTGACTTTTGGCTTTGGCGGCCTTGGCGCCTATGATGATTTTTTAAAATTAACTAAGCGAAGTCATAAAGGGCTTTCCGGTCGATTCAAATTGATATGGCAAATCACTCTTTCTTTTATTGCAGTTTACTTCATCACTCATTTCACTGCTGAAAAAATGTGTTGCAGTGTAACATTTCCGTTCTTCAAAGACTTTCTCCTCAATCTTGGGTATGGTTACTTTATATGGGCAATTCTTGTTATCGTCGGCTCTTCTAATGCTGTTAATCTAACAGACGGACTCGATGGACTTGCCATTGTGCCTGTCATGATCGCTGCAACTTGCTTTTGCCTGATCAGTTATGTTGTTGGTAACAGCATTTTCGCAAACTACTTGCAACTCCACCACGTCACTAACACTGGTGAGCTTTGTATTTTTCTTGGCTCTCTCGTTGGGGCAGGCCTTGGGTTTTTATGGTTTAATGCGCCTCCCGCTAAAGTTTTCATGGGCGATACAGGATCACTTGCTGCAGGTGGGGCGCTTGGAACCGTTGCCGTTATTACCAAACATGAAATTGTTTTGGCCATCGTTGGTGGACTTTTTGTCATCGAAGCTGTATCTGTTATTCTGCAAGTAGGATATTTTAAACTTACCGGAAAACGAATTTTCTTAATGGCCCCAATTCATCATCATTTTGAAAAGAAAGGTTGGGCAGAACCTACAGTTGTGATTCGTTTTTGGATTATTGCATCGATCCTTGCACTCATTGGTTTGTCCACTTTAAAGTTGAGATAAAATTTTTATGACCTTTGTCAATCAAACCTTTTTGATTTTAGGAATGGCTCGCTCTGGTCAAGCAACAGCTGGGTGGCTTAAGAAAAAAGGAGCTACTGTCTTTACATTTGATGATAACGTGCTTAGAAATCAAGCGAATGGCGGAGTAAAAAATATAAATGAAATTCCTTGGGATTCTCTTACCTCAGTCATTCAAAGTCCAGGTGTTTCTTTTTCATTTCCAAAACCTCATCCATTCACAGAAAAAGCCATAGCCCACAATATTCCCATTCTCTGCGATATCAATTTATTGAGCATTAGCGAACGTCAGTCTAAGTTTATTGGCATTACAGGAACAAACGGCAAATCAACAACAACAGCGCTTATTGGGCATATTCTTAACCAAAACAAAAGAAACGCATCTGTTGGCGGCAATATTGGCATCCCTGCCCTTTCTCTTGAAAAAGCTGGCACATACGTTTTAGAGCTTTCTTCTTTTCAGTTAGAGATCTCAAGTTTTCTCAATCTTGATATCAGCGCTTGGCTTAATATATCAGAAGATCACTTGGATAGACACGGTACAATGGAAGCTTATGTAAGAGCAAAAGAAAACATCTTTCAGGGATGCAAAAGTGCCGTCATTAGTATTGATGATCCATTTTCCCTGTCCATATATCAAAAAATTAAGAACAGTCAGCCAACAATTTCTGTTTCCATAAAAACCCAAGCGGATGTATGGGTTTCAAAAGGCATTCTTTATGAAGGTTCAAAAAACATTATGGACCTAAACCCTCTTGTCACTCTCAAAGGCGTTCACAACCATCAAAATGCAGCCGTGGCTTATGCTACAACAAGAGAATATGGTCTCTCTTCTCTGGAAATTACCTCAGCATTAAAGACCTTTCCTGGTCTTGCTCATCGCCTTGAGATCGTTGAAAAAACGGAATCGACTTTGTTCGTTAACGACAGCAAAGCAACGAATGCTGACGCAACAGCTTGTGCCCTTGAAAGTTATAAGGATTATTCAATTTATTGGATTGCAGGTGGTCGTCCAAAAAGCCAAGGAATAAAACCTTTAAAAAAGCATTTTCCTAAAATTAAGCATGCCTTTTTGATCGGAGAAGCTCAAGATGATTTTGCTGAAACCCTAGGCAGAGATGTTTCTTACCTTAAATGTGAAAGTCTTGACAGGGCCTTAAAAGCCGCTGTTGAAAAAATCAATGAGGATAAAAAAGTACCTTCTGTTATTTTATTTTCACCGGCTTGTGCAAGCTTTGATCAGTTTCGTGACTTTGAAGAAAGAGGCGATATATTTAGAAATCTGGCCAGGAGCATAATATGAGTACGCCTACTTTTTCACGAAGAGACACAAGCGTTTTAGGTAGATGGTGGTGGACAATCGATAGATGGAGCTTAAGCGCCATCATTATTATCATGGCAATCGGTATCCTTTTAAGTTTCGCAGCAAGTCCACCTGTAGCAGAAAGACTTAATCTTGGAACATTTTTCTTCGTAAAACGTCATATCATCATGGTTCCGCCTGCTGTTGGTTTGATGATTGTGATCTCTTTATTAAACCCTCAACAGGTCAGAAGGCTCGCTTCTTTTCTCTATCTGGTCGGTGTGATCTTACTTATTTTTACCCTGTCAAGTGGTGCTGAAATTAAAGGAGCTCGTCGATGGATTGTTTTGGCTGGAACGTCCATTCAAGCCTCTGAATTTATAAAACCAGCCTTTGCCATTATGGTCGCTTGGATGTTAGCTGAAAAATATCGTGATTTTCAATTCCCCGGATTACTAATATCATTCATCCTTCTAGTGATACTTGTGGTATTACTTCTTTTGCAACCAGATCTTGGGATGACGCTTGTGGTCATATCAACGTGGATTGGCCAACTTTTTATTGCAGGAATGCCTGTTATTTGGATGGTTATACTAGCAACGATGGCAGTTATTGGATTATGCGGTGCTTACTTATTATTTCCGCACGTGGCTAGACGTATTGATCAGTTCCTAGATCCGACATCAGGGAACCCACAACATGATCTGTATCAGGTTAATCAGTCATTAGAGGCTTTTATGAATGGAGGGTTGTTTGGTAGGGGGCCTGGAGAAGGTATTATCAAAAAGAACGTTCCAGACGCACATGCGGACTTTGTTTTCTCGGTCGCAGGTGAAGAGTTTGGCCTTATTCTCTGTTTAGCACTTGTTGGACTTTTTGCATTTGTTGTTATCAGATCTTTGTTGAGAGGAATGCAAGAATCAAGTTTATTTACAATTATGGGAACAGCTGGAATTTCTATGCAATTTGGATTACAAGCGTTTATTAATATGGCATCAGCATTACATCTTATCCCAACAAAGGGTATGACTATGCCGTTTATAAGTTATGGAGGATCTTCTTTGGTGGCTTTAGGAATTGCCATGGGAATGCTTTTAGCGCTAACTAGACGTAGACATGGCGTTACGGAGGTGCTCTAAATGCGCCGTACTCACAGACCCGTTTATCTGTTGGCCAGCGGAGGAACAGGTGGTCATTTATTTCCGGCTCTTTCTTTAGGTGAAGAACTTAAATCTCAAGGGAGAAAAGTTTATCTGATTACAGATAATAGGGCAAATAGCCTGAACCAAACTAATTGCTTTGAAGAAGTTTTTGTTCGCCCAATAAAAAGACGTGCTCCTTTGATTGGCAAAATTAGGCTTTATTTTAGTTTATTTTGGCAAACGATCTATTGCTGCTGGCTCTATCGTCGTCTTCGTCCAACAATCGTTATTGGCTTTGGTGGATACCCATCCGTTCCCCCTCTTTTAGCAGCTCAGCTGTCAGGTATCCCTACGATTATCCATGAACAAAATGCCGTTCTAGGTCGCGCTAATCGACTCTTAGCAAAAAGAGCATTTCGCATTGCAACTTCCTTTCCAGTTACAAAAGGAATTTTGACAAAAAACACGACATTTACCGGAAATCCTGTCAGGCGAGATATTCTATTGCTTAAGGATCATCTGTACTCTCCTCCATCCCCAACAGATCCTTTTCATATTCTGGTGATTGGTGGAAGTCAAGGCGCCAAGATTTTTTCAGAGATTATTCCACAGACCTTAATTCATCTGCCTCTTGACCTACAAAGAAGGCTTGTTGTTCACCAACAAGCTCGCTCGGAATATTTAGACAAAACAAAATCTATTTATCGTCAGTCTCTTTTAGACGTTGAAATAAAGCCGTTTTTTAAAAACATGGACGAACTTTATAGTAAAGCGCATTTGGTTATTGCGCGTTCTGGCGCCTCCACTGTTGCTGAGCTTGCTATTGCTGGGTGCCCTGCTATTTTGGTACCTTATGCTGCCTCGATAGAGGGAGATCAGTGGTATAATGCTCAGTTTTTCTCGCAAAATGGTGCAGCTTGGGTTTTCCGTGAACAAGAATTCACCCCAGAATCTTTGTCAAAAATGCTCATCAACTTGATGAATGACCCTCAAAGTCTTCTAAGCGTGGCAAGAGCAATCCGTCAATATGCGCAAGCAAACGCTAGCAAAAATCTTGCGAATACTGTTGCGCAAGTTATCGGAGATTTGCTAACTGTATAATGAAGGTTGTTGTATAATAGATCTTTCAAAGAGTTCAAAAAAACGTCTTTGGGTATCCTAAACATAAAAAATATTTAAAGGGTTTGAGATATATTTCTATAAGAAATTCCTTGAAAAAAAATATTATGTTACAATCTTAAGTTAAGCGATTATTATTTTTCTCTATTATTATTAAGGTTTATTATGCGTATTCCCCCTCAAACGGTTCGCCATCTTCATTTCATTGGTATCGGTGGAATTGGTATGAGTGGTATCGCAGAAGTTTTATATAATTTGGGATACCAGGTTAAGGGCAGTGATGTTGCTGAAAACAACAATACAAATCGTCTTCAAAAAATTGGTATTCCTGTTTCAATAGGCCATAAAGCTGAAAATGTTCATGACGCGCAGGTTGTCATTGTTTCCTCAGCAGTTAAAAACGATAACGTAGAAGTAGTCGCTGCAAGACGTTACGGCATCCCTGTTATTGGGCGCGCTGAAATGTTGGCTGAATTAATGCGCCTTAAGTTTTCAATTGCTATATCCGGAACTCATGGGAAAACAACAACGACTTCTTTGGCTGCGTCTTTGCTTGAAGCGGCGTCAATGGACCCTACGGTTGTCAATGGTGGGATTATTAATGCTTATAACACCAACGCACGTCTTGGTACGGGTGATTGGACAGTCGTTGAAGCCGATGAATCAGACGGAAGTTTCGTTAAGTTGCCGGCAACGATTGCCGTTGTTACCAATATTGACCCCGAGCACATGGAATTTTATGGAGATATTGAAACGCTAAAGCAAGCGTTCCTTAAGTTTATCGGAAATATTCCTTTTTATGGTCTGGCTATTTTATGCGCTGATCATCCAACTGTGATGGAGATTTCGTCTCAAATTACGGATCGCAGAATTACCACCTATGGCTTTAACCAAAATGCGATGATCCGCGCCGTCAACATGCGAATGAGTTCGGATGGAACGACCTTTGACGTTGATATCAATAGACCCCTTTCTCATCAAACTCTTATGCATTCAGAGTTTGCCAAAATAAAAGCTCTTCCTACACGAATAAAGGATCTATTTTTACCAATGGTTGGGAAACACAATGTTCAAAATGCTTTGTCAGCAATTGCAATTGCTCAGGAATTAGGCCTTGGTGAAGACATCATTCGAAAAGCTTTTGTGGGATTTAAAGGAGTTAAACGCCGTTTTACAAAGGTTGGTGTTTCCGGAGGTGTTACGATCATTGATGATTACGCACATCATCCAGTGGAAATCAAAACAGTTCTGGAAGCAGCAAGACAAGCAACTTCAGGTAAAATTATTGCCGTTATGCAACCGCACCGCTATTCACGTCTAAGCTATCTTTTTGATGAATTTGCCGCCTGTTTTAAGGGCTGTGATCAACTGATTATTGCACCAGTATACGGAGCCGGAGAAAATTCTATCGAAGGGGCTACATCTGAAAATCTAGCGAAAACCATTCGCCTTCAAGGAGACGTTCAAAACGTTTTTGAAATTGAAGATGCCAAAGAGCTCCCTTATCTTTTAAGACGCATTGCAAAATCTGGTGACATCGTTTTGTGCCTTGGAGCGGGAAGTATAACCTATTGGGCAGCTTCTCTACCTACACAGCTTGACCCATTATGGCAAGAAGAAGAATCGCAAATACAAGAAGTTGCTGGCTAAATTGGTTAAATGACATTTGAATGTAAAAAACGACTTGTTGATTACCTGCCCCTTGTAGAAGGGCGCTATAGTTTTAATCAAAAAATGTCTCAAACCACTTGGTTCAAAGTCGGTGGCGTTGCAGAGGTTTTTTTTAAACCAGCCCATGCAAGAGATCTAAGCCATTTTTTAAAGAACAAACCATCTGAAATAGATGTTATTTGCATGGGGGCAGGCTCAAATGTTCTTGTGAGAGATCAAGGCATCAAAGGTTGCGTGATTCGTTTAGGGTCCGGATTTTCTGAATTTGAGATTGATGGATCTAATATCATTGTAGGAGCAGGCTGTCTTGATAGAACAGTTGTCATGAGATGCCTTGAAGAAGGAATTTCCGGTCTTGAGTTTTTAGTGGGGGTTCCTGGCACAATTGGCGGTGCTGTGGCTATGAATGCCGGCGCTTATGGATCAGAGGTCAAAGACCTTTTAAGGTGGGTTGAGCTCATGGATGAAAAAGGTAAAATTTATCGTCTGGCCTCTTCTGAGCTTTCTATGGATTATCGTCATGGAAACCTTCCAAAAGGATCCATAGTTTTAAAAGCTGCCTTTCAATGTTACAAAGATAATTCACAAATCATTAAAAAAACCGTTGACGATTTTTTAAAAAAAAGAGAAGACAGCCAACCCATCAGAGGCCGCACAGGGGGAAGCACTTTTAAAAATCCTAAAGGACTTAAGGCTTGGGAATTAATTGATAAGGCTGGATGTAGAGGCCTTCGCATTGGTGATGCTCAGGTTTCTGAAAAACATTGTAACTTTCTGCTTAATCTTGATTCAGCATCAGCAAAAGACCTGGAAAATTTAGGGGAAACGGTACGTAGAAAAGTTGAAGAAACCTCTAACATCCATTTAGAGTGGGAAATCATCCGTTTAGGAATGTAAATACAAGATTAAGTTAAGGAAGTAAGTAGATAGAATGAAATCAAAGAAAATTGCTGTTTTAATGGGTGGATGGTCATCAGAGAGAGAAGTTTCGCTATCTTCAGGAAATGAAGTCGTGGCAGCTTTGAGTGAGCTTGGCTATTCAGTAAAATCGATTGATGTTCAAAGGAATCTGCCAAAACTCTTACAAGAGCTGGAAGAAGTAAAACCTGAAATTGTGTTTAATGCTCTGCATGGCGTAGGTGGTGAAGACGGTGTTATCCAGGGTGTTTTGGAAATGCTTCAGATTCCCTACACTCATTGCGGAGTTACAGCCTCTGCTATTGCTATGAATAAAATTTTATCCAGAAAAATCTTTCAATATATCGGCCTTGCGACTCCCCCTTGGAAATTGATTTCTTTTGACCAGTTGCAAGAAGGTCATCCTATGGAAATGCCTTATGTCATCAAACCCATTGGCGAGGGATCAAGCCGGGGCGTTACTCTTGTTTTCAATGAAACTGACTATCAACAAAGCATTAAGGAGTGGAACTTTGGTGAAGATGTATTAATTGAAAAATTTATTCCAGGCCGAGAAATTCATGTAGCGGTGATTGATGATAAAGCCATTGGAGCCATTGAAATAAAGCCTCTTCAAGGATTTTACGACTATACGGCTAAATATACTCCTGGCAAAGCCGAACATATTATGCCAGCCCCCTTGACGCCTGATGCCTATCAAGAGGTTCTTGAACTAGCTGAAAAGGCACACAAAGCTCTTGGTTGTCACGGGGTTACTCGTTCTGATTTCAGATATGATGATACCACCGATAATCCAAAGTTTTATATTCTTGAACTGAATACACAACCCGGTATGACCCCGTTGTCTTTGGTCCCTGAGATTGCTGCCTATGTGGGCATATCCTTTAAGGATCTTTTGGAAAAAAAGATTAAAGCCGCAAGATGTCACCAATAATCTCACGACGAAAAAAAAATACTGGCCGGACCAATATGCGTCCCAACCGTAGTCGCTGGCAACGAAGAAATATCAAAGGTATTTTTGTAAGTTTTTTTATTGGATTTTGTTTGATTGTTGGTATTATTGGATACCTTTTAGAATATCCTCAAAAAGCATATGCCTATCTTGGACAAAAGACGGTTGTTTTATCCGGTGTATTGGGTCTTAAGATTGATGAGGTTTTTGTAGAAGGACGTCAACATTCCCCGCAAGATGCTGTTCTAAACGCTGTTCAAGCAAAAAGGAATCATCCCATTTTAGCGTATGATCTTGAGATTATTCGAAAGAACCTTGAAAAAATAGATTGGGTAAAATCAGCCACTGTTCAAAGACGCCTTCCCAATTTAATTTACATACAAATGATTGAAAGAAAGCCTATCGCCCTTTGGCATCATCAGCAGAATTTCTTTTTGGTTGATCAAGAAGGAATTGTGATCAGTACGCCCGTCATTTCTTATTTTCGGCATTTACCTGTTGTTGTCGGCACGGATGCTCCGGTTCGTGCTCCTCAGATTTTAGCAACACTTGAAAAATTCCCAAAGGTTCGCGAAAAACTAAGTTCTCTTGTCAGAATTCGTCAACGTCGTTGGGATTTGACCTTAGACAATACGATTCAGGTCAAACTTCCTGAAGACAAGGTCGAAGATGCACTTGCAAGACTGTCACTTTTGATTGAACAAAAAAGAATCAGTAAAGAAGAAACGTCAATGGTTGATCTTCGTATTCCAAAACAAATTATCCTAAGACTTTCTAAAGCAGCCGCTGTTCGTTTGAAAGTTAAAGGAAAAGAGACCTAAACTAATTCTTAATTTTGTTACACATTGAAAAATAAGTTTTTACTTGACGGAAATTCAGCTACTCTTACACTGAGCTGAAAATAAAAAGGAAAGGTTATATGAGTTATATTCACCGCTATTTCCTGCGTATGGGAATTTTTTTGAGTTTAGTTCTAGCGACTGCCGGTGTGCTGTTCGTCCCTTTGAGTCGTATCTTTTTGCATAACTTTGCTTTGAATATCGTTATTCTTTCTTGCGTTGCGCTTGGGATCTTTTTGAGTTTTTTCAAATTATACCGCCTGCAACAAGAACAAAATTGGTTAGACAGTTTTGAACAAGGAAAAGAACGTTTCCCTAATTCTCCAAAGGCAAAAATCTTAGCACCTCTATCTATTTTACTCAGTGATCCAAGCTTTAATGGCACCCTTTCACCGATTACTGCCCGCTCTGTTTTATCAAGTGTTGAAAACCGCCTTGACGAAACACGCGACCTAAGTCGGTATCTGGTTGGTTTATTAATTTTCTTAGGCCTTCTGGGAACGTTTTGGGGATTATCTGAAACCATTGGTGCGATTACCGGTGTGATCAATGGCATTGATATGGGCAGCGGCGATGTGAAAAACGCTTTTAGCCATTTAAAAGAAGGACTTCAATCTCCGCTTTCTGGGATGGGCATGGCCTTTAGCTCGTCAATGTTTGGTTTGGCAAGCTCTCTAATCATTGGTTTTCTTGACCTTCAAAACACCAAAGCCAGCAGTGAATTTTTTCATAATCTGGAAGATCGTTTGGCGATTAACACCAAAATAAGTGGATCTTCTGAGGCAGCCGCTACGGGAAGCGGCCCTGCCTATTCGATGGGCCTTTTGGAGCAAACCATTGAATCCATGGCAAATCTTCAAACCCAAATGCGCAGATCAGAAGACAATCGCCTGAGCGTTATTAAATCTATGCAAACCTTAAATGAAAAACTCGCGTTAATGGCTGATCAAATCACGGCCCATCAAACTGTGATTAAAAAGATTGCACAAAACCAAGTTGATCTGCAAGAAAACATCATTCAAATGAGTAAAAACCCAGCGAGCGGTGCTCACGATGAAGCAATCAAACATCTGTTGCGAAACCTGGATGCGACGTCTACTAAAATGCTGGAAGAATTGGTTGAAGGGCGCAATCGTTCAACGCAAGAGCTGCGCACAGAGATCAGAGTTATCGCCAGAACTCTGTCGGCAATTGCGAATGGTCAAGAAATAGCAGCGTAAAGAAAAATCTCTACAGCCTGGCATTGGTATTATCACAACTCAGAAAACACATAAAAATCAGCATGTTTCTCCCCTCATTTTACCTTAGTGCATGGGCATATCCTGAGACTCTTTCAGGACAGACCCCTTTATGTATGGGTCTTTTCTAAGGAGGAAAATGCACTAACCTGTAAAGCCCAAAAAGAATAAAGAGTTTATAGTAAATCAGAATTATGCCCAGCCTTTTTGGTATGAATCTGGAAAGATCTTCAATTAATTAACCTGAGTTCGATGTAAGGAAGTCAGGTTAATTAAAACAATTTTGGATCAAAATCCCTTGACCAAAATTAGTCACTTTAAATGCTCTACAATTCCAATTCCATTTTATCCAATTTGCGAATTTCGTCCCTGAGTCTGGCAGCTTCTTCAAATTCCAGATTACTGGCAGCTTCTTTCATCTGCTTTTCAAGCCCAGATTTTCGTTTGGTAATTTCTTTAGCGCTCAACACAACAGCATCAACCCCAACATCCACATAATCAGCATTGCAGGCCGATTGAAGGGATCCACTGATGCCTTTTTTAACTGAAGCTGGGATGATATTATTTTCCTTATTATACAGTTCTTGCTTTTCACGGCGACGGTTAGTTTCAGCCAGCGCCCCCTCCATGGATTTTGTCATTTTATCGGCATATAAAATAACTTTGCCTTCAACGTTACGCGCTGCACGGCCAATGGTTTGGATCAATGATGTTTTTGAACGCAAATACCCTTCTTTATCGGCATCTAAAATAGCAACCAATCCACATTCAGGAATATCAAGTCCCTCTCTTAAAAGGTTAATTCCAACCAAAACATCAAAGTCTCCTAAACGCAAACCCCGAATAATTTCAATACGTTCGAGGGTTTCAATGTCAGAATGAAGATAGCGAACCTTTAAACCGGCTTCGTTTAAATAATCAGTTAAAGCCTCGGCCATTTTTTTGGTCAAAGTTGTAACAAGGGCTCTAAAGCCTTTAGCCACAGTCAATTTACATTCATGAATCAAATCATCCACCTGATGTTCACACGGGTGAATTTCACAAACAGGATCAATGAGTCCTGTGGGACGAATGATCTGCTCAACAAAGGAACCTTGGGTCTTGTCAAGTTCCCACGGTCCAGGCGTTGCGGATACAAAAACCGTTTGGGGACGCATGCCTTCCCATTCTTCAAATTTGAGCGGCCTATTATCGGCACAAGAAGGCAGCCTGAACCCATGCTCATAGAGTGTTGCCTTTCTCGATCTGTCGCCTTTATACATGGCGCCTAACTGAGGAACGGCCACATGACTTTCATCAACAATTAAAATTGCATCTTTTGGCAAGTACTCAAACAAAGTTGGTGGCGCTTGTCCAGGTGCCCGCCCTGTTAGATACCTAGAATAGTTTTCAATACCTGAGCAAACCCCTGTTGCCGCCATCATCTCAAGGTCAAATTTTGTTCGTTGTTCCAGGCGTTGATATTCAAGAAGCTTGCCTTGTTCTTCAAATTCTTGAAGGCGAATCTTAAGGTCTGCTTGTATTTGTTTGATAGCTTGCTGCATCGTCGGACCCGGCGTTACATAATGGCTGTTAGCAAAAATAGTAACCTGATCAAGGTCAGCGAATTTTTCCCCTGTTAAGGAATCCATTTCGATAATTTTCTCAATTTCATCACCAAAAAAACTAAACCGCCAAGCGCGGTCTTCATAGTGGGCTGGGAAAATTTCAAGAATATCTCCACGTACCCTAAAAGTTCCACGGCCAAAAGCAATATCGTTGCGCTTATACTGCAGCTCAATCAAACGTCTCATAACGTCCTGCTGCGAGACGATTTGTCCGGTTTTTAAGGGTAAAATCATTTCGCTATAGGTAGTAACACCGCCAATACCGTAAATACAAGATACACTGGCAACCACAATCACGTCTTTTCTTTCCAAAAGGGAACGTGTTGCCGAATGGCGCATACGATCAATCTGTTCGTTGATTGACGCCGTTTTTTCAATATAGGTATCGGTTCTGGCCACATAGGCTTCAGGTTGATAATAATCATAATAGGAAACAAAATACTCAACCGCGTTATGAGGAAAGAAATCTCTCATCTCACCATACAGCTGAGCTGCCAAAATTTTATTTGGCGCCAAAATTAAAGCTGGACGCTGCAAGGTTTCAATGACATGCGCCATTGTAAACGTTTTTCCAGATCCTGTAACACCTAATAAAACTTGGTCTCTTTCACCTTTTTTTAATCCATCGACAAGCCCAGCAATGGCTGCAGGCTGATCGCCTGCAGGCTTAAATGGAGATTCAATTTTCAAAGGAGGAGATTCCTTGGTGATTGAATCATACAGTAAAGGCAAAATTGCGGTCATGCAGCACCCTTAAATTTTATAAAAATTTGAAACGATTTAGATGTTATTTTAAAGAAAAATTCAAAATTGTATTCTATAATGGGATTATTCATTTACACATCACTTAGAGGTTTTTATGCGCTTTCGTCTTTTCTTAAGCTCCGCTCTTGTTCTTGCATTAGCGGGAATTAATTTTGTACAAGCAACAACTGTTGCTCCTGATTCCTCAAAACAACAAGCTCATATAGCAGAGACTATTGCTGCGGCTCCGCAAAATGCCAGTACCAATTCACCTCAGCCTGTAGCACCTGTAACAACAGCGGCCCCAGTTGCATCAGTGACCGATCATCACCTTACAGCAAATCGATTTGTTTTAGCAACGGGTGTTATTAATCATGAGCCTCAAGGAACAAAAGAACAATTTTCGAGCCATGACGGTCATGTTTTTGCTTTTGCCGATCTTAACAGCAAGGGAAATGATCACGTAACTTTCCGCTGGAAGAAAAACGGGAAGTCATATCATGAAACTAAAGTAGGTATTAAGGACTCTCCTCGTTGGCGCACTTATAGCAGAGTCATAGCTCACCCTGGCAATTGGAGCGTTGAACTTGTTGATAGCCATGGAGCGGTTGTTAAAGAAATTAGCTTTTCCGTTGCGGCTGATGGAGCCCACGGAACTCATGAAGATCATGAAGTTTCAACAAATTCCCCTAAAACAGCTCCAACAGCTGATCCTCAAAAACAACCAGAAAGCGTAAAAGAAGTTTTGCAATCTCTTGAACCTTCCAAAGATGAAAAAACAGCAAAAGCTGGTTAATTGATTATCAGTTTAGAAAAGTGAGATCCAGTTATATTTTTCTGGATCTCCACTAAACCCTTCTCGGGGTTTAAGATAACGACGGTTATTATTTTATTGGCCTTAGATAGCCTTTAAAAAAGAAAAAACCAGAAGGGTTCTAGTCAAATAAAGGCATCCCATCATCGCTACTGTCGCTATGTCCGGTATGCGACGCCGTTGAAGAAAGTACAACTCGGCAAGGTGCGAGAGGTTGCGCCAATTGACTAATCATGGCTTTTAATTGAATTATTCTGAAGGGCAGTTGAGAAAGATGCGCAAGCATTCCATCAACACTATCTGCTGCCCCCTCAAGTATGCCATCATCAAACATATTCTTAACTCCTTGACCTAAACGGATCATTTCATGATCTTCAGGTGCCACTGTGACCGCAGCTACTGCCTCTCTTTGAGCTTGCTCTAAATGATAATGAAATGCAGCAATTCTTGCCTCATCTCCGCCTAATCCCAAATCATGATACCTACCACCGAGAGCATGATCAGCAAGACGTGCAGCAACCATATCAGCTAACGTTTTGTCACGGCCTATACCAAAATTAGCTGCTTCTACTTTGGCTAAAACTGCTTGGTGATAAGCACCTTGTGCAAATGAAAGTTCACTAAGTAAGTCTTCAACTGTTTCACCAGTTGCACTGCTGGAATTAATTCTTAAAGTATGCGCCTGTCTTAACAAAGCTTCTCTTGGATCTACTGTAGCGATTGCAGCATAGAAAATATCGACTGCGTCATTAATGTTATCAATAGTTGGAAAGCAGCATGGATTAAATCCAGCACATGCAATATCAAGTTCAAGAGGTCCTACGTGTGCATTAAGAACCACATTTAAAGCAGCTAAAAATGCATCTTTTTTTGTAGCGACATCAGCGCCATCAAACCTGTCAATTGTCCCATGAACAATGCCATGCAAAAATGCTTTTGCGTTTTTAGCAGCTTCATTACAACCCCTAGCAGGATCAAACCTATCATCCAAAACAGCATCAATTCCTGAACGGGTGATTGATAACTTGTGACGTACTAAACCAATATCATCAAGGTCTCGAACTCTTGTTTCATCTTGTCTATCCGGATCATATACAGCATATACAGATCCAGCCAGAGCACTGGTGATAAGGGTTGCCATCATTATTTTTTGGATGATTTTCACAATTTTCTCTGTTCTTCTCATGGATTAAACACATCTTGCATATATGATCTAACATTCTAAATGTCAAATTATTTTTGAATTAAAATGAATTTTCAACAGAGCTTTTTAAATCTATAAATGAGCCTTCTTTGATACCTTAAACTGCTCAAATTTCTTGATCTCACCTGAATCAAGGCGAAGGGTTAGATAGATAATTTCCCCCTTATCGTAACGACTTAAAATAACACCTTTTCGGTAACACCACGCTAAGATTTCACCCTCATAAGTCGGAAGCTCTATATGAATGATTTTTCCATCCTCTATAAGCCGCCTTTGAATCAGGGCCAACAGATTAACCAAACCTTCACCTGTTACAGCTGAAATCAACACCTTATTCGATTTTCGGCTTATCTTATTGGCAAGAATTTCTGTATCAGCATTCGTTAATAAATCGGCCTTATTCAAAACCTCAATAATCATGGGAGCGTCTTTGCTCTCTTCTTCTATCCCAAGCTCAGTTAAAACCTTTTTAACGTCACAAGCTTGCGCTTCATGATCCATATGAGCCGTATCATGGACATGCAAAATTACATCGGCTGTACAGACCTCTTCTAAAGTAGCCCTAAACGCCGCAATCAATTGAGTTGGAAGGTTAGAGATAAACCCAACCGTATCTGAGAAAATAACCTCTCTGCCGCCAGGAAGTTTGCACACCCGCATAGTCGGATCAAGGGTTGCAAATAATAAGTCCTTAGCAAACACATTGGATTCAGTCAGTTTATTAAAAAGCGTCGATTTCCCAGCATTGGTATAACCAACCAGAGCCACCACAGGCGCCTCATTTCTCTGGCGCGCTTTTCTGTGAAGGCTGCGCATCTTAATTGTTTGGTTCAGTTCCTTTTCAATCTTTAAAATCCGATTGTCAATCATACGGCGATCCAGTTCAATCTGACGCTCACCCGGACCACCTGTAAAACCAAAACCACCGCGTTGCCGTTCAAGGTGAGTCCACGACCTCACCAGTCTGCTACGCTGATGTTTAAGGGCAGCTAATTCCACCTGTAAGCTGCCCTCAGCCGTTCTTGCCCTTTCGCCAAAGATCTCAAGAATAAGACCTGTTCGATCAATGACTTTGCATTTCCAGATCTTTTCAAGATTGCGCTGTTGAATCGGTGATAATGTTGAATCTACGATCATCAATTTGATGTTAAGTGCAGCAATTGCAGAACCTATGCCATCCACATTCCCCTTGCCCATCAAGGTTGATGGAGACATTTTATTTAATCGGACGATTTGTTTATGAACCACATTTAAGCTAATGGCTTCAGCAAGGCCAACAGCTTCCTCTAAAGCAGCATCAAGACTGCGTTCAGGTTGATTTGGGTCAATATTAGGCCTTCGCACATGCACGTGCACGATGCCTGTTGTAACGCCATCTTTAAAAGGATGATTTGACTGTTCGACTGTTTGTTGATTTTGTGTCATACATAAAAAATCGCGATCATAAAGAAAATGTGTTTATGTTTTGTACCTTAGCCGATTTGTCCCTTTATAAAAACACCAAAAAACGTCTTATGGGAGTTGATTTGGGTGATAAGACTGTTGGGCTGAGTTTGTCAGACTTAAGCTTAACAATTGCAACGCCTTATAAAACCCTAAATCGTCAAGGCCAAGAAAAAACCTTTAATGAATTAAAAACAATCATCGAAGAGCATAAAGTTGCCGCACTTATTTTTGGCTATCCTCTAAACATGAACGGAACTGAAGGCCCCCAAAGCCAAAAAGTCAAAGCTTTCGCAGGGAAATTTTATGAATTTTATACAATCCCTATTTTCTTATGGGACGAACGCCTTTCAACAGCAGCCGTGACTCGGACTATGATTGCAGCCGATCTATCGCGTAAGCGTCAAAAAGAGGTGGTGGATAAAATGGCAGCTAGTTTCATTCTGCAGGGCGTTCTTGATATATTGAAAAGGTCCGACACGGATAAAATTTAGAACCTGTATTCAAAAAAATTAATCTCTAAAATTGTTCCAACTTGGCCTTAATCCGCTGATTCGTGTAGAGTCCATCCGTTTGTAAGAGAAGATACAAGAGATCTTACAGATTCACCTTTCTCCCTCCAATCCCCAAGCTTATAGGCACTGACGTTATTTTCAAAACACAAGATCTGTTGCATAAACGAAAAATATGGTGGTGCCCAGAGTCGGAATCGAACCAACGACACAGGGATTTTCAGTCCCTTGCTCTACCAACTGAGCTATCTGGGCCTTTGCAATTTTGCAAATAGTATGTAGTCTTTATAACGGCATTTTGCTTTCTTGTCCAGCCTTCTTGGTTGAATTTTTATGTATATTTTGTTTTATGGAACGCCTGTTTTAAAAATGATACATTCGTTAAACCTCAGATTATATAAGAGATTCTTTGTTTGCTATTGCCTGTCTTAAAAAGTCACTGGGAGCGCTATAAGTCTCATACCCACATAGATATTGAACAAGCTCAAAAACTTGTTAATTCCTATAACCCTAATAAAATCCAATCCTTAGTTCTGCTCTCAGATGGATGCGCGAACACTAACTATAAAATTACTTTTCAAAACAACACAGCTCCTCTTGTTTTACGCATTTATATCCGCGAAAAAAATGCCCTTGCTAGAGAAAAGGCAATTCATCAGCTATTAAAAAACTATCTGCCGGTTCCTTTGTTTTTTTACACCGATGCTTCTTGCACATTAATTAATCATCCTTATGCCCTAATGGAGTGGAAAGAAGGTGAATTGATGAGGAATGTCATCTTAAAAGGTGATGAAAGAGATATCAGTGAATGTGCCTTTTCAGCTGGGAAGTGTTTAAGCGTTTTAAAGAATATTAAATTTCATAAAAATGGTTTTTTTGATGAAAATCTGCAAATCAGGCCTTTTAACCAAGAAGAAGAGTTTATCCCTTTTGGCCTTGGACTTTTAAAACAACAAACCGTAAGAGAAAGCCTTTCGACATCAGTTCTAGTTGAATTGGAACAGATCTTTTACGAATCCGTTCCTTTCCTACCAAAACCTAATGAAGCGAATCTCAACCACGCCGATTTTGATCCAGCTAATATGCTCGTTACTAAAACAAACGCAACATGGCAAGTTTCAGCCATTTTAGATTGGGAGTTTTCCTTTGCAGGAAGTTACCTGATGGATATGGGCTTGATGCTCAGATATGCCCATAAATTACCGCATATATACGAGGATTCATTTTTGAAAGGAATTAAAGATTCAGGCGCCCAACTTCCCTCTACGTGGAAAGCAACAGCCAAATTAATGGATTTGCTGTGTCTGTTACAATTACTTTATTACAATCCTTTTGCCGAACGTCCTTTAATGAATCGTGATGTGGTAGAATTGATTGAAAACACTCAAACTTTCTTAAAGAGTTTATTGACAACCTAACACATGATGATTATCTCTATTTTAAGAGTTTACTTATGAGGAGATTTAATCATGAAAAAACTATCTCTTGTTTTATTTATTGTTTCTTTGGCGTTTATTTTTAATACCGTAGCTTGTACAGCATCTTCATTGGAAGATGTTGAAAACGATGCGAGCCGCGGAATTCAAAAGGCACAGTGTGAATTAGGATGCGCCCTATGGTCTGGAACTTTTGGGAATATAGCTGAAGAAAATTATAGAAGCATACCGCGTAACGTTAATAAGGCGTGTAATTTGTTAAAACAAGGAGTCGATTCTGATACTCACGGTGAACCAACCGAATCAACTTATTCCTTTATCGTTGATGCTCTGAATGCTCTGGGTAGTTATTACGAAGTTGAAGCAGCCGATATGGCACAAGCAAAGTTATATTATAAAAGATCTGCAGACTTATTTGTAAAATTTGATGGAGAATTTGCGGGAACCATTGCAGGCCGTAATTATATGCGCTTAGTAGCTGAAGAATAGTTCTAACATTTACATAGATTCTTAGCTTTGTATTAACCTTTTCTCTTTATTTTTAATAAATAGATTCGTGAGGGTTAATATGTATTTTTTTCGTTTTTATATTTGTTTAGCTTTTTTAGGAATTTTATCCTCTTCTCCCAAAAGTATGGAAAGCAGATTACCTAGTCCAATTCCTCAATTGGTATTTGATGGGTCTTTATCCGAAAAAGAACGAGACTACTTATTAGCTGCTCTAAATGATCTTAATATGAAGGATGCTGGGAAAAGTATCATCGCAAAATTAAATGACCTTTTAGTTGCACAAAACATGCACATTATTGTTAAACAAGACACAAGCACTCTCTTTCGCGGCCCTCGAAATGAAAGCCCGCCAGAATTATCTATAAATTTAAAAAGCCTTAAAAATAGCTTCGTTTCTTGTATTGGCCCTTTGACGAAATTTCAAAACAAAACGACTCATGCGGTTAAAGAATTTTTTGAAATTGGCAAATGCAAAAACCCTCCATCAATAACGCTAGGGCATGAACTTATTCATGCAGTTCATTATTTAGAAAACAAACAAGCGTATCTTATGAGAAAAACAACTGCAGTATTACCTTGGATAACAAAAAGAATTCGTCAGGTAAATTGTGAAGGTGCTGCTAGAACTACGCGCGTGGAAATTGATTCATGTCTTTGGGATAATGATGAAGAACATATAACAGTTTGGGGAACACCGGAACGACCAACATTCTCAGAATTACAACTCAGATTAGATCACACACTTTCTCCAAGGTATCCTTATAAAAATGATGCATATTTTTATGAGGATAAGGCTGTCATCGTTCCCTTATTAGCCGCTCATTTAGGAGATCGTTGGCAAGTAAGATTAAATTCCGTTTTTAAAAGTCAACCTTGGGATTTTAACCCCGAAGAGGCATTAATATCTCGTTTTAATAGTGTAGATCTGAGTCAATATGAAGCAGAATAAAACAATATTACGTCATCAATAACGTAAACTTATAACCACTTTATGAAAATCTAACTATAGTGTAGGCCCAACTGACAGAACTTCAATGGTGTGCTTTGCGATATCACTTACCTGATCCTTTACAGTGATCTCATGTATTTGATCCCTCCTTCCTCGAAGTTTACTCCATTCATTAAAAGTGTATTGCGATAGAGGAGAAAAAGTTTTTAACCCACGCCTTGCAGCTTTGCGCAATGTTGCCCCTGAATTAATAGGACAAAGTTCAACATGGTTTACATAAGCTTCTGCAAGGGACAATGTATCAACAACTATAACTTCTCTGACTCTGGAACGATTAAGACGTGCACCCAATAAACGATCCAACCCCTCTTTACTTGCCCAGAAAAACACCCGCTCATTCAAAATACGCAGCCAATCACTTGGAGAAAGACCATCATCCAAACAATTAAAAAGAGCTTTTTCGCTAAGGGGAACATTATCATTTATAATCACAGTACCATGAATAGGATGTTCCAACTGTACCGTTGAGGGCCTCCGTTTTTCTTCTATTTCTTTTCGCTGATGCCCCTTAACCTCAAACAAGTCAAGCAGGCGTGTTGTTGACTGCAGCCCCCTCTTCTTGATACTTTCCCAGGCTCCTGGTTCAGTCACATGATACAGGCGTGGATATCGTTCTGCTAATTCTTGGGGAGTCATTCTTAATATTCCGTTGTCTTTTAAGAGCTTCTCTCTTTTTTAACCCACCCATACACATAAGGCAAAATAAAGTTAGACTGGTCCAAACCCCCAATCCACCAAACGACACAAGTCCTATTGACCTAAAAAGAGGGAGGTTGATTTCTAAAAAAAGAAAAATTTATGATTTTATCCTAAATATTAATAGATTTTTAACTAAATTCATGCCTTACTAATAGGTGAGGAAGTATAAATACGTTAACTGAGTAAATTATGCAAGATGAAATCATAGCGACTGAGTACGGTGAATTCTCAAGCACCTCTTCATCAACAGTAAAAGATATTTTTGATATACTAGGCTGGTTCTTTACAATTATTGCCCCGGTGCTTGTCTATTTTTTTACACCCGAAATTGAAATAGATGGTTTTGGCAATGAACCAAAAATCTTTCTTTGTATCGTTCTTTCGGCAAGTGTAATGTGGATTTTCTCTTTACTGCCGGAATTTATACCAGGAATCTTTATCCTGCTCGCAACAGTTCTTTTATCCTTAGTTGATTCCTCTATCGTTTTATCAGGATTTGCTTCATCTACGTTCATCATCGTTTTAAGCATTATCGTCATGACCATTACGATTATACAATCAGGCATAATGAAACGTTTTTTATTATCTCTGTTAAAACATACTCACTCTCTTCATCTAGCAAACTGGATCTTGTTTGGGTTTGGTATCTTAATGACCCCGTTTTTGCCGTCTATTATCAATAGAACTCAAATTATGAGCCCTCTTGTTAGAGAGATTGGCGGGCACTTAAAAGCTGAAAAAAATGGTTTTAGCCTGTTATTTGCAAGTGGTTTTTTAAGTGTTTCTCTCTTATCTAGCTCATTTTTAAGCGCTTCTTTATTAAACTTTATTATTTTCTCCCTTCTGCCCTTACAAGAACAGCAGCAATTTCAAACTCGCGGATGGTTTCAAGGAACACTTGTTATAACTGGAATTGTCTTAACTTCCTGTTTTCTAACTTTGCCGTTTTTCTTTCGAAACAAAGAAAAAAATGAGAAAATTTCTAATACATTTAGTAGTTCTCTGGAAGAAATGGGGAAAGTTAAAATTGAGGAAATCGTATCAGTTGGTGCTTTGTTTATATTCTTCCTTGGAGTGCTGACATCACAATATCACCATATTTCAGGAAGCTGGATTGGGTTTTCTATTCTCTTTCTTTTTCTTTCCTTAGGCTTTGTGAAAATGGAAGATTTTCAGAAAAAAGTTGACTGGCCTTATTTATTTTTCCTTAGTGCAATTGTCGGCATCTCTGCAATATTTAAAGCTTTAGGATTAGATACCTGGCTCTATAATCATCTGTTACTTACCTTTCCTGAAATTTTAAAAGATAACATGATTCTATTTAGCTCTATAGCTCTTGTGAGTCTGACTCTTCGATTCATCCTTCCAGTAGGCGCCGTGGTTGCTCTTTTAGCTCCTACTATCTTAGCTATTTCAGTCAAAATTGGTATAAGCGGATGGGCCTCGTGTATAGTTTTGTTGTTTGTGGGTGACATTTGGTTTTTCCCTTATCAATGTTCATTTTATAAAACCTATAAGTCGGGATTTAGTAATTCCGAAATTAATGAGAAAAAATTCTTAATAATAAATGCTATAATCAACGTGATTAAGCTACTTGCATTGTTCTTGAGTTTTTACTACTGGAAATATCTGAGTTTAATATGATGAATAAAAAGTTTTTTTCCCTAAAAATCACCAAAAGAATTGTCATCTCGCTATGTCTTTGCATTATGGCCGGATACTTTTTTATGACAAGTTCACATCGCAAGACACTTCTGATCCTTCATAGTTATGGCTCTGATTATGCATGGGTAAGAGATGTTAATATAGGTGTTAAACGCGTTATTCGTGGAAAGACTAATTACAATATTCTATGGCATTACATGGATACCAAAAACCATCCCGAGGAAGAATACAAGCAAAAAGCAGGGATTATTGCAAGACGTGTCGTTGATTATGTAAAACCTGATGTTGTGCTTGCAATTGATGATGATGCTCAAGCATACGTTATGAAACATTACCTAAATCGTGATGATATTCAAATTGTATTTGCTGGCGTGAATGCAAAAGCGTCTCAATATGGATATGATAAGGGAACAAATGTTACGGGTGTTCTTGAGCGCATCCCATACGAAGGCATTAAAAGTGCCATAGAAACTCAAGCCGTAAAGAAAGGATTAGAACCGCCTTATCGAACTCTTCATATTTCAGACCAATCGATTATCGTGAAATATGACGATATAAATATGCATGAATATAAAGATTGGTATCCCTTAGAACTTATTCCATCAAAACTCGTCAATACATTCGATGAATGGAAACAAGCAGTTCTAGAGAGCAAAAATATTGCTGACTTCATCCTAATATCCAATTATCGAAAAGTTTACAAAGACAGCAGTAAAACAGAAATAATGCCTTTTAAACAGGTTATTGAATGGACATTTAAGCACGCTCCCATTCCCATAATAGGGGTTAACGGATTTGTTTGCGAAGAGGGCTCAGCAGTTTCAATTGCTACTTCTCCTTTTGAACAAGGAGAAACATCAGCAAAAATGGCTCTTGCGATTCTAGACGGCCGAGCAAAAGCTTCAGATATTCCCATACAGAACAGTCCTTTTCCCATGGTCTTTATGAGCGAGGAACGTTTGAAAATTGCTGGAATGAGCTTTCCACAAATCTATGAGGCTTTTGCCAGAGCCACCAACAATTACTTAAGAAGTACCACAGATTTCCTAAGTCAGTTTTTTTCAAATAAATAATCTTAGGGTTCAAACTTAAGTGAATCTGGCTCGTTTTGGTCTTTTTTGTTGCGTAAACTAAAAAAGTTGACAGATTTATCTCTAAAGACTTAACTACAGTGGAATCGATGTAAAATGATTATGTGCATTTTTCGTCATTCTTCCGCACAGCCCTCATTCTCGTGTTTGCGATAATGATGACGTTGTAATAGTTTCTTAAGCAAGAAACCTCTTGATGACAGTAATTGTTATCATTTTATAAGAGGTTAGCGATGCTTCAGAACATCATATAGTCAGATGTTCATTTTGAAATCTCCCTCCACAATTTTCTAGAGGATAACTAAATGCCAAAAACATTTCTTCCCTTAGCTATTTTATCACTTGTAGCCTGCTGCATTGAAATGGACATTTCGGTGCCAGGTTTTCCAGACATGGTTCATTATTTTGAAGTTTCAGAAGGTATAATTCAACTAACACTTGCCTATAATTTTTTTGGATTTTGCTGTGCATCATTTATTTATGGACCCTTATCAGAGTGCTATGGTCGACAAAAGATCATGGTGTGGGGGAATTTTCTTTTAATGATTGGCGCTTTTGGTTGTGTTTATGCTTCAACAATTTCCTTTCTTTTAATCTCAAGATTTATCCAAGGTGTTGGTGCCGCCACCTCGGCAGTCGTTGTTTTTGCAATGGTTGCAGACGTCTACCAAAAGGATAAGGCTGTTAAAGTTATAGGCATTATGAATTCCTTTTTAACAATCTTAATGGCAATAGCTCCTGTCATTGGGGGGTTTATTAATCAAACTATTGGTTGGCAAGGCAATTATGGAATGGTTGCCTTGATATGCTTTGTTTCATGGATATCATTATGGCTATTTCTTCCAGAAACCAAAAAAGAACGAGAACCATTTAATATTAATAAAATTCTGAATAACTATAACACACTGTTTTCAAATTCAAATTTTATCAACACCTCTCTTCTTCCAAGCCTGCTATATACCATCTACGTTTCTTTTATTGCATGTGCACCGTTTTTGTACATTGAAACCTTTGGTATGTCTTTACTAGCCTATGCTCTTCATCAAACTGCCATTGTTTCCTGTTTTTCCATCACCAGTCTTTTTTCTGACAAAATTTCGTTAAAAATAGGCGCAAGAAATTGTGTAAAAAGAGGAATGGCAATTTGCATACTGGGGATTTTATCTTTTGTGGTTTTATCTTTAGCTTCGCCTTACTCACCATATTTAATAACAAGCTGTATGGCAGTTTTTTGCATTGGATTTTCAATTGTTTACCCTGTTGTTTTCACAACATCATTAGAAATTTTTCCTAAACTAAAAGGAATTGCTTCTTCTGCAATTATGAGCATGAGAACGTTTTTATGTTCATCCGTTATTGGGATTATTAGCTACTGGTACAATGGGCAACCGTTAATGGTCGCGTTATCTCTTCTCAGTATTATAATTATATCTCTGATCTGTGTTGCGTATTTATTAAAACAAAAGACATTCTAGAAAATAACTACCTTTAAAACTCACAGATAAAAATATCTTATTGTAAAATTGATGGCATCGTAATCAGAGATTCCATGTCTTCTCAATACGTAAATCCCTCATCCAACCTTCTCTCCTCCCTGCCGATAACTAAGTGCCTCGGCGATGTGGGAACGGCGGACGATTTCAGCCCCTTCAATATCAGCAATTGTTCTGGCAACACGTAAGACTCGATGATAACTGCGTGCGGACAAGCGCATTTTCTCAATGGCAATCGATAACAAATGCTGACCATCAGAATCAGGCGTCGCTATCTCATGCAGTTTTTCGCCATCTGTAACAGCATTTAAGGGAAACAACTGATCATCTCCTTCCCCATAGCGTCTAATTTGCTGACTACGCGCAGCAGCAACACGAGCTGCAACTGAGCTACTCCCCTCGCCCTCATTTTTTTCTAATAAATCAACGGCCTTAACTTCATTGACATGGAAAACCAGATCGAACCGATCCATAAGTGGTCCAGAGATTTTAGATTGGTATTCCTCAGCACATCTTGGCACTCTATGACATTGCCGTTCTATATCGCCAAAATACCCACACCGACACGGATTCATAGCAGCAATTAATTGAATACGTGCAGGGTACGTTACATGATTATTGGCCCTAGCCACAACGATCTTGCCTGTTTCTAGGGGTTGGCGTAAGGATTCCAAAGTTGACCTTGCAAATTCAGGGAGCTCATCTAAAAACAATACCCCTTGATGGGCTAGCGATATCTCGCCTGGCTTTGTTCGCGCTCCTCCACCTATTAAGGACACTAATGATGAGGAATGATGAGGGTCTCTAAAAGGACGTTCAGTAATTAGGCCATCCTCAGGCAAAAGTCCGGCCAAGCTATGGATCATGGTGACCTCTAATGCTTCTGCTGGCTCCAGTTTAGGAAGAATACTAGGCAATCTTTGAGCAAGCATCGATTTACCAGCACCAGGAGGACCAATAAACAAAACGTTATGACCACCAGCTGCCGCAATTTCTAGTGCTCTTTTGGCAAGAAATTGGCCTTTAATATCTTTCATATCCAGGTGAGTTTTTTGAGCATTTGAACAAAGCTCAGCCTGGGGAGGAGATAAAACTTGTATCCCCTTAAAATGATTAATCAGCGCTAATAAATTAGGGGCTGCTAAAATAGTTAGGTCACCAGCCCACGCAGCTTCTTTTCCTCCTCTCTCTGGACAAATTAACCCTCTATTATGGGAAACAGCGTTAAGAGCTGCAGGTAAAACTCCAACAACAGGCGCTAGCGCCCCATCAAGACCTAACTCACCCAAAACTGTGTAATTTGAAAGCTCAACAGGATCCAAAATTTCCATAGATGCCATAAGCCCAAGCGCCACCGGTAGATCATAATGAGATCCCTCTTTTTGAATGTCAGCTGGGGCAAGATTGACGGTTATACGCCGCGGCGGCAGACTAAGTCCTAAATGATGAAAGCTGGCCCTAATACGTTCTCTAGATTCAGCTACTGCCTTGTCGGCAAGACCAACAATATTAAAGGCCGGCAAGCCTGATGACATTTGAACTTCAACGGTGACTTCTTGCGTAGATACGCCATGAAAAGCAACCGTTGCAATTTTACTAATCATAAAAAAAGCCTACAGGATAAGAAATATATTTATCCTATAGGCTATACTAAATTTACTTAAATATCTTTAAATAAATTTTCTTAAGATGCGTTCTTAGGCCGCAGCAGCTGCTTCGCTTTGAACTATTGCTTCTTCTTCTGACTTTGCAATGTTCACACGCACAGGGACTTTTACCTCTGGGTGAAGAACAACATGCGTAACATGGATACCAAGCGTTTTAATAGGAGCTGCAATCTCAACTTGCCCTCTGCTTAAAGTATAGCCTGCTGCCAATAAAGCTTCTTCGATATCACGTCCTCGAATTGAACCATATAATTGCCCAACTTCGCTCGCTTGACGAATAAGGGTAACCATTGCATTTTCCATTTTGGCTGCAACGTACTCCGCTTCTGAACGACGCTTTAGGTTAACAGCTTCTAACTGCGCCTTTTGTCCCTCAAAAAATGAAATGTTATCTTTTGTTGCACGAAGTGCCTTTTTCTTTGGCAACAAGAAATTACGTGCATATCCTGCCTTTACCTCAACAGTTTGGCCCATTTGACCTAATTTCTCAACTCTTTCCAATAAGATGACCTGCATCTTAAGAACTCCCTAAACTAAAATTACCTTAATCTGGCTGATTTTTTTCTGCGATACGCTGTGTTAAACCATACCACGGCTCGATGAATCCTAACAATACTATAAGTAGAAGGGGCCAAACAAGTAAAAACGTTAAGAAAATGAGAATACTAAACCCGACCCCCTTTAACCGGCCCGTAGAAAAACGCAGATGGCAAATACGAAACCCAACAGCTGCCAAAGGTAAACACCCTAAAAGAGTCACTGTTTTCCCTATTAAAGAAAGAAAAGGAGAATGGTAAAAATGATTGAGAATAATCAACATTAATGCAGCCGTTACAATGATATCCCAATATGTATCAAAGATATAATCCTCAGCTTGAACGGACCGAAGATTTTGCTGTTGCTTCAGAAGAATCCTCTGAGCAACAAACGCGTTCATAAATCCTGTTACAATCCATGATATCAGCATAACCCCCGGCAAAACATCAACTAGCTGATCCAAAAGCTTTTCTTTTTGAACCGATAATTCTTGGGGAATCACTCCTTCCAGGAAATGGTGGATTGATGCCCTAATATCGATTCCGGATTCATTCAAAAGAGCAAACGTGATAACAGTAACCAATAAAATGTATAATGAAACTTTGGATACAATAATTCCCAGAGGATATTGAAAGCCTGAATGTTTGTCTACAGAGTTTGTCTTTAAAATAAAATAAGACAGTAAAAGAAATGGCAAGTAACTAATGACAAAAAAGCCAACCGTTTGATAGACCCCAAAAAGCAGAAAAATCCCTAGTAAAGAAAATGTTGCTGCACCAATTCCTGCAGATAAGCCAATACTCAAACTTACCAAAAATAGGGGGAGTATATTAAAGTAATTGAGAAAAATACTTAAGAAGGGAGAAAAGCTAGAAAGAAAAGTCAATAAAACAGTTATTCCACCAGCGAACAGGGAAACAATATAAGGTGGGTAATTCCTAAGAGGAAGTATCATAAATCCTTTAAAACTAACTAATGAAACTCTTTAAATGGGGGCTCTTTTAACAGAGGCCCCCATTTAAAATAGTTTGGCAATTTAGCCGTTAACGTAAGGCATCAAAGCTAAAAAGCGTGCACGCTTAATTGCTTGCGCTAATTCACGTTGTTTTTTCAAAGAAACCGAACTAATACGACTCGGCATCATTTTCCCACGCTCAGACACGAACTTGGATAGGACACGCACATCTTTGTAATCAATTTTTAGTGCATTTTGTCCGGAAAACGGACATGATTTACGGCGACGGAAAAACTGACGGCGGACAAATGTCTTTTGACCATCTTCTCTTTGGCCTTCGCCTCTTTGACCGTCGGATCTTTGGCCATCTGACCTTTGTGAATTGTATGAATTTTCTGATCTCATAATGACTCTCTATCTACTATGCTTGAATTTCGGGAATAATTTCAACTTCGTTCAAATCTGGAACCAAGTCACCTTGATCATTTTGATCATCGTAATTATTACGATTAAAGTCTTCACGATAATGACGTTGTTGCATTAATGCAGACGGATTATTATCCAATGCATCCACACGAACAGACAAATACCTCAAAATATCTTCACTAATCTTCATTTGACGTTCAACTTCTGCAAGGCCTTCTGGCTTGACAGCAACGTTCAACAAAACATAGTGACCTTTTTTGTTTTTCTTAATCGGATAAGCCAAAGGGCGTAATCCACAAAATTCAGTCTTAGTAACTTCTCCACCGTGCTCTTTGATCACGGAGGTGTAGTGCTGAGTCATAGACTCAACTTGGCTAGAGGTTACATCTTGGCGGGCTATAAAAACGGTTTCGTAGTATCTCAACTTAAACTCCTTTTGGTTGATAACTTGTGAATCAAGTCACAGCTCGATTCTATAATCGAGCAAGGAGCATTACACATGCTCAAATGGACTATAACGAAAAATGGACATAAAAATCCATCTAAATATATAAATCACAAAAAATGAATTTATTTGTCGTCAAGGCATTGCCTTTTCATTTTTGAACTCTATGTTCTATATCACGATGTACCACGAACATATGCTTAAGGGGTTTTTATGAGAAGAACAATACTACTAAGTGCAATAACTCTTTCCTTATTCGTAAGTTCTGCTTCAGCAAACATAGTTGTTGATGAAGTGGCTGTTGCTTTTCATAAAACGACATTAGCGGTAGGAAGCGTAATTGATACAGCCATCGAAGCTGTTTCCGAAATTCTTGGCCTTCATAGTCAAAAAGTTTCCCTCACTCATGGTCGCACGATTTCTCCTGCTGAAATGTTTCAAGATGCCCAACTAGGCACGACATTACAACCAGAGGAAGATCCAAGCTTAATTCTTGCGTCCCTGTACCCTGAGTTAGTTAGAATTGATCCTCCTTCTTCATCTCAAAAATTAAGTGCAAACAAAGGTTCTATGGTTTTAAGAGAACTCAAAAAACAAGAAGAACAAGAAGATTTAACAGCATCTGAATACACAGCCCTCGCAACTAAAGTCAGTCAAGATGCATCTTCGGCTGTACCCCTTTTGGTGGGGTCAGGGCCAACTAAGTCTGCAGTTATAAATTGGGATGGCGTGACATATGATCAAAATCCAAATACAGAAGCCGATGCCCTTGTTGCTAAAATGGCAAGTACTCATACACGAAACCTAAATTCAGCTTTGTTAGCCGCGGCAGGTCGTTAAATAAATCTCCACAGGCTTAGCGTCCATGGTATTACATCGGCTTAAAAGCTAAGGCACGGAGCTGTGCTTGCCTAATCTTGTCTTTCAAATAAATCTAGCCGCCGTTATAGCCCTCAGCTCACGCTTAGGGTTTTATGAACAAGATAATCCCTTTAATTTCGGATTAGCCTAACTCTATATTTTAAATCTACCTCAGAATTAGCACCAATTTGAATAGTCCAAAACACTTGCTGATCGCCGTTTTGCTGATGGCTTATGTTTTCACGAACAACAGTCCATTCACCCTGAGGAAGATCCAAAGTAACTCTAATTGTAATGGGTTGGTTTGCTTTATTTTTCAAATTTAAACGATAGCTGGACTCTGTAATTTTATCACTCAGCTTTTTAAATTCCGTTTGTTCTAATTCAGTCTCAAAAGTTCGTAAGGCTTTATTATCATTAGGTGTAGAAAAGTTCTTTTCAGCCTGAGTCGCCGGGACTTTTACACTAACCTCTTGCCCTACCGCGGTATGGGGAATAAAAGCTTTTCCTAAAACCTCAATGGCACCCTTTTCATCGCCATGATAAAGAGTCACCTCTCCTTTAGGCAAAGGCATCCCCAAAGTTTGCTCTTTAGTGTTCTGAAAAGAAATCCAGGTCTCAACTATTGGATGAGCCGACTTCCCTTCCATATCATCTAAATACGCTCCACCAACAAATAAACGATAATCTTGCTTTGCTTTAATTTCTAGGCTATTAACCCAAGAAATTCTTTTTATTCCATTGGCTGGAATATCAACCAACTGATCACAAACATACGCATGGGCAGGCTCTGAAGAGGTCTGCATCTCTCCTTTGTGAGACGGCTCAGCTTGCACTGAATCAATCGAAGGATTTAAAGGCACAAAAGAAGCGGGAATTAAGCAATCAACAAATTGTATTTGAGATTTTGAAAAACCAACTCCTGATTTATTGTTAACGGCAATCCAGGCATTTAGCTTTACATCTTCATAGTTAGCAGAAAAATAAAGAGCATAATCAATATGCCAACCAAGGTTTTTAAAAAGATAAAGCAGCTGAATCTGCTTAAGTAAGTTTGAAGTCGTATTCTTAAAAGATAAAATAACCCCTAAATCTGATGCTCCCGCTGCCGTTGGCGCGAGGCTAAATTCAGAAATCTCAAAGCCACCTTCTTTTGCCGCAGAAGTAATCATCAAGGATTCAGGACAAATAGTATTTGGAACACCTTGAAATGAAGTGTTTCCGTCTTTTCCAGTTTCCGTCGATATGGACCTTGTCTGCTGAATTAATGTTGCGTCTTTGTAAATCGTCAGAATATTTGACTGAATGCTGTCTTTTAGGGGTAATTTTTCATGAACTTCAGCTTCACCAAATGCTTCAAAAGAGCCAACAAACAAGCTTACCGTTAAAAGAATTAAGTTTTGCTTTCTCATAAAAATAATTCCACTACTCAAGAGTATCAGCTCCTTCTTTTACTTCTATAGATTGAACAGATCTTGGAACAGAATCAAGACAATTTAACATTTCCATAGATTTATCCTCAAGACCTGGGTCTAATTGATTAAACTTTCTAGCCGATACTAAAACACGTCTTTCAAACGTACCAATTGATTGATTGTATGATTCGACCACATGGTGAATTTGTTTGCCCAACCTTGAAAAATGCTGAGTCATATCACCCAATCTTTTATGAAGTTCACGACCCAATTCACTAATTGCTCGTGCATTTTCAGCAATCCCTTCTTGCCTCCAGCCAAAAGCAACAGCCCTTAAAAGAGCAATCAATGTTGTTGGTGTTGCCAAAATAACTTTTTCCTTTACCCCAAATTCGATAAGGCTTGGATCTTTTTCCAGAGCCGCACTAAAAAACGACTCTCCAGGCAAAAACATGACCACAAATTCCGGAGTTGGTTGAAATTGCTCCCAATACGCCTTTTGACTTAAGCTTCGAATATGCGTTCGTACATGACGGGCATGATCTTCAAGCCAAATGATACGCTGAGCATCATCCGTTGTTTCCAAAGCCTCAAGATAGGCAACAAGAGGTGTTTTTGCGTCCACAATGATCTTTTTATCACCTGGCAATCGAATCACCATATCAGGGCGAAGCTTGCCATCATCAGTTGAGACTTGTTCCAAAAAGTCGCAATGAGAAAGCATTCCGGCCATTTCAACCACACGCCTAAGTTGCATCTCGCCCCACTGCCCACGCGCAGCTGGCGTACGCAAAGCTTTTACTAGATTAGACGTCTCAGATCGTAATTCTTTTTGCGTCAAAACAAGGTCCGTTATTTGGTTTTTTAACTCGCTATAAGCCCCTACTCTCTCTTTTTCAAGTAGGGAAATCTTCTCATCCACACTGCCCAAAGCTTTTTGTACGGGCTCTAAAATAATTGAGATATCTTTTTTCTTTTGCTCCATATCATTTTTTGTTGCCTCAAGAAATTTATCAAAGCTACTTTTAGCAAGCCCCATAAAAGATTGATTATTGGCAAGCAATGCTTGATTGGATAAGTTTTTAAAAGTTTCTGTTAACTGAAGCTGAGATTGTTCAATAAGCTGAAGTTTTTCCTGCATCAGTTGGCGCTCATGGAAAATAGTGGATTTAAGCTCAGTATTTTCAACCTCTAAGCTGACCACCCGCCCTCTTAAAATGTTTTTTTCTTCCTCTATTTCCACATGACGGCTTAATTTTTCCTGATAAACAGCAAGCTGTGAAAGAGTTTGAAAGCGATTTTCTTCTGAAACACGTAATTTTTGAAACAAACTTCGTTTAGAAAGCGTCTGAATAATCATACCAATCGCAAGCCCTAAAAAACCCAACAGAATTAAAGGATAGGCAATTAAGAATTCTAAAAATGCCAAAGAAAAAACCCCTCTAGTATGGTTTAGGAATACTTGGTATTAGCTTATTAGGGTAAAAGATGCAACTCTTAATAGACTTAAGCGTTATCTTGTTATAAATTCTCTATATGTGAAGGTTATGTCTCTCATAAAAAATTAAGAAAGAAGAGAAATGTCAAAAAAAATCCTAATTCTTGGGGTGAACGGGTTTATTGGAAGCGCCTTAACAGAAACCATTTTAAAAGAAAAAGATTGGCAAATCTTTGGGATGGATATGGCAAGCGATAAAATCGAAGAAAGTCTTGGCCATCCTCGTTTTAACTTTGTCGAAGGTGACATCACCATTAATAAAGAATGGATTGAATATCACATCAAAAAATGTGATGTCGTATTACCGCTGGTTGCCATTGCAACGCCATCCTTATACGTTTCAGACCCTTTACGAGTTTTTGAACTTGATTTTGAAGCCAACCTTGAAATTGTTAGAAAATGCGTTCATTACAAAAAACGGGTTATATTCCCCTCAACATCCGAAGTCTATGGCATGTCAGAAGACGATGAATTTAACGAAGAAACCTCTAATCTCGTTCTTGGTCCAATTCATAAACAAAGATGGATTTATTCTTGTTCAAAGCAACTTCTTGACCGTGTTATCTATGCATATGGTATTCATCATAATTTAGATTATACGCTGTTCCGTCCCTTTAACTGGGTTGGCCCTAAACTAGACAATATCTTTTCTGCCAAAGAAGGGTCATCCAGAGTAGTAACTCTATTTATCGCCGACATTTTGCACAAAGGTGAGATCAAGTTAGTTGATGGCGGCAAACAGCGCAGATCCTTTACAGATATTGATGACGGTATTGCGGCCCTTATTAAGATTATTGACAATAAAGATGGTGTTGCTAGCGGTCGTATTTTTAATATTGGCAATCCAAACAATGATGTTTCTATAAAAGAACTGGCAGAATTATTAATTCGCTTGGTTAAAGATTATCCTGCTTATAAGGCGATTGCTGAAAAGGTTAAAATCACTGATGTAACTTCCTCAGCCCATTACGGGATACACTATCAAGATATCAATCGTCGTGTTCCGTCGATTACCAATGCCTTGAAGATTCTAGGATGGTCGCCAAAAATCAATCTCGAAGATGCTTTGAGAAAAACCTTAGACTATCATCTCGGCCGATCTGCAGGAGAACTTGACTCTCAATGACAAAACTTGGATTAAAAATCGATATTGACACAGAAATGGGAACGCGCATTGGCGTCCCGAATCTTTTAAGGCTTTTTGAAGCTCTCGATATCAAAGCAACGTTTTTATTTTCTTTAGGGCCTGATAATACTGGACGTGCCTTGAAACGCATTTTTAGGCCAGGCTTTTTTAAAAAAGTCAGCAGAACAAGCGTTCTTCAGGTTTATGGACTTAAAACCATTTGTAATGGGATTTTCTGGCCAGGGCCTCATATCGCTAAAAAACATGGTAGTCTTATGCGAAGTGTTAAAGATGCTGGCCACGAAGTTGGCATCCATTGCTACGATCATATTTACTGGCAAGATAAGCTCCATACATTGAACGAAGCGACCGTAAGACATGAGGTTAATAAAACTCATGAAGTCTTCAAATCAGTCTTTGGCTTTTTAGCAAGAACAATGGGCGCAGCTGGATGGCAAGCCTCAAAAAACAGTCTCGCAGCCTATGACGATCATAATTTGCTTTATGCCAGTGACACACGTGGAGAAAAAGCATTTTTTCCAGTTGCGGGTAGGCGAACTTTCACAACGCTTCAGATTCCAACAACTCTTCCAACTTTGGATGAGTTACTCGGAAGGCCTGAATACCCTTTTGAAACGCTGCAGGATCGTTACCTGGAACTTATTAAACCGGAAAAACTAAATGTTTTGACCATCCATGCGGAACTAGAAGGAATGGCTTATTTAGAATGGTTTGAGATATTTTTAAGAAAATGTCTGGCGAACGACATAGCAATCGTTCCGTTGCAGCAATTAGCAATAGAAACCTTGACCAACAAAGAAAAAATACCAGCTTTACCTTTAATTCAAGGAAGTGTGGATGGACGTTCTGGGACTTTGGCGATGCATGGGTAGGGTATTAAGCTTAAAGTATTGAAAATATCAGCCCATCCAAGGTAGGCTTAATTTACATATTTATCTGAACCCAACCTTGGATCTTATGACACGCACAGCTTCACTTCACGTAAATGGCAAAACCTATCACTACTATCCCCTAGAATCCCTTGGTGATACTAGAGCCCTTCCTTTTTCCTTAAAGATTTTGCTTGAAAACTTATTGCGCCATAATGCACCGCAGGAAAGTCTTAGAAGCATAATCGAAGGTAATTTAAGTGAAATCGCTTTTAGACCAGCCCGTATTTTAATGCAGGACTTTACAGGCGTTCCTGCCATCGTTGATTTGGCTGCTATGCGTGATGCCATGAAAAAACGCGGCGGCGATCCAATAAAAGTAAATCCATTGATCCCCGTTGATTTGGTCGTTGACCATTCTGTAACGGTTGATAAATTTGGAACCTCGGGCGCCCTTGAAGAAAACGTAGAGCTTGAGTTTGAGCGGAACATTGAACGATACGAGTTTTTGCATTGGGGACAAACAGCCTTTAAGAACTTCCGAGTGGTACCGCCCGGAACTGGCATTTGTCATCAAGTAAATTTAGAATATTTAGGCAGGGTTGTCTGGACATCTGTTGATGAAAATGGCAATGAAATTGCATATCCTGATACTGTTTTTGGCACAGACAGTCACACAACCATGGTCAATGCCTTGTCAGTTCTTGGCTGGGGTGTTGGCGGCATTGAGGCCGAAGCTGCCATGCTAGGACAATCTATTTCTATGCTCATTCCAGAAGTGGTCGGTGTCCATCTAAAAGGATCCCTTCCCGAGGGCAGTACGGCAACCGACTTAGTTTTAACCATAACAAGCCTTCTTCGCAAAAAAGGCGTTGTTGGAAAATTTGTCGAGTTTTTTGGGGACGGTTTGGATCATTTAAGTTTGGCAGATCGTGCTACAGTGTCTAACATGGCACCTGAATATGGGGCAACCTGCGGGTTTTTTCCAATCGATCAAGAAACCATCAACTATTTAGCGCTAACCGGTCGCAGCGCTGATCAAATCGCTTTGGTTGAAGCTTATTCCAAGGCGCAAGGTTTATGGAGAGCAAAAGATAGCAAACCATCCTTTAAGGATGTTCTTGAGATTGATCTTAAAACAATTCAGCCAACCCTGGCAGGTCCTAAGCGCCCTCAGGATAAGATCCTTTTACCTGACATGAAAGAAACAGCCATTAGCCTGACACCAACAGGCCCGGGTATTGCAATTGCTGGAAAAGGCTATTCGCTGCATAACCACGACGTTGTCATTGCAGCTATTACCAGCTGTACAAACACCTCTAACCCATCAGTTATGATTGGTGCTGGACTTGTTGCTAAAAAAGCAAGAACTTTGGGTCTCAGCGCAAAACCTTGGGTAAAAACTTCGCTTGCTCCGGGATCACAGGTTGTCAGTGAATATCTTATAAATTCTGGGCTTATGAGCGACCTTGAAAACATTGGCTTCTATCTGGTAGGATACGGATGCACAACTTGCATTGGAAACTCAGGTCCTCTCGCCCCTGAAATCAGCAAAGCCATCAAAGATAATGATTTAACAGTTTCTGGCGTTTTATCTGGAAATCGTAATTTTGAAGGACGTATTCATCCAGAGGTTAAGGCAAATTATTTAGCTTCTCCCCTGTTGGTCGTTGCTTATGCTCTAGCAGGGACAACGGCTATTGATCTACAAAATGAGCCGATAGGGAAAGGAGCGAATGGAAAGGATATCTATTTGCGGGATATTTGGCCCTCCTCCCTTGAAATTAAGGCTGTCATTCAGCAGTTTGTAACACCAGAAACGTTTAAAAAGAAATATCATGACGTCTTTAAAGGTGACAAAGAATGGCAAAAAATAAAATCAGCGCCATCGGTTACCTATACCTGGAATGAAAATAGCACCTATGTGAAAAATCCCCCATATTTTAACGGCAAAGTTGCCCATAATACAGGTGACATAAAAGGTGCGCGAATCTTAGCACTACTCGGGGACAGCATTACAACTGACCATATTTCTCCAGCGGGCAGCATCAAAGCCAATAGCCCCGCGGGACAGTATTTAAAAAACCACGGTGTTTCTGAGGAAAATTTTAATGCTTACGGAACAAGACGAGGAAATCATGAAGTCATGATGAGGGGCACCTTTGCCAATGTTCGTCTTCAAAATGAAATGGTACCGGATCGCATAGGTGGAGTTACCCTTTACCTAGATAACAATAAAGCCGAAGAGATGTCCATTTACGATGCCGCCATGAAGTATCAAGAAAAAAACATCCCTTTGGTAATTTTTGCAGGCAAAGAATATGGTAGCGGTTCATCGCGCGATTGGGCAGCCAAAGGGACACGTCTTTTAGGTGTTAAGGCCGTAATTGCCGAAAGTTTTGAGCGTATTCACCGCTCCAATTTGGTTGGTATGGGTGTTTTACCCCTTGAACTTCCAAAAGGTGTTACCAGAAAAACTTTAGGACTGAATGGCAGCGAATACATTCATCTATTAGGATTAGAAAACGGGATAAAGCCAGGCATGAAAATAACTTGCCTTATTAATGCATCGGATGGCGAACAGCAAAACATTGATCTAAATTGCCGCATTGATACTCAAGATGAAGTCGAATATTTCCAAAAAGGCGGCATTTTGCCTTATGTGTTGGGAATATTGTAGAGCTAGAAGAAATCCACGGGTTTTTGCCCGTGGATCGTGTACGCACTAATCGAGCAGACTTAGATCTTAGACGTCTTTAAGATCTATAAATTTTTAAGATATAGAAACTAAAGACGCCCCACCCGAACCTGATCCTGATGGGTAAGAACCACCCGAACCTGATCCTGATGGGTAAGCAGAGGCACCGCCTCTTCCGCCAGAACCTGAACCGTCAGATGGGTAAGAGGAACTCTGCCTTCCTCTATCTCCCTCTTTATCGTAATCTGCACTATACAAACTTCCAGCCACTGTGGATAATAGTAAAATTGAGAAAGTTATAATTTTTTTCATGAAAGCAAAGACTCCTAAAATGATTACACTACTAAAGAACAGTATATCCGAGAAATGTTTAACAAAAAATAAATTTTTTTCTTGGAATATTGCTATTCTTTTTCTGACTTTTTTATTAGCTTTTATTCTTGCTTTAAATTTCTTCTTTTGTGATGGAGCTCCTCTTTTGGATCAAGGCCAGCTTGTTGGCGTTTTATGGAAAAATTCTTTATTTTTAAAAGACCCCCCATGGTTTGCAAATCAAGACTCATCGTTTTTTGCAGACCACATCACCTTATTTAAGCTCTTATGGTCACTTACGTTTAGCTTTTTACCTCTTACACCTGTTTTTAACTTTGCCCTCTTTCATGCTTGCGGTGTTACTCTTCTCATTTTTGCCATACAACAATGCATGCAAATAGGACTTAATCTGAAGGGAATCAACCTTTATCTAACTCCTTTATTTGCCTTAGGGTTCCTCTTTTCGGGATTTGTTATGGCTTATAACAATTATCCCCATTACGAAATCTATGCGGTTGCCTTTGGGCTTTTATTTTTACTCAATCTTGGAGAAAGAAAATATCCTCAAGCGACTTTTTATTTTCTTCTTAGTCTAATAGTTCGAGAAGATATTGGATTCCATTTAGCGGGACTATTGATTTGCATTCAAGTTTTGAAATTTTCAAAGGAAAAATTTTTTCATACAAGAGAATTTTTATTTATTGTGTCAGGTATTCTTTATTCTGTCAGTGCATTAACATGCCAAAAGTTATTTTTTGGCGAATTTAAAGTTGTTAATATTTATTTTGGATCTTCTTTGTCTCACCTTTCTTTAGATATTTTATATCAACGTCTCACTGCAATATTTTCAACAAAGCAATTTCTTTGGGTCCCCATACTAACTCTTGCTAGTGCTGCAATCTCTCTACGCTCTTCGGAAATAGCCTTAGGAATAATTGCGTTTATACCTTGGTTTCTTTTTAATATACTTTCAGCAAATCCTCTTGCAGCTACTTTTCAGCTTTACTTTACCCTTTTCTTTATATTTGTAGTTTTCTGGCCATCTTTAATGCACTTATTTTTTAAAATACAAGAACATGCTTTTTTAAAAGTTAAGTACAAAAGCTTTCTCTTCTTTTTACAAGGTCTTCTCATCGCGCAAAGCGTGATATTTAATCCCTATTCTCTAAGATCTTTTACAGCTAAATTCACTCCACAAACACTATCTCAATTGGAAACTCTCGCTCAGACACTTCCTCAATTGATAAATAATCCAACCGATAAGTGGGTAATTGATGATGCAATTGCCGTTATTAATCCAAATCAGTTCAATAGTAATAACTTATTAAGTAAAATAGATAATAGTCCCGTTAACACCCTTTTGTTTTTCGCAAATCATGGCCCTAATTTTATAGAAGCATTATACGCAATTATCATTTATAAGTTGGATAATATTTATGCTTACGGAAATACAAACGTATATTTAGCAACAAATCAAAATAAAGCTAATTCTGTAATTCCTTGGTTAATAAAGCAAAATATTTCTCATGAAAAAAACTGGAAAGAATTTTTAGAAGCCTTTTCTTTTCGTATGATGAACTCGTACCATTTTAGCTCTCAAAACAGTAATCATCTTTTTTCAGAAGACAGCAAAAAATATGATTATTTTGGCCCTAATTTACCAATTCCTCCCGGTGAATATTTATTCGCGATACACATAACATCTCCTGAAAAAAATGGCATTAAAGCACAAATTGAACTATTAAAAGAAAATGATAAATCTACTCTAAAAAGTGAAGTTCTCAGCTTAGAAAAGGATGAAACTTTCCAATTTAAGTTTAATATCCCAAAGAACAAAAAAACTACAAGGTACTCTTTCATTATCAGGTGCAACAAAGGTAAGTTTATTATCAAAGATTTTAGTCTTAAGAAAAGATAAATATTTAAACATAACTAAACCTCCAACTTTCCCTCTTCGCCTTTCGGGTTTCTTTGTGCTATTCATAAGGGGTCTGAAAAATTCAAAATTCTTAAAATTACACCTATAGGCTTCTCAATTATGAAACTTATTATAGAAAAATCCCCTTTTCTAAAAGCCCTTTCGCATGGACAAAGCGTTGTTGAAAAAAGAACAACAGTACCAATCCTAAGCCATGTACTCTTAACTGCTATTCCAAATAAATTATTGCTGACCTCAACAGATATGGACATAGCTTTAATTGAAACCGTTTCAGCAAACGTTGAACAACCCGGAACAATCAGTGTGCCGGCCCATCTTCTTTATGAGGTCGTGCGCAAACTGAGTGATTCAACAGGAATTACATTGCATTATAATCCAGAGACCTCACAGTTAACAGTCAGCTCAGGAAGATCAAGATTTGAATTGCCGTCGCTGCCTGCTGATGATTTCCCTCAACTAACGCATAGCGATCTGACTCATCATTTCACCTTGCCTGCACCAATTTTAAAGCATTTGATTGATACAACGCGCTTTGCTATGTCAACGGAGGAAACCCGTTATCATTTAAATGGTATTCATTTTCACACCCTTACTGTGGACGGAAAGAATATTTTACGAGCCGTTGCAACCGATATGCATAGACTCGCTTGCGTTGAATGCGAAGCGCCCGAAGGATCTCTTGGCATGCCTGAGATTATTATTGGCAGAAAAACAATCACTGAAATTCGAAAGCTTCTTGATGAAGCCGAGCAACCTGTTCAAATCGGAATTTCAGGTTCACGCGTCGAGTTTGCCTTAGAAGGGACAAACACCAATGCCGTTTTAAGTTCTCGTCTTGTTGATGGCACATTTCCTGACTATCAAGCTGCGATGGCCATCGAGAACGACAAAGTGTTAATTGTAAGCACCAAAGCGTTTGCTGAGGCTGTTGACCGGGTTGGAACCGTTGTGAATGACAAAGTTAGAGCTATCAAACTTAAAATCTCTGAAAATTCAGCTGTCCTTTCCGCAGTAAGCACTGACTCTGGTAGCGCTGTGGAAGAATTAGATGTGGATTTCGCTTATAACGATGCGTTTGAAATTTGTTTTAATGTACGCTATTTAATCGACATTGCCCAACAAATTGGTACAGATGAAATAGAATTCTTATTGGCAGACGGCGAATCCTCCGTCCTTTTAAGGCCAATTAATAATATTAACACCACCTTTATTCTGATGCCGATGAGGGTTTAAGATTTCTTGGTAAATGAGAGGAGCATGCAAGACGGTATCCATTCGCTTTCTCTTTTTCATTTTAGAAATTACGAAGAGCTAAGTTTATCCCTTATTCCAGCACCTGTTGTCCTAACAGGACCCAATGGTGCTGGAAAAACCAATATCTTGGAGGCTATTTCTTTGTTTTCTCCAGGTAGAGGCCTGCGCAACGCAAAGTTGTCAGAGATTTCAAATGCTTCCCTTAAAAGTTCTCCTTTATTATGGGCGACGTCTCTTATCCTAAATAATGAGGTTCAACTATCGACGGGGCTAGAACTTTCTTTAGCACATCAAAGCGGAGAAAAACGAGTTCATAAAATCCAACACGAATCAGTTAAGGGGCAAAATTCCTTTTCAGAATGGCTTAATATTATTTGGTTAACCCCTGAAACCGACAGAATTTTTTTAGAATCTCCGTCAATACGCCGTAAATTCATCGATCGTTTGGTGTATGCAGAAGACCCTCTTCATAGCGAAAGATTGAATCGTTATGAATATGCCTTAAGAGAACGCCTCCAGATCCTAAGGCAAGGCGGAGATCCTTTATGGCTAAGATCTTTAGAAGAACAATTATCCTCTTTAGGTGTAGCGATTGCTATTGCCCGTAAAAACCTGATGCAACGTTTAAATGAAGGTCAAGAATACCAACACGACCTCTTTCCACGCTTTAAAAGCCAGATGATAGGCGAAATAGATGAATGGGTTTCAAATGGTTATGCGGTTGATATTGAAGCTAGATTGATGGAAGAGTTCCAGAAAAATAGAATATTAGATAAGGAAAGCGGCACAACACGCATAGGACCTCACCGAAGTGATTGGAATGTTGTGCACAATACGAAAGGAATGATTGCTTCTAGGTGCTCAACCGGAGAACAAAAGATCCTTTTAACTGCCTCTATATTTTCTTTTATTCAACAAAAAATTAGAAATGACGATAGGCTTATCGTTCTTTTGCTGGATGATGTAATTGCCCATTTAGATTTTCATCACCGTGTGGTATTGTTCGATCAGATATGTGCTTTACAAAATAATCATCAAAAAGAATGTAAGGGGTCCGTTAACACCTGGTTAACAGGAACTGATCCGTTGCTGTTTGAGACTCTTATTGGACAAGGACAATTCTTTTCGGTTGATAATGCAATTTTAACACCTGGTTGAGTTTTATGACGACTTCTGCTTCTCAGAATTACAATGCTGATTCCATTAAAGTTTTAAAAGGTCTTGATGCGGTTCGCAAACGTCCCGGTATGTATATCGGTGATACGGATGACGGAACGGGTCTTCATCATATGGTTTACGAGGTTGTCGATAACGCAATCGACGAGGCCTTAGCGGGACACTGTGACCTGGTTACAGTCACCATCGAAGCTGACGGTTCCGTTTCTGTAACGGATAATGGTCGTGGTATCCCTGTTGATATTCACCAAGAAATGGGTGTTTCAGCAGCCGAAGTGATTATGACTCAGCTTCATGCCGGCGGTAAATTCGATCAAAACTCTTATAAGGTTTCCGGTGGTCTTCATGGTGTGGGTGTTTCGGTTGTAAATGCCTTATCAGAAACACTGGATTTAGAAATTTGGCGAAATGGAAAACACTATGCAATGCGTTTTACACATGGCGTTCCAGACGGTCCCTTAACTGAGATTGGTGATGCCAATGGCAAAAAAGGGACAAAAGTTCGCTTTATGCCATCCGCTGAGACATTTACCAATATTGAATTTGATAGGGCAACCATTGAGCATCGCCTTCGTGAACTCGCCTTTTTGAATTCTGGCGTTCATATTCTTTTAAAAGATGAAAGACCGGATTCCATTTATGAGGTTTCTCTTCATTACGAAGGCGGCCTTAAGGAATTCGTAAAATATCTTGATCGCGGAAAGACTGCCCTTCACTCTGACCCAATTGTAACTCGTACCGTTTCTGATTCCATCACCGTTGAAGTTGCAATGGAATGGACAGACAGCTATCACGAAACAATGTTGTGTTTTACCAACAATATCCCCCAAAGGGATGGCGGAACCCATTTGGCTGGTTTCAGAGGTGCGTTGACTCGAACTATTGGTGCTTATGTAGCCGAATCATCTCAAGGAAAAAAAGATTTAGGCAAAAAAGACTCTCCCAAAAAGGATTTAAAGCTGTCTCTTACCGGTGAAGATGCCAGAGAGGGCCTAAGCTGCGTTCTTTCCATCAAAGTTCCGGATCCTAAATTCTCCTCACAAACAAAAGATAAATTGGTTTCATCCGAAGTTAGGCCCGTTGTCGAGAATGCGGTCGCTGAGGCTTTAAATCAATGGCTTGAAGAAAACCCTTCTCAAGCTAAAATTATTGTTGCAAAGGTTTTAGAAGCTGCTGCTGCCCGTGATGCAGCAAGACGCGCCCGTGAATTAACGCGCCGGAAAGGTGCTCTGGACCTTGCTTCGCTTCCCGGAAAATTAGCGGATTGCCAAGAACGTGACCCTTCTTTAAGCGAAATCTTTATCGTTGAGGGAGATTCCGCAGGAGGTTCAGCGAAACAGGCCCGTAATCGCCGTTTCCAGGCTATTCTTCCGATTAAAGGAAAGATCTTGAACGTAGAGCGTGCGCGTTTTGATAAAATGCTGGCTTCTGCTGAAATTGGGACACTAATTACAGCCCTTGGTACTGGTATTGGACCAGAAGAATTTTCTGCAGATAAAGCCCGTTATCATAAAATTATCATCATGACCGACGCGGATGTTGATGGAAGTCACATTAGAACCTTATTGCTTACTTTCTTTTATCGTCAAATGCGTGCTCTCATTGAAAAGGGATATTTATACATAGCACAGCCTCCTTTGTATCGTGTCAAAAAAGGACAATCTGAAGTTTATCTAAAAGATGATAAAGCGCTTGAAGTCTATTTGTTAGAAGCATCCACTGCTGATGGCAAGTTAACAACTGATTCAGGAATCATGATCACCGGAGCTGACCTGAGAAGATTAGGTGATATTGTGATGAGGGCCTATCATGCTGTTGCGGCATTAAGTCGTCGTTTAAATAACTCTTACGTTATCGAACAGCTTTTGTTTTCTGGATATTTTGAAAACCCAACTGGGACATCTGCTGAGACAATTCAAAATCGCCTACAAAGCTTTGAAAAGACAAAAGCAAAATGGAAAGTTCAGTTATCTGGAGTTGGACTCGTAATTGAAAAAAGCATTTCAGGAGTTAGCGAAAATTGGATTACTGACGAAGCTTTCCTTATGATGCCGGAAATAAAATCCCTTAATCATTTAAAAACTCAACTTTTAGAAGTATTTGACAAGCCATGCAAATTTGAAGGATCTGGAAAAAACGACACACCTCAAACGATTTTGGGACCAACAAAGCTTGCAGAACTCTTCTTGGAAAATGGTCGCAGAGGAACCGCTATTAATCGTTATAAAGGTCTTGGTGAAATGAACCCTGATCAATTGTGGCAAACAACTTTAGATCCAGAAGTTAGAACTCTTTTGCAAGTTAAACTCAACCATATAGAAGAAGCTGAAGAAATTTTCTCAACTCTTATGGGCGATGTGGTTGAACCAAGACGTGAATTCATTCAAACGAATGCCTTGAAGGTTGTAAATCTAGATACTTAAGAAAGCCTAAAGAAGTATCGTTAAATGAAACTTTACGCAGAAAAAAGAGCAAAACCAAAAAAGGTTCCTAAAAAAAAGGAACCTAAAACAAAAAAAACAAAGAAAGGCCCTAGTTTCTTAGGGCGTGTATTTAGATTATTCCTAATGATGGGTATATGGGGGATTATTGCGGTTGGACTTGTCGTTTTATGGTTCAGCCATGACCTTCCGGATCTTAAAAATCTACAAGCCAACATCAGGAAACCAAGCGTTACTATTCAAACAGAAGACGGCGTTATTATAGGAACCTATGGGGATCTATACGAAGATATGGTCAAAGTCCAAGACCTGCCACCTTATGTTCCGCAGGCTTTAATGGCTGTTGAAGATCGCCGATTTTATAGCCATTTTGGCGTTGATATCATTGGACTTGCAAGAGCTGCTTATACAAACTATCGCGCTCATCGTGTCGTTCAAGGAGGCTCCACACTCACTCAGCAGCTTGCTAAAAACATTCTTTTTACCCAAGGATCTTTTTCAGTTAACGACAGATCTTATAAAAGAAAAATCCAAGAAGTCCTTTTAGCGGTTTGGCTGGAATGGAAATTTACAAAAGAACAAATTTTAACAATGTACTTAAACAGGGTCTATTTTGGCTCTGGCACCTATGGAATTGACGCTGCCGCAAGAAAATATTTTAATAAGTCTGCTAAAACCTTAACTGTATTTGAAGCTGCTGTTGTGGCTGGTCTTTTGAAAGCACCTTCTAAATATTCACCAGCCCAACATCCAAAACGCGCAGCGGCAAGAGGAAAATTAGTCCTAGAAACTATGGTTGAAGCTGGATTTTTGAAAGACTTCCAATCGTATCTTGAACAAGGTGTTAAAGAACTTTCAGCAACAGCTCTTAATCAAAATCAAGGAGCCAAATATTTTGCAGATTGGGTTTATGAAACCATACCAAGCATTATAGGACCTATTGATAAGGATATTGTCGTTATTACAACCCTTGATATCAATACGCATCTCTACGCCGAAAAAATTTGCTTAGAACATCTGGAAACAATGGGCAAAGAATTAAAAACCTCTCAAGTTTCTTTCGTTGCTATGACTCCAAGTGGGGCTATTCGCGCCATGGTTGGCGGCAAAAATTATGGATCGAGTCAATTTAATCGTGTAACTCAAGCTGTTCGTCAACCAGGCTCTGCCTTTAAAACATTCATCTATTTAGGCGCCCTTGAATCAGGAATGACTCCGGAAACAATGATAGACGACAGTCCTTTTTCAAGGGGCAATTGGCACCCAAGCAATTTTAAATGGAAAAGCGTTGGGATGGTAACATTAAAAGAAGCGCTTGCTCGTTCTATTAATAGTGTTTCTATTAGGCTTACCGAACAAATTGGCCCAAGAAAAGTTGCTGAAGTTGCAAAACGCTTGGGCGTTACCAGCAATCTTAATAACGACTTAACCATATCACTTGGAACAGGCGAAGCCACACTTCTTGAATTAACAACAGCTTATGCAACGTTTGCAAACCAAGGAAGAGCTGTTTGGCCCTATGGAATTTTGGAAATCAAAGATAAAAGTGGCCATACCTTATATAAACATGAAGATACCCCAGGAAAATCAATTATAGGAAGCGTAGCTTTGCAAGGTATGCGTGAAATGCTAAGAGGCGTTGTTGAGTTTGGAAGCGGACGAGCGGCTAACGTTGACCCTACTGTTGCTGGAAAAACAGGTAGTAATGGTGATATAGATGCCTGGTTCTTTGGATATAAAGAAACCCCATCGGAAAACAATGAAGCCCTTGTTGTTGGCGTATGGACAGGCAATGATAGCAACCGTCCTATGGCAAAAATCTCTACAGGCAGTAGAATGCCAACCCGAATAGCAGGGGCCTTTTTCAAACAAACCCCAGTCAAACATCAGACGCGAAGCGGAAATAAAACCCCTGTTACACTGGATGATTATTTGAAAGGGCTTTAAAACTAATACCATAGCTAATCTTTGATTAATACGCTCGCGCCCCTATTGCCAAAAGACGAGCACGTTCTCCTTACCTCATATAACTATAAAAAATACACATGATAGATATTTTTTAGCTCGCCTTGAATTGAAAAGATTGCCAATTTCATCTATATAAGTTACATAATAGTGTTTGTTAGTTTTTATGGTTTTATAAAAGAAAGGCTTTTTAACAGTGGTTAAGTTAGAATGGGGAACCAAGCGAACTTGTCAAAGTTGTGCTTCACGTTTTTACGATTTACATCGCTCTCCTATTACATGTCCTAAATGTGGAAGTCCTTTTGAAATACAGACCCAAACAAAGGCACGTCGTGGGCGTGCGGCGGCTGAAACTTCTAAAGCAACGAATACAAATCTGGATGAGGCAATGCTCGTTGAGGATATTGAGCTTGTTGAAGATCTAGATGCTGCTATCGCAGATGACGCAGAACTTATTGAAGACACAGATGATCTCGGTGAAGATTTAGATGACATTCCTGATGTATTAAGCGACGAAGAAATAGAAGAGAGATAGAAATAAGCTTCTTTGATATTACGAAAGGCCCCTTTATGGGGCTTTTTTTCTTGTATTTTTGATAACATTACCCCATATAGAATTTTGAACCTTAAAATCCAGTACTGGCTACCCATATTATGAACAAAGAGAATATTATTGGCCTTAGCAGAAGTGTTCTTTTAAAACATTTCGAAGAACTTGATATTCCCAAATTTCGCGTTCAACAGGTATGGAATTGGTTATATCATCACGGTGTGCGTGATTTTGAAAGAATGGCAAACCTTTCCCTTACTTTGCGTCAACAATTAAATGATCAATTTGTTATTGAGCGACCTAAAGTCACTGATGCTCAAATTTCAACGGATGGCACGCAGAAATGGCTGCTTCGTTTTTTCGATGGTCAAGAAGCTGAAACCGTTCACATTCCGGAGTCCGATCGCGGCACTTTGTGTGTATCGTCCCAAGTGGGTTGCACTCTGACTTGTAAATTTTGTCACACTGGGACTCAAACTCTGGTTCGCAATCTAACGGCTGCTGAGATTGTTGGCCAGCTGATGGTAGCACGCGATGTTTTCGGGGAATGGCCTACTCCAACTGAAAAACGTCATATATCAAATATCGTGATGATGGGAATGGGTGAACCCCTTTATAATTATGAGAACGTAAGTACCGCTCTAAAAATCTTGATGGACCAAGATGGCATTTTGCTATCACGTAAACGCATCACTCTTTCCACATCTGGCGTTGTCCCTTTTATCAAAAAATGTGGCCAAGAACTTGGCGTCAATTTAGCGATATCCCTTCATGCGGTCCGCAATGATTTGCGCAATGTGCTTGTACCGTTGAATAAAAAATACCCGATCGAAGAGCTTTTAAAAGTTTGCCGTGAATATCCTGAGATTAGCAATACCCACCGCATTACCTTTGAATATGTCATGCTAAAAGATGTGAATGATAGCGCTGCTGACGCGAAAGAACTTGTCCGTTTGATAAAAGGAATCCCTGCAAAGATCAATTTGATTCCCTTTAATCCATGGCCAGGTTCATCTTTTGAGTGCTCCTCGCCAAAACAAATAGCAATCTTTGCTGATATTGTTTACAAAGCAGGATACATGTCGCCGGTTAGGACTCCTCGCGGGCAAGATATTTTGGCAGCCTGCGGACAATTAAAATCAGAAAGCCAGCGAGAGAGAAAGAGTAAGTTAAACTCGCCTTCTCTCCCCATTTCTTGCAAAGCTTAGAATAATTTTTGACCGTTCGGAACCTTTGGGTCTACAGTCAACAGACAGATAGCATCTTTAGCATCTGCGAAACCAACAAGCAAAAATTCAGATATAAATCCTGCAATGTTGCGCGTGCCTAAATTCACACATCCTACGACTTGTCGTCCAATAAGGGTTTCGGGGCTATAATGCACAGTGACCTGCGCTGAGGTTTGTTTAATACCAATATCTGGACCAAAATCAACCCACACTTTATAAGCTGGTTTCTTTGCTTTTGGAAAATGTTCGGCTTTTACAACAGTTCCAGAACAAAGGTGGACCTTTTCAAAATCTTCATAAGAAATAATAGACATTCATACTCTCCATAAAAATAAGAGATCTTTAAAAATAGTTAAATAACCAAATTGCACGTTACCAGACCGGTCGCTTGTAAAGAAAACATGGAGTTGATGAAAGGATATTTAATGTCATAGAATTTTACGCCAGATCCCAATAAAAAACGATGCCGCCTGAGCCGTTAGATTTTGATCCTCTCGTGGCCGAATGACCAAGTGGGCGCCATATGCCAAAACCACGGCTTCAGCAGGGACAGCTCCCGAGGATGTAAAATGAGCCAAGGGATTCTAATCCTTAACGCACTCTGCAGCATCTACCTTTTTATACCATGGAATTTATTAAAAGACGATTACCTTAATAAAATTTATTCTTCTTGAAAAAATTAAGAACTCTTTAACCCCTATATACCAAACTGATTTAAGAAGAGTTTGGCCATAAACTTGATTGAAGAGACAAACTAAGCGTACTATATCAAAAGTAACCCAAATGATGAAAAATTCAGTATGACTCAATCTATTAAAAATGATCAGAATACATCGGTTGCTAAGCTAACTTATGCAGGTAAGACTATTGATCTGCCTGTTTTATCCGGGTCAGAGGGACCCAAAGTTCTTGATATTACCCAAGTCTATAATGAGCTTGGGATCTTTACTTTTGATCCAGGCTTCACATCAACCGCTAGTTGCGCTTCGAGCATTACTTTTATTGATGGAGATGAAGGTGTCCTTTTATACAGAGGATATCCTATTCAAGAACTGGCTAAAGGTTGTGATTTCTTGGAAATTGCCTATCTTCTTTTATATGGTGAATTACCTAATTTAAATGAAAAAACCAAGTTTGTAGATTCAATTACAAAACACACCTTGGTTCATGAACAAATCAGTAATTTTTACCGCGGGTTTAGGCGAGATGCGCATCCCATGGCGATTATGGTTGGCGTTGTTGGTGCTCTTTCTGCTTTTTACCATGACAGTTTAGATATTCATGATGAAGAACAGCGCAAAATCGCATCCATCAGACTGATCGCAAAAATGCCCACACTTGCAGCCATGGCCTATAAATACTCTGTAGGTCAACCCTTTATTTATCCTAAAAACACCTTAAGTTATTCAGCTAACTTATTACGCATGATGTTTGCGGTTCCTTGCGAAGAATACGTTCATAATCCCGTTCTTATAAAAGCAATGGACCGAATTTTGATCCTTCATGCTGATCACGAACAAAATGCATCAACATCGACAGTTCGCCTTGCTGGATCCAGCGGAGCCAATCCGTTTGCCTGTATTGCATCTGGGATTGCTGCATTATGGGGCCCCGCTCATGGAGGTGCTAATGAGGCTGTTCTTAACATGCTATACCAAATTGGTGACGTCAGTCGAATTCCTGAATTTATCAAGCGTGCTAAAGATAAAAATGACCCTTTCCGTTTGATGGGATTTGGTCACCGCGTGTATAAAAATTATGACCCCCGCGCAAAAGTTATGCGAGAAACCTGTCATGAGGTTTTAAAGGAGTTAGGAAATAAAGAAGATCCTCTGCTTAAATTAGCTATTGAACTTGAAAAAATTGCGCTTCAAGACGAATATTTTATTATAAAAAAACTGTACCCTAACGTCGATTTCTACTCAGGCATTATTTTTAGAGCTATGGGAATACCAACATCTATGTTTACAGTTTTGTTTGCACTTGCTAGAACAGTTGGGTGGGTTGCTCAATGGCATGAAATGATTGCAGACCCAACTCAAAAAATCGGTAGACCTCGTCAATTATATAATGGAAAAAAGGAACGTGATTTTGTACCACTCGAAAAAAGAGAAAATGGGAATCGTTGATATGAGTTACCAATCTTACACAGCAAATCAAGTGATTAACCGAGCTGCGAATGATAATACGTTTCCCAAAAAAACCTTGGGAGTAAAGTTGTTTAAAGTGAGCTTGTGGATAGCCCCCCTTGTTGCTTGGGCACTATGGGCTCTTCGTTAACGATGACCTCTGATACCCTTACCCCTTTTTATCTTGGTAAAGCACAAGTTCGAGGTAAACTTGTTAGACTGAGTGATCAGCTTGATCACATTATCAAAAGCCACTCGTACCCATCGATTGTTAACCATTATTTATCAGAATTAATTGCTATAGGTATTGTTCTTTCAATTAACACCAAGAACAATGGACTTTTTACACTTCAAATCACCAATGGTAAAATTCTCAAGATGATGGTTGTGGATATTACCAGCGAGGGCGAGATTAGAGCCTGCGCAAAGTGGGATAATGAGGCTCTTGAAAAGCTTTTAATGGAAACAAATAACGCTCCTGGCCTTACTCAACTTTTTGAAAACGCCTTTTTGGTTTTTACAGCTGATCTTGATTCGCAAGTTGAAAAATATCAGGCTATTGTGGAATTATCGGGTTCGACGCTATCTGATTGTATGCACCATTTTTTCCGCCAATCGGATCAATTAGCAACAGGTTTGGTTGTTGTAACAAAGTCAGATTATTCTCTTGATGGGTATTCAGCAGCTGCTTTAATTTTACAAAAGCTTCCCTCTTCTTCCGAGCAAACAGAAACTGAAAATGAGCAAGATGAAGATGATTGGATTACAAACCTAAGTTTGCTTGGAACAATTACAAAAAAAGAACTTCTAGATCAAAATTTATCAGCGGATAATCTTCTTTATAGGCTTTTTCATGAACGAGAAGTTCATGTTTTGCCCTCAAAAAATATTGTCGCGAAATGCTATTGCTCAAGACCCAGAATCGAACAGATCTTGGTCAGTTTTAGTGAAGAAGATATAAAAGACATGATCCTAGATAATCAAATCAGCGTGACATGTGAATTTTGTAATGAGACCTATCTTTTTAACGATTCACAAATTAACGAAATTCTTGAGGAGAAAAAGCGTTAGAGGTTGTGGGCTTGGAAAAGTGCGTCGTATTTGGTACCATAAAAAACGCGGAAGCGATCCATAACCTTTAATCTTGTGTTCCCATGACAGCAGACTTAACACTTCAGAATCCTAGATTTATCATCTCTTTATTGATTATTTCTAATATTCTAGGCAGTATGTCCATGGATATTCACCTGCCGCTTGCTCCAACTATTATGGTTGATTTGAATACAACCGAATTTATGGTGCAGTTATTATTTATTATAAGCACCGTTTTAACCACGATGGCCCCTTTGTTCTGGGGTCCATTGTCGGATTGTTATGGCCGCAGACGCCTTTTCCTTCCCGCTTGCTACTTTATGATTGTTGGACAATTTGGATGTTGGGTTGCCCCGACGATTGAATGGCTTTTATTCATGAGAGTGATTCAATATTTAGGGGTTGGAGCCATTTTAACAGTTGCCATGGCGGTTATTTGTGACCTTTATCAAGGAACAGCCCGTGCTAAAAAGTTAGCACTTTTGGAAATGAGCATGCCTTTTGCCTTAGCAGTCGCCCCTATTATTGGTGCCTATGTTGCAAACTATTTAAGCTGGCGCTATAATTTTCTGTTTCTTGGCATCTTGCAAACTTTTCTTTTAGGAATTTTGTTAAAATGTATGCCGGAAACTCTTCAAACTCCAAAACCATTTGAATGGAGACAGTCCTATCAGGCCTTGTCATCGATTTTAACCAATCGTTTGTTTATGCAATATGTCTTGTTGTTTGCCATGGTTAATGCGTCTTATATGGTTTTTATCACTCATGCCTCTTTTATTTTTATTAACGGTTTTAACTTTAGCCCAACGCTTTTCTCGCTCAACCAAGGATTGCTCGTTTTCGTCTATTTTCTGGGCCTGGTTTTTTACAGGTGGTTTGTAAAATACACAAGCGTTCCCAGCATCCTCAATACCAGTATGCTTATTTATGTGGGGTATGGAGCTTTGGTCTGTGCTATATTGGCCGGTATTTTACCCTTTAACCCTGTCAGCATCGTTGGAACAATGATTATTAGTTGTTTGGTGTCCGGCCCCATTATCACCAGTTGTAACAGCCTGGCACTTACGTCGTGCAATGATTACCTTGGCACCAGTTCTGCCACCATTGAATTTACCATCGGCAGCGTTGCCGGTATTTTTATGTTCCTGTCCAGCTATTTCTTTAACGATAGTTTTGTGCCGGTTTATACCGTCATCGCTACTACCGTCCTTTTGTCCATCGGCATTTGGTTCAACCTGACCGAGACCTCTTCATTAAAGAAAGAACGCAAAGTTTAGAAAAAACTTTCACACTATAGAATCTTGTAGACATTTTATATATTCGAGTATATTTATGTATCAAGATTTAAGACATTAATAATAAATCAAATGAAAATTTTATATATAATTTTTGCCTCATTATTATTCAATCACACTCTGTTCTTAACGCAATTATCGGCTTCCTGTCCCTCTAGACAAATTAAAAACCTATCTCAGCCCTTACAAAACAAAATTGATGATATGATTTCAGCCGCCACTAAACAAGTTGGCCTTACTACAATCTATAATCCAAGTTACAAGAAACTCAAATATCCCATGGGAGACGTTCCCATGCATGAAGGAGTTTGCACAGACGTTATTATTCGAGCCATGCGAACTATTAACATTGATCTGCAAAAAGATGTTCACGAAAGCATGAAATTGAATAGGGATGCATACCCCAAGAAATGGGGTTTCCAAACGATCGACAAAAATATCGATCACAGACGCGTACACAATTTAGTTGCCTTTTTTAAACTTAAAGGCATGGAAGTTACCGAGGGTGATAAAGAATACAAACCTGGTGATATAATCGTATGGGATTTAGGTTCCGGACAACATCACATCGGATTACTAAGCAATCAAAAAACAGCCGATGGGAAAGCCTTTTTGATTATTCACAATATATGTTGCGGAGTAAAAATAGAGAACATTTTAAACAACTACCCGATCGTTGCGCATTTTAGACTTTTTAAGCTTTAATTTCGGATCCGGAAATTTTAGAATTTAGAGGGTTATGTAAAATTTTTATAATTTTTTTGTATAAGCTATGGTATGAGCAAATTAAAAAGATAATAACCGACTCAGGTCACTGATTATTTGGTCTTTTCTTTCAGAAGAATAAGGAGCGGATCCTTTTAGACCAATCACAGGATCAGGCCAGGCTGAATCAGTTTTATATCGTGCCACAATATGAATATGAAGCTGAGGTACCACGTTGCCAAAGGCACCTACATTGATTTTATCTGCTTTCGTATAATCTTGAAGGATTTTGGAAACCAAAGAAATTTCTTCAATCAATATATGCTGCTGCTCAGGTTCAAGCTGATAGATTTCTGTGACATCAGAAAAACAAGGCACCAAAACCAGCCACGGGAACCTGCTGTCGTCTTGAAGTAACACACGACACAAGGACAAGTTTTTTATAAGAAACTTGCCCTTTTCCAGTCGTTCATCGATGGAAAACAAAATCTGACCCTATTACATCACTGTTACGGTTTTATCGTCTTTTTCCGAATTGAATCGTTTATTCTCCTCGGCATCAAGTTCTTCAAATGCAATCGGTTTTGGTTGATATGTTAACGTGATCTTTAAAGCATCATCCACAGTTCGAACGGGAATAATTGTAAGACCCGCTTTTACATTGTCCGGAATTTCAGCCAAATCTTTTTCATTATCAACCGGAATCACTACCGTTTTAATACCGCCTCTATGGGCGGCCAATAGCTTTTCTTTTAAACCGCCAATCTGAAGAACACGGCCACGCAGAGTGATTTCACCTGTCATCGCCACATCTTTTCGAACAGGAATCCCTGTAAAAGCCGAAACAATCGCTGTACACATAGCAACACCCGCCGAAGGACCGTCTTTAGGAATGGCACCTTCAGGTACGTGGATGTGAATATCCCTTCTCTCAAATAGACTCGATTTCAATCCAAAATGATGCGAGCGCACTCGTACATAACTTAAAGCAGCCTGGATGGACTCTTGCATGACATCCCCCAGTTTACCGGTGAACAAAGGTTTTCCTTTTCCGGGAAGAATGATGGCTTCTATTGACATTAACTCTCCACCAACCTCTGTCCAGGCTAGTCCTGTTGAAACACCAACTGCATCGTCTTCTTCTGCCTGGCCATAATGATAACGCGGCACACCCGCAAATTGTCCAAGGTTTTCCTTGGTTATCTCTATGGTCTTTTGCTCTGTTACCAAAATCTCTTTAATCACTTTCCTGCAAAGATTCGCAATTTCACGCTCAAGGTTTCTAACTCCAGCTTCACGAGTATAGGTTTGTATCAAAAGCTTTAACGCTTCGTCCTGAATAATCAGTTCGGATTTTTTTAAACCGTGAGCTTCCATCTGTTTTGGTATCAAATGATTTTTAGAAATCATCATCTTTTCGTCTTCGGTATAACCAGGCAGACGGATCACTTCCATACGATCAAGAAGCGGTTGTGGCATTTTGAGTGTATTTGCCGTTGTCACAAACATTACATCTGATAAATCATAGTCAACCTCAAGATAATGATCATTAAAGGTTGCGTTTTGTTCCGGATCCAATACCTCAAGAAGTGCCGAAGCCGGATCACCGCGCCAATCGCTTCCAAGTTTATCAATTTCATCAAGGAGGAATAAAGGATTAGAACTTTTTCCTTTTTTCATACCTTGGACAATTTTACCAGGCATTGATCCAATATAGGTTCTTCTGTGGCCTCTAATCTCTGACTCATCCCGCACACCGCCTAAAGAGATACGCACGAAATTTCGCCCTGTTGCCTGAGCAATTGATTTACCCAATGATGTTTTACCAACACCGGGGGGACCAACAAGACAAAGAATCTGACCTTTTACCTTGCCAACACGTGCTTGAACCGCTAAATACTCAAGGATTCTCTCTTTAACCTTCTCCAAACCATAGTGATCTCTGTTTAAGATAGCTTCAGCTTCTTTTAAGTCTCTTTTAACTTTACTGCGGTGTTGCCAAGGAATTGATAACAACCAATCAAGGTAATTCCTTACAACGGTTGCTTCTGCGGACGATTGATTCATCGTCCTTAGTTTTTTAACCTCTGATGCAGCTTTTATTTTGGCTTCTTTAGAAAGTTTAGTTTTTTTAATTTTATCTTCTAATTCTGAAACCTCATCTTTACCATCTTCTCCCTCACCCAATTCCTTATTGATAGCCTTGAGTTGCTCATTTAAGTAATACTCTCTCTGTGTTTTTTCCATTTGTTTTTTAACACGAGTGCGTATTTTTCTTTCAACATGAAGGACATTGTTTTCATTCTCGATGAACTCTAGAACCTTTTCTAACCGCTCATTTATGTTTGCAGTTTCAAGCAAAACCTGCTTATCAGAGATTCTAAGAGTGAAATATGAGGCAATTGTATCGGCAAGTTTCGCCGGATCATCAATTTGATTAATAGTTACCAAAACATCCGGAGGAATCTTGCGGTTTAACTTTATGTACTGTTCAAATTGAGAAATGACTGTTCGGCAAAGGGCCTCCATTTCCTCATTATCGTTTTCAAGTTCAATGATATCCTCAACATGCGCCACAAAATAACTTTCTTGCAGATCATATTTCAGAACCTTGACGCGCTTTATTCCTTCGACGAGAACCTTTACGGTCCCGTCAGGCAGCTTAAGCAATTGTAAGATCGTACCAACAGTTCCAACTGTATAAAGGTCATGTGCCTCTGGGGAATCGTGAGCAGCATTCTTTTGCGTTACAAGAAGGATCTGTTTATGGTCTCCTTGCATAACTTCTTCAAGAGCCCTGACAGATTTCTCTCGGCCCACAAATAAAGGTACAATCATATGAGGAAAGACAACAATATCGCGCAGCGGCAAAACCGGATATTTTATTCCTTGTTTTAAATCTAGCATAAAAAGCCCCTCCATTTGGTTAGAAGTTACTTCGCAATTTAACACGGACAGGGACAAAAGAACAAGGAATCTAAAACTTAAAAGCAGTAAAAAGTCTCAATTGTCTTAGAATCATATGTTGTAGATGTCTCTATAGCACCTTAGTATAAATAAAATTTATGCAGTATTTATATGCTTTCCAGGAAGTGCGCATGATAAAGAATATAGTTTTTGATATTGGTAATGTGCTTTTGAAATGGGCACCTTACGATACTGTGAGCAAGGTATTTCCAAATCACCCAAACACATATGAATTAAATCAAAAAATTTTTAAATCTTCCACATGGATGGATCTTAATAGGGGGAAAATGACTGAAAAAGAGGCTATTTTTCTCTATCACCAAGAATTGGGCATTTCGATTTCCAAACTAGAAGAATTGATGAAAGAAGTAAAATTGTCTTTATCCCCGATCGAAGGAAGCTTTGAATTATTAGATAAACTACACAATAAAGGGTTTGCGATTTATTCCATCACTGATAATGTCCGCGAAATTATTCATTTTGAAAGACAACGCTATCCACTCTTTGATAAATTTTTAGGGATGGTTATTTCCGCTGATATTGGGGCTTTGAAACCTGATGAGGAAATATATCGTTATCTTTTAAAGACATATCATTTAAAAGCAGAAGAGTGTGTTTTTATAGACGATCTACTTATTAATATTGAAGGCGCCAAAAAAGTCGGTATGCATGGTATCCAATTTGTCACAGCCGAATTTTGTAAAGATGAATTAAATAAACTTGGGGTTGAATTTTAGAATTAATTTTATGATGATGTTCGGAAGTCGTTTTTTTAAGTCTTGAATCAAGCTAAACGCACTATAAATTTCAAAAGAGATTTTCCTAATGAATTTCACAACAGTAAAGGTCAACGTTTTAGCTTTCCTCAAACTTATGATCGTAATGTTTAATGGATTAGCCATCACCAGACGATTTAAAAAGCTAAAAAAAGTTTATCGGATTTTAATTGGTTTAGCCGTATTAAGTCTTGGTGGATGGTATTTCGCTCAAAAAACGCAAGGCCCCATGATGCCCCCACCCCCTGGGGTTATTGTTCAGGAAATGAATCCCAAAGACGTTCCCTTAGAATATGAATATGCAGGCCGGATTTCAGGATCTCGAGAAATTGAGGTTCGCGCTAGAGTTGGCGGTATCCTTTTGGAAAGAGCTTATGCAGAAGGACAGGCCGTCAAACAAGGTGATATTCTCTTTAAAATTGATCCGGCTCCCTTTCAAGCAAAAGCTGATCAGGTAGAGGCAAAACTAAAGGAAGAACAAGCCGGATTAAAACAGGCTGAGCAAGGATGGCAACGGGTTTCAGATCTTCATACAAAAAAGATGGCCAGCACACGTGAAAAAGATCAGGCATTGTCAGACTTTGAGCGAGCAAAAGCCAAGGTACAAGCAGCCGAAGCTGATTTTAAAAGAGCTAAAATTGACCTTGATTACACGACGGTCAAAGCTCCTATTTCAGGCATTACAAGCCAAGAGGCTGTATCAGAGGGAAGTTTGATCGATGCTACATTCAATCCCACCTTGCTGACTCGCATCGTTCAAATCGATCCTATCTATGTAAAATTCTCTTACTCAGAATCAGAAATATTAAAGCATCGTCATCTAGTAACAAGCAGACAAGAAAAGGCTCCTTCAAACGAAAAGCTAGTTGCAACTTTGCGCTTTGGTGATGGAACAACATACCCAATAAAAGGCGATGTCAATTTTACGGACAGCATCATCGATCCACAAACAGGAACTGTCCAAGCAAGGGCAGTCATTCCCAATCCTGACGGCAACCTTTTACCTGGACAATTTGTAAGAGTTACCATTAGTGGCCTTATAGAGCCCAATGCTTTTCTTGTCCCTAAGCGTTCTATCATGCAAGGCCCCATGGGGCCTTTCGTTTATCTAGTGAATACAGAAGGTAAGACTGCCATACAATCTGTTTCACTCGGGCTATCAACCTCAGAAGGCCAAATTATTGAAAAGGGATTAAAAACAGGTGATAAAGTCATTACTGATGGAATGATCAAAGTTCGTCCTGGTGCTCCTGTTACAATTGAAAAGCCAAAAGAAGAAAAAACTGATGCCAAGGATGTAAAAAAGTGATTTCACGATTTTTCATTAATCGGCCTATCTTTGCATCGGTTCTTTCCATCGTCATTGTTGTTGCGGGACTTGCGTCTTTGCGGAATCTTGCTGTGGAACAATATCCACAAATCGTACCTCCTGAAATTATGGTAACCGCTAACTATCCAGGTGCTAGTGCCGAAGTTATTGCAAGCACTGTAGCAGCCCCTCTTGAACAGCAAATTAATGGCGTTAAGGACATGCTTTATATGCGTTCAAGCAGCGCAAATAGTGGTCAATTAAATTTATTTATAACCTTTGAAATTGGAACAGATCCCGACCAAGCAGCCATTGACGTCAATAATCGTGTCCAAGCAGCTGTTCCTCGTTTGCCCGCAGAGGTGCGCGCCCAAGGTGTAACGGTAAATAAGCGCTCAAGTTCCATTCTTCAGGTTGTCACCATGTCTTCTCCTGATGGTACTCATGATCCCGTGTTCATCAGCAATTATGCCTTACTTTACGTTATTGATGCCCTAAAGCGCGTGCCAGGCGTCGGAGAGGTATCCCTTTTTGGCGCTAAAGATTACTCAATGCGCATATGGATGAGACCCGATAAATTAGCCCAATTTAATTTGACGCCAGCTGATGTAGCAAATGCCATTAAAGAGCAAAATTCACAGTTTGCTGCCGGACAATTTGGACAAGCCCCCATGTTCAACAAGCAAGATTTTACTTATACAGTTACAACCAGAGGACGCTTTGCCGAACCTGAAGAATTTGAAAATATTATTTTAAGGTCCGGTCCTAAAGGAGATATATTACGTCTTAAGGATGTTGCAAGAATTGAACTAGGTGCTCAAGATTATGGACTGACTGTAACCTGTAATGGCAAAGCGGCGATTGCAATTGGTGTTTACCTGCAACCTGGCGCGAATGCCTTATCTACAACAACAGGTGTTGCTTTAAAAATGGAAGAGCTTGGAAAACGCTTTCCAGCCGGAGTCAGTTATTCTCTTCCCTTTGACACAACAAAATTCGTTGAGATTTCAATCCACGAAGTTATCAAAACCTTTGTGGAAGCAATCTTACTCGTTATTCTTGTTGTATACATCTTCCTTCAAAATGGGCGTGCAACCTTAATTCCTCTTCTTGCCGTTCCTGTTTCCTTAATTGGAACATTCGCGTTTATGTATATTTTTGGTTTTTCCATCAATCTTTTAACCCTATTCGGTATGGTGCTAGCCATTGGAATTGTCGTCGATGATGCCATCGTTGTCCTTGAAAACGTCGAACGTATTATAAAAACCGAAGGATTACCCCCCAAAGAAGCAACTATTAAAGCCATGGAAGAAGTAACAGGCCCTGTTATTGCCATTGTTCTTGTCTTATGCGCAGTTTTTATTCCTGTTGGTTTTATGGGCGGCTTAACAGGCGTTATGTATAAACAATTCGCAATCACCATTGCGGTTTCTGTGATTATTTCGGGATTTGTTGCGCTAACTTTAACGCCTGCCTTATGCGCTATCCTTTTAAAACCCAACCACGAAGAGTCCTCTAAATTTTTTACAAAATTTAATTTGTGGTTTGAGAATTTGACTCTTCAATATACAACTTGCGTAAAAGCCATATTGAATCACACAAAAATCACAACTGGTGTTATCTTTGGTATCATTGCTATTACGATCGTTCTCTTTCTTAAAATTCCTTCTTCTCTTGTTCCTGATGAAGATCAAGGGTACCTCTTTACTGTACCTATTCTTTTGCCAGCAGCCTCTTTGAGCCGAACAGAAGCTGTTTGTGATGAATTCAACGCGCGTCTTATGAAAAACCCTGCAGTCAACCAAGTTGTGTCCTTTGCTGGATTTGATTTATTTTCCTTTACTCAAAAATCTTATACAGGTGTTTCTTTTATAAGCCTCACTGATTGGGCGCAGCGAAAGGATCCTAAATTAGATGCTCGTAATTTGGTTGGTACTTTTATGGGAATGGGTGCTGATTTTAAAGACGCTATTGTCCTTGCCTTTAACCCTCCCCCAATTACCGGCATGAGCACAACGGGTGGTTTTGAGCTTTATATGCAAAATAAAAGCGGAGAAAATATAAAAACCATAGCTGAAATGTCAAATAGATTAGTTGAAGCTGCAAAGAAAAGACCAGAATTAGCAGGGTTACAAGGAACTATCTCAGCCAATGTCCCTCAGTATTTTGTTGAGCTTGACCGGGAAAAAGCAAAGGCTTTGAATGTACCGATTGACGTCATATTTTCGACCATGCAAAGCACTTTTGGAAATATGTATGTCAATGATTTTACACTTTTTGGACGTTCCTACAAGGTAAGCTTGCAATCAGAAGCACCCTTTAGAGAAAAACCCGAAGACCTTCGTTACGTTTTTGTCCGCTCACTGGACGGCAAGATGATCCCACTTGATAGCCTAGTTAAGATTCAAAGGGTCATTAACGCTGATATTATTGAACGATTTAACGGTTTTCCGTCTGCTAAAATTATGGGCAAACCTGCACCTGGATATAGCTCGGGCCAAGCCATTGAAGCAATGCAAGCAGCAGCTGATGAAGTATTAAACAACGACTATGACATTGGCTGGGTTGGGTCTGCCTATCAAGAAAAAATCGCTCAAGCCAGTGGAGCATCAGCGTTTTTATTAGGCATTGTTATGGTATTTTTGATTCTAGCAGCTCAGTACGAAAGATGGAGTTTGCCACTAGCCGTTATTGCAACCGTTCCTTTTGCTCTTTTTGGCTCTCTGCTTGCAATTTGGCTGCGCAGCTTGAGTAATGATATTTATTTCCAAATTGGTCTTATTACCTTGATTGGTTTATCAGCCAAAAACGCGATCCTGATTGTTGAATTTGCTATTTTAAAACGCGCAGAAGGCTTTCCTTTGTATGAAGCAATTATTGAAGCCTCAAGGCTTCGTTTGCGCCCCATTATTATGACGTCATTGGCTTTTATTCTTGGCTGCGTTCCGCTTGCAATTAGCAGCGGTGCAGGATCTGCCAGCCGCCATTCGATCGGTACTGGTGTTATCGGTGGTATGTTAGCGGCAACTTTCTTAGCTGTTTTTTTTGTTCCCTTCTTTTTCAAGATGGCATCTAAGCTGACAGAGAAGGAATAACGGCTAAGATGGATTATAGATTTTTCCGCCTGACATAGGTTCAGGTACACCTGTCGTTCCCGGAAAACTAAAAGGCTCGTTGTTCAAGCAACGTATGGCAAGGTATGCAAAAATCTGGGCTTCTAAAGCATCATTATTCCATCCGGCCTCACTAGCCTTTTGAATATTTTTTTCTTCTATTCCCAAAGAGATGAGCCTACTTTTTAATTCAGAAACGATAACGGGATTATTCCATCCCCCACCGGCTAAAATCCAATGGACGGGAAGTTTTGATGAATCAAGGCTATTAACGACGGTATGCGCTGTAAAGGCCTCCAAAGTTCGGCATGCATCTTCAAGTGACAATGAATCCAATTCATCAACTAATTTTAAATCACCAATATCAAGCGCTTTTGGAGGAGACATCAAAAGATAGTTTTTTCCATCTTTAAGAATGGACTTTTCCCATAAAGCCTTAAAAGCAGTTTCGTCAACTTTGCCACGACTTCCATATTTTCCGCCCTCATCCATAGACTCTGCGCCTGATGTTCTCTGCTTGACCACACGATCAATCAAACCATTTCCTGGCCCTGTGTCAAACCCCACCAAATTCAATGGATTATCATCTAAAACTAAAGTAACGTTTGCAATTCCGCCGCAATTTACAACTGCTACAGGAATTTTTCCGTCCCTCTTTGCCATCGCTAGATGATAAAGAGGAGCAAAAGGCGCACCTTTACCGCCAGCTGCGACATCAGCACCTCTAAAATCATTTACAACTTTGATTCCAGTTTGATTCGCTAAAGCTTGTCCATCGCCAATAATAATAGAAACCTTTTGGTCTGGCTGATGATACATTGTTTGACCGTGATAACCAAGCACCTCAATTTCTGAAGTATTTTTGCCAATCTTATATAAAAAGTCTTTAACAACCTCACTATGTAATCGCGTTGAATGCTCAATAATTTTATTCAAAGTTATAATACAATCAGAATCCGAATATAAATACGAAGATAAGGCCTCTATTCTGGATTTAATCTCAGTACCCGGAACTCTAAGCTCGCTTAGCAGGTATTTTTCAAGATAGTCAACATAACTTTCGGCTGCCTTGGTCATATCCCCTTTGCATTCTCGAATGGCATATTCAGCAGATTTTAAGAGCACTTTTGTTTCAGCGTCATATTTCATTGAGAAATGACCAAGCTCTTCAATATAGTCATCCCCATTGGTTTTAAGCATAGCAGCATCAATCCCATCCATTGATGTTCCACTCATCAGCCCAAGACTTATGAATGTTGTTTGATCGGATGAAACGCAATTTGCAATAAGACGCACCTAAGGCTCACTTAAAAATATGAAAAGACTTGAGGTTAGTTTATAGAAAAAATTTAAGAAAGTGAAAGAAATCCCTCCAAAATAAAACAAAAACACAACATATTGACAAAACATGGACCTTATGAACAATATGTAGTTAATGGTTCTGGGTTGGATGTTTATCCAATTCGGATTAAAAGGGAATTCGGTAAAAACTATTAAGGTTATAAGCCGAAGCTACCCCCGTAACTGTAAGCGATAGCTAAATTTCAAATACCACTGTTGTAACTATACAATGGGAAGGTGAAGTTCAGGCGATAAGTCGCAAGCCAGGAGACCTGCCATTACTGACCAAAACTTATTCCGGACGGGGTGTTGCCGGACAGGTATAAGACAGCTTTTTGTTACTCTTCTTAACCTTCCCGCCTCGTTCTTTTAAAATCGGAGGGATTTTAATGACTACAAATACGGCAAGAAAAGCCATTAATATTGAAAAACACCTTGCAACTATAAAGGAAAGGAATGACTTTCTAACGTCTTTCGGTAAGGCAATTTTATCCAATCAATACCTTTTATCTGGTGAAGATTATCAAGATTGCTTTATGCGAGTTGCTTTAGCCTATGGGGACGATCTCGCCCATAGTCAGCGAATTTATAATTACATTTCTAATCTATGGTTTATGCCAGCAACTCCTGTTTTATCCAACGGAGGCTCAAAAAGAGGATTGCCTATTTCTTGTTACTTAAATGAAACAGAAGACTCTCTAGAAGGAATTGTTTCTCTTTGGAACGAAAACGTTTGGCTGGCATCGTGTGGCGGCGGAATTGGCAGTTATTGGGGCAACCTTCGTTCGATTGGTGAAAAAATTGGTCAAAATGGTGAAACATGTGGAATTATTCCTTTTATCAAAGTCATGGACAGTATGACCCTAGCCATATCACAAGGATCCCTTAGAAGGGGTTCGGCTGCCATTTATTTGCCTATTGATCATCCTGAAATAGAAGAATTCATTGATATTAGAAGACCCACAGGCGGAGACCCAAACCGAAAAGCTTTAAATCTTCATCATGGAATTGTCGTACCAGATGCTTTTATGAAAGCTGTAGAAGAGGATCTTGAATGGCATTTAAGAAGCCCGAAAGACCAATCTGTTGTCCACACTTTATCAGCCAGATCCTTATGGATGAAACTTTTGACAGCGCGCATTGAAATGGGCGAACCTTACTTACTTTTCATTGACCACGTTAATAATGCCCTTCCGGAACATCAAAAAAAATTGGGGCTTAAAGTAAAATCGTCAAACTTATGCACAGAAATTACTTTACCTACAGGAAAAGATACATGGGGCCATGAAAGAACGGCCGTTTGCTGTCTGTCATCGGTTAATTTAGAAAAATATCTTGAATGGGAAAATGAACCTCTTTTCATCGAAGATTGTATGAGATTTCTTGATAACGTTTTAGAGGATTATATAATTTCGGCATCAGAAGACATGAATCGGGCTAGATATTCAGCCATACGGGAAAGATCCGTTGGTTTGGGTGTGATGGGATTTCACTCATTTTTACAATCTGAAAATATCCCTATCGAAAGCGTAATGGGTAAAGTTTGGAATAATCGCATCTTCAAACACATTAAAGCGCAAGCAGATCAAGCATCAAAGCTTCTTGCCCAAGAAAAAGGTTCGTGCCATGACGCGCGTGTGTGCGGAATAGAAGAACGTTTTTCAAATAAAATTGCAATTGCTCCAACGGCGACAATTTCCATTATTGCAGGCGGTACATCTCCAGGAATTGAACCTTATGCAGCAAATGCCTATACCCATAAAACACTTTCAGGTTCTTTCTTAGTCAAAAATAAATTCCTAGAAGCGTTATTAGAACAAAAAGGTCAAAACAATGAATCGACTTGGACCTCTATCCTGCATGCAGAAGGATCTGTCCAACATTTGGATTTTTTAAGTCAAAATGAGAAAGATGTTTTTAAGACAGCATTTGAAATTGATCAACGATGGCTTATTAATTTGGCCTCAGAAAGGCAAGCTTATATTTGTCAGGCTCAATCATTAAATCTATTTCTGGCTTCAAATGTCCATAAACGCGATCTTCACCAGCTTCATTTTTCAGCTTGGCAACTTGGCCTTAAAAGCCTTTATTACCTAAGATCAAAATCCTTACAACGGCCTGAGTCAACAAGGTCAGAAGAGATTTATCAATACTCTTCAATCGATGAATGTTTATCTTGTCAATAATTTATTAAACAGAGGTATTTTTACATGGCTAACTTACTAACCCCGAATCCAATTTATAAACCTTTTTCCTACCCTTGGGCCTATGATGCTTGGTTAATGCAGCAAAGAATTCATTGGATCCCAGAAGAAGTTCCCTTAACTCAAGATATTAAGGATTGGCACAAACGATTAACCCCACAAGAACGTCATCTGTTAACCCAAATTTTCAGATTTTTCACTCAATCAGATATCGAGGTCAATAACTGTTATATGCAGCATTATTCAAGAGTTTTTCAGCCTACCGAAATTAAGATGATGCTGGCAGCTTTTTCTAATATGGAAACAATTCATATAGCTGCTTATTCCTACCTTTTAGATACAATAGGTATGCCAGAAGACACATATCGAGCTTTCCTAGATTACGAAGAAATGCGTAATAAATGGAATTATATGCAGCAGTTTAACACCAACACCCCCCGTAATATTGCCATTACATTAGCTATTTTTGGTGCCTTCACAGAAGGTTTACAGCTCTTTGCAAGCTTTGCCATTTTACTTAACTTTCCGCGTTTCAATAAAATGAAAGGAATGGGACAAATTATCTCTTGGTCTGTTCGCGATGAGACCTTGCATACCCATTCAATTATCAGACTTTTTCATACCTTTATTGAAGAAAATCCAAATCTATGGAATGAAACTCTCAAAGATGACTTAATCAGTCATTGCAAAGAAGTTGTAAACCATGAAGATGCCTTCATAGATTTAGCTTTTTCAAGAGGTGAGGTCGAAGGATTAACCGCCGAAGAAGTAAAGATTTACATCCGTTACATTGCGGACAGAAGATTAAATCAATTAGGACTAAGGCCAGTTTATGATGTTAGCAAAAATCCACTAGGCTGGATGGATAGCTTGTTGAATGGCGTTGAACATACAAATTTCTTTGAAAACAGAGTAACCGAATATTCTAAAGCAGCCACTCAAGGTCATTGGGATGATGCCTTTGGGAACTAAATAGCAAGATAAAGGAAATGGGGAGTAATCTCCACTTCTTTTATGAATGACCAACTGTCTTAGCAAAACCTAAAGTTTCAGAATTCGATATTGCTCTGCACAAAGATTCTTCGTTATTTCTTTCTTTGGTAATTTTATTTGCAGAAGGAGTAATTTGATAAGGCTTGATTAAACATTCAGCAGGTATAGACCAGCTGTTACAAAGTTCCCAAATCATTGTTGTGGTTAAAGGTATCTCTTTGTACAAAACCTGAAAGGCTATATCAGAAGACCCAAGAAGCGCGCTTAGATCTTCAAATGATTTTTCTTTTTGTTGCATATAGTATCGGATAGCTTCTATAGGATCCGTGAACTCTCTTATATTTTTTTCTCTCTCGTAGCTTTCTATGCAAATAGCTAAAGTCTCAAAATAATCATAATCGGACGATCCGTATTCAGCGTTCCATAATTTATCAATTAAGGAAAGAGCCGTTTCAAAATCGTCTTTTGTCTTAATGGGACGAATACGCATATCTCTGCTCCTGGGGAAGTATCGATTGATTTTTTAAGGATAGTATTTGATGTAATGACCCTATTGCCTTAATAACTAAAATTTTGGCATTGTAATGTAAAATCGAAAATATGTAACAATCATTAGGTAAAAGCTCAAAACTAATAGCTTCTCCGCCTTTCATGATCATGGCTCTTGGAAAATTTTTTAAAACGTCCTGATAACAAGCCCAGCTTTTCGCTTGGACTTCGTAACGCCAACATTTTAGAAATTGCTCTGCCTGAGGGTGAGAATGACCAAACTCCTCCAATAAAGAAGTATTTATTATTCGCATTACACAGAGATCCCCTTTCTGTTAGACCTTACACGTATAAAAATCAAAAATATAAAGCCAAATTTTCCCTAAAAATTAGAAAAAAACGTATTTTTTCTCCACAAACCAAAAAGGTGTTCTTTTTCGTCAGGTTTACAGTGTAAGCTGCTTTGTCGACAGCTACTTTGCGAGAAACCAGCTATGCATAACTTTTTGATTTTTTGCTATTTATTCCCCTTCCAATTTCTAACTTTGACCTTTAGCCTAGAGAGTCGTTAGATAATGGATTTTGGATAACCCAGCCTTAAACTATTGACTAGTTAGCATTATAAACTTTTCTTGTCAACCATGTAATATTTGTTTGTATTCAACTGGCATGCAATTTTTTTTAACAGAAGAGCGTTTTCATGAATTTAAAGTACCTTAAGCAATTCCTTCAATTGTCTGAATTTCCAAGTATGAGCCAGTATGCTTTAAAAGCAGGAGTTACTCACGCTCAAGTTTCTCGAATGGTTATAGAACTAGAAAAAGAATTTGGGTTCCAACTATTGTTACGCGATAAGACTCAAGGAATCTTAAAACTCACAAAAAAGGGGGAAACTCTTGTTAGAAGAATTCCCTTTATTTTTCGTGAGATTGAAAACATGCAGGCTCTTCTTAAGTCAGATCAAGATTTAGAAAGAGGTGTTTTTGATCTCTATACTACTGGATACCTAGTTGATTATTGGATTGCCCCTCACCTTGCAAAGTTTAAAAAAGACAATCCTTTAATGACTCTTAATCTTTTTGGACGTGAAGAAATGCTTTCCCCAGAAGAAAAGAAAACGATGCTAACGGTTAGTGCACGAACAAAAGAAAATGAAGACTATGAACAAATTCTTCTCCGCGATTTTCATATAGGATTATGGGCAAGTGAAGACTATATTAAACGAAATGGCAAACCTGAGCACGTTGCAGACCTTGCGAGGCACGTTTTAATTTGTTTTGAAAGAAAATGGCCAGAACGTTCTTACCCGACCATGAACTGGTACATGAATAATACAGATTTTATGTTAAACCCTTCAAATGTAATCATTATAAAATCAAGCGTAGGAATTATGAAAGCAGCTCAATCTGGATTAGGCATTTTCTCACTTGCCGAAGAAAGCATTAAAACAATGGGAATGGAGTTCGTGAGAATCCTCCCCCATTTAGAAGGCCCTGTTGTACCGATGTGTTTTTCTTATCCAACTGCATGGAAAGACCATGTGAGTATACACAAAATTAAAGAGTTTTTGTTGAACACCTTCAAGAAGGAGCTTTAATAAATGAACAAAAATGCCATAGCGGCTATTTCAGGGATAATTTTTGAATCATATAATAATACGTTATACGGATTTTTTGCTGTTATTCTTGCTCCCACTTTTTTTCCAACGAATGAATATCTTTCTTCAATATCCGCAAGTCTTCTAGCCTTTGCTACCGGATATTTTGCACGTCCAATTGGTGGGATTGCTTTAGGTTTTATTGGCGATAGATTTGGCAGAAAACTTGCCCTTCTTTTATCGGCGCTATTAACGACAGTTCCTACTTTTATTATTGGGATTTTGCCTTCGTATTCATCAATAGGAATACTAGCTCCCATTTTATTATTTTCATGCCGCCTGATACAGGGTGTCGCCATTGGTGCCGATTACACAGGTTCTATCATTTACGTAGCCGAGCAAAACGGTATCAAGAATAAGAATTTTGTAACATCAGTGTTAGTAGCTATGGGCTTTTTTGGAGCTGCTCTAGGCCTAGCCACAAGTCTAATATTTTCTGCAATTTCAATTTCTGATTTGGGCTGGAGATTTTCTTTTATATTCGGAGGCGTTATTGGTCTTGTTATTTGCTTTATGCGCCTAAGAATGGAAGAGTCATCTACTTATCAAGAAACAAAAAACAAGAACTTACTCGAAAAGAACCCTATATTGTCGACCTTTAAAAGCGATAAAAAGCAACTAATAGCCAGCTGTATTTTGGGAGGTGCTAATTTAGTCCCAATTTATCTTGCAACTGTTTACATGAATTTTCCCTTAAGAAGTTTAGCAGGTCTTTCCAATCAAGAAGTTCTGATTGATAACTTACTAATCTATTTAATTGGTGGAGTGTTGGTGATTTGTTCAGCGCCTATTATCAGGAAATATACCGAGATAAACGTAATGAAGATATGTATGTATTGCTTTATCTTTCTTTCGATCCCTATTTACACATGGTCATTTTCAAACGTCTCTATAGTGACTCTATTTTTAATTCAAGGCTTCTTAATTATAGGGGATGCCTTTCAAATTAGTGCTTTAGCCATTTTTCTGCCAAAATTATTTCCTTCCAGTCGAAGGTATAGCGGCTTAGGATTCAGTTACTGTCTCGGCCAAGCTATTTTAGGGGGAACAACTCCTTTTATTGCATTTATGCTGGTTGAGATGACTGGACAAGCTGCAGCGCCTAGCTATTTCTTATGTTTAATTGCTATTTTGTATCTAGGAGCCATTACTATTGTAAAACGTACAATAACGAGCGAGGCTAATAAAATTGAATCACTCTGAATAAAATTAGCTCTTATACAAAATATTATCCATGTGTAACTGGGCTGCTTTTACAGTATTTATAAGGAGGTTACTAATTGTCATAGGACCAACCCCTCCAGGAACTGGCGTTATAAAACCTGCTATAACCTTTGCTTCCTTAAAATCAACGTCTCCTTTCAAACAAGACATACCATCTTTAAGAAAAATGCGATTAATTCCAACATCAATAACAATCGCACCTTCCTTAATATAGTCACCTGTTATAAACTCAGGAGAACCAATGGCAGCAACAAGAATATCAGCTTTTGATGAAATTTCTTTTAAGTCTTTGGTTTTTGAATGGGCTAGAGTCACTGTTACATCGTAGTTGGTTAAAAGGGCACCTAAGCTGCGTCCTACCAATAAAGATCTTCCAATGACGACAGCCGTTTTCCCTTGGATATTATTTTCTACAGACATAATCAACTGCAAACACCCTTGTGGTGTACAAGGAACAAGCAATGGTTTTTTCATTAAAAGACGCCCTAGATTATAGGGATGCAAACCATCGACATCTTTTTTAGGGTCAAGTGTTTCTAGAATTTCCTGAGCATTTAAATGCTCAGGTAGAGGCAGTTGCACCAAAACACCATGAACATCCTCCTGTGAATTTAAGAGACGAATTAAACGAATCACATCTTCTTGTGACACACCAAAAGGTAATTGATGAACGACAGATTTTATTCCGACTAAATCGCAGGCTTTTTTCTTGTTCTTTACGTAAATGTAGCTAGGTGGATGGTCACCTATCAACAATACATGTAATGATGGCTGGATACCTGTTCGCCTTGAAAAGGCTTCAACCTGCTCGGCAGTTTCTTGCCCTTTCAAAGCAGCTAGGGCTTTGCCATCTATTAGTTGAGCCGTCATAGAGAAAGTTTAAAACACTCCGGTCAGTTTTATAATAGAAATTAAGCTGGAAATCTATGAACAATCTTTTCGAGAACCCCTTGAATAAAATAGGTTCCAAAAATTAAAACAAGTGGAGAAAAATCAATCCCACCTAAATCAGGAAGAAACCGCCTAATAGGTGACAAAAGTGGCTCAATCAATCTGAACAAAACTGTGTGAATACTATAAACAAATCGATTATAACGGTTGAGCACATTAAACACCTCAAGCCATCCCATAATAACGTAGATAATCAAAAGAAATTGATAAAGATCAATAATCTTAATAACAACCGTTAATAACGGTACAAAAATAATATCCATAGTTATCCTTTTAGATGAGCGTCTTCTTTAATACCTACCTCAGCTAAGCACAAGATGCAAGTGCCTCTAAACTTATTTCCTGCCCTAAAGCTGATAAAGCTGTTTGTAAAATATTATTTGCGGTTAAACCAGCAACCTCATATTGTTTTTGCGGCGTATCATGATCAATTAACTTATCCGGCAAAGTCATTGGTCTTATCTTTAATCCCCGATCAAGAACACCTTTATTTGCTAAAAGATGTAAAACTTGACTAGAAAACCCGCCAATTGAACCCGCCTCAATTGTAATAAGAACCTCATGATTCTTTGCTAACTGAAGAATCAAATCTTCATCCAATGGTTTTGCAAATCTAGCATCTGCAACAGTTGTAGAAAGCCCATGAGCTCTTAAAAATTTTGCTGCAATCAGTGATTCCTGCAAACGGCACCCCAAAGATAAAATAGCAATTTTATTACCTTCTTCAATGATTCTTCCTTTGCCGATTTCTAAAGGTACGCCTCTTTTGGGGAGCTCCACTCCTACCCCCTCACCTCTTGGGTATCTAAAAGCCGAAGGACAATCATCAATCGACACAGCCGTTGCCACCATATGCTTTAGTTCTGCCTCATCAGCTGCTGCCATAATAACGATATCAGGCAAACAACATAAGTAAGACAAATCATAAGTTCCTGCATGCGTTGCACCATCAGCCCCGACAAGGCCTGCTCGATCAAGGGCAAACCTAACAGGCAGTTTTTGCAAAATAACATCATGAACAACCTGGTCATAAGCCCTTTGTAAAAATGTAGAATAAATAGCTGTAAATGGCTTAAATCCTTCACATGCAAGACTTGCAGCAAAAGTCACAGCATGTTGTTCGGCAATTCCCACATCAAAACACCGATCAGGAAAGCGTTTTCCAAATAAATCAAGACCTGTTCCAGACGGCATAGCAGCTGTAATTGCTAATATCTTCTCATCGCGCTCTGCCTCTTGTACTAGGCTTTCTCCGAAAACCTTTGTATAAGAGGGAGCAATTGCTTTTGATTTTGCTTGCTCGCCTGTCACAATATCAAACTTGCTAACACCGTGGAATTTATCAGCAGCTGCTTCAGCTGGCGCATATCCACGTCCTTTCTGGGTCACCACATGGAGAAAAATCGGTCCTTTCTCGCTCCAGTCATGAGCATTTTTTAATACAGGCACCAGGTGATCTAAATTATGTCCATCAATAGGCCCTACATAATAAAAGCCCATCTCTTCAAAAAGTGTACCACCTGTCATCATGCCACGGGCATATTCTTCAGCGCGCCTTGCTGCCGTTTCGATAGATTTCGGTAAATGACTAACAACTCCTTTTGCAATTTCACGAAACGAATGATAAGGACCAGAGGAAAGAAGTCTTGAGAGATAACCACTCATGGCGCCAACTGGTGGAGCAATAGACATATCGTTGTCATTTAAAATGACAATGAGACGACTGGACATAGATCCAGCATTATTGAGCGCTTCATAAGCCATACCTGCGCTCATAGAACCGTCACCGATAACCGCAATAACGTGATTGTTATCTTTCTTCAAATCACGTCCCACTGCAAAACCAAGAGCTGCTGAAATAGAAGTTGCCGCATGGGCTGCGCCAAAAGGATCGTATTCGCTTTCGCTGCGACGCGTAAAACCAGAAGGACCACCTGCCTGACGTAACATTTTCATAGCATCTCGTCTGCCAGTCAGGATTTTATGAGGATAAGCTTGATGCCCCACATCCCAAATCAATTTATCATGAGGTGTATTAAAAATATGATGAAGTGCAACAGTAAGCTCAACAACACCAAGGCTAGCGCCCAAATGACCACCTACACGAGAAACAATCTCTATCGTTTCTTGCCTGACTTCTTGCGATAGTTGCTTAAGTTCAGGGAGCGTAAGATCTTTCAAATCATGTGGATAATGAACCTTATCCAATAGCTTAACACCATCATTCATAAAAACTTTATCCCGCAAAGATTATTCCCCCACTACGTCTGACAATCTAAAGACTCATTCTCTAAGGTGCAAATATTTTTTCACCTTGCAGCAAAACTTTACGTGTGCTAATTAATGTGCGATTTTAATAAAATTATCGTAAAAAAATGACTTTACTAAAGCATTCAGAAACCAAGCTAGCGAATCATCTTGTTCACGCACTGAATCATAACAGGTTAGAATTGTATGCCCAACATCAAGTTGACATAGTAACAAGAAAAGTGGTTGGTGCCGAGGTTTTTTTACGCGTGCCAGAACAGATGACTCAATCAGCTAGGTGGCCTATTGTTACTCCTTTTAATATACCAAGACTTGAAACAGAGCAATGGATACAAGTTGCAAGCCACCAAGGTCTCATCGGTAGCATAACTCAATGGCTCGTTAAAAGAATAGCTGTTTTTCTGAGCGAGAATCCAGAAGTTAATATTCCTCTCTCGTTTAATGCCCCTCCATGCGTCATAACTGTAGATTTTGTAAAGTATATTGAAAAAATAATAAAAACATACAATATTTCACCTTCTCTTCTCTGTGTAGAAATCACGGAATCAGAAAAACCCTCTGATATAATTTTATTGGGGAACGTTATCAATGAACTCCGATCAAAAGGAATCAAAGTCGTCATTGATGATTTAGGATGTGGCTACTCAACTATGTCTTACCTTGTGGACTTAAATGTTGATGCAGTGAAAATTGATAAAAACTTCATTCAAAAAGCCCCTTTTCACAATGGCGCCTTTGCCGTTTTAAAATCACTGATTGATTTAGCAAAAACGATCAACTTAGAAGTTATCTGCGAGGGCGTGGAAACTGAACGACAGCTTGAGATTGTCAAAAGCCTTGGTGGGGATATTGTTCAAGGATATCTCATCAATCGCCCAACCCCCTTAGAAAAAATTCTGATAAAAAACAGTTGGAATTCGGAAGAATATATTCATTAAGAAACTCTCAAAGTTTATGAATTAAATCTTTTTGGTACAGACAGTACCTTTTCCTTTAGCATGGCCTTTTGTCGTATCTAACCAAAGTTCTGCAAGCTATCAATGTATACAAATCTATTACAAGCCATATCATTGATAACAAGATTATCAGGGTTAATATATTTTGCTACACCTCTCAAAATATGGAGGTAGAATTTTGAAAAAATATAGGATACGTTTCGCCTAGATTTAAGTTCAGGAACTTAAGAGATGAAATAATAAAATGATGAAAAAAAATTCAAGCAAAAAACAACAAAATCAAGTTATGTTAACTCAAAACCTTCATCGGGGGGCCGTGTCTTTTTGGGGTTACGAAACAAAAGAGGACAGAATTGCAAGGAATCTGTGGATTTATCTAATGATAGGATTGGCGACATTTTCCTGTTTGGTGTTTTACTTAAATATCTTTAATACCTGATAAATTTAAAGGAAGCTTGATCAAGTTTACTCAAGTCATTTACAAGTAAGATTGAAGCGGTCTATTGGAAAGCCATCCTCGTTCCTTGGGTGGTTTTTTTATTTTAAGTTAAATATAAGATAATCCTGCCCTCTTAAGAAAAGAGGATTTCTTTCGCAGATTATGTATCTATAACGTCAAACCTTTTACGCCTCTTTCAACCCGCATAATTTAAGTGCTTTTTCCATATGAACTGGTGGCGGAGCATCCACTAAAATGGGATCTTTTTTTGGATAAAGGGGTATTTGAATAGCCCTAGCATGCAAATGAAGGGCATCAAAATTCGTATCAGATTCTCCGTAAATCATATCACCCACAATAGGCCATCCCATGGCCAAACAATGGACACGCAACTGATGAGTACGCCCCGTTAGTGGTTTTAGCTCAAGCCATGTAAACTCATCTGTTTCACCTAGAATACGGTAATCGGTAATGGCTTGTTGCCCATTAGGATCAGCTTTCATCCACCAACGATGAGAATGAGTTGATTGCTTGGCAAGAGGGATATCAATCCGACCTTCTTTCTCTGCAGGTTTACCCTTTACAACAGCCCAATAGGTTTTTTCGATTTTACCGTTTGCAAACATATCACCTAGTCTATTTAAAGCCTGCCGATGACGACCTAAAACAAGGCAGCCGCTGGTTGCTGCATCAAGGCGATGTGCTAATGCTGGCGGGTTTGGCAGTCCAAATTTAAGTTCTTCAAAAAAACTTTGCAGATTCTGTTTTTTACCAAGACCGGGGTGCACCGCAATCCCAGCAGGTTTATTTAATACAAGCATCATAGCATCCCTATAAAGGATACGCTCTAAAAGCTGTTCAAGAATCATCACAACACCTAGCCAAGTTTTAAAAACTCTACCGCATTCATCTTATAAATAAAAACAAAAATATTGACAAAATCTCTTAATCCTTATAGAGAAGGTTACATGAACACAAGGGGTGCCTCTTTAAAAAAGAGGCTGAGAGAGCAAACGCTCAACTCTTAGAACCTGATTCGGTTAGAACCGACGGAGGGATTGTGGAAAGAGTCGATTGTTATCAGTTTCAAATTGAAGATTTCTTTTACGAATCTTCGCACGTTTTGAAAAATCAAATTCTTCGTTTAAAAAAGCAGGACTGGACTTGTTTAATAGGTCAAAGCGGCGTTGGCAAAACAACACTTCTTAGATGCCTTTTAGGCCTAGATCGACAAAGCACTCTCAGGTCAACTTCTTCCTTTAGTTACATGGCACAGACCGACCTTCTTTTACCTTGGGCAAAAGTGATTGAGAATGTGGTACTGGGTGAAAGATTACGCGGACAGACAAGAAATTACACCAAAGCTCTTGAGATTTTAACTAAGGTTGGCCTTCAAGAATTCACTAATTTTTATCCTCACCAGCTTTCCATAGGTATGAGACAACGTGTGGCCTTAGCTAGAACCCTAATGGAAGACCGCAAGATTGTCCTAATGGATGAACCGTTTGCAGCGCTTGACGCTAAAACGCGCTGTGAACTGCAAGAGTACGCGGTAACAGCCCTTAAGGGGAAAACCGTGTTACTGGTCACCCACGATATTAGCGAGGTTATTCGTCTTTCAAATCAGATCTATATCTTAAAGGGTTTTCCAGCCGAAGCAACCTTAGTTACCGAGCCTCATATTCAAACAATTCTTGAACAGATCCCTGCTCCCAGAGCCATACATGACTTGCATTTATGGCAAGAAGCCAGTGCCTTTTTAAGTTCTCTTTATTCGTAGCCGAAAAGTCTATCATGATTAAAAAAACGATCGCTTTATTTCTTCTTCTCGGTCTATGGCAACTGGGCGTGACCATTTTAGAGATCCCTGTTTATATTCTGCCAGCCCCTACTGTCATTGCGGGCAGCCTTATGACGCATCATATGCTTTTGCTAAAACACATTTTCATAAGCGCAGCAGAGATTATAATTGGTCTTAGTGTCGCTGTCCTTCTTGGAGGTTTAAGCGCGATATTAATAGATTATTTTGACCGTTTAAAACCCCTGATCACGCCGATTCTTTTAACATTACAATCCACCCCCCCTTTTGTATTAATGCCACTTCTTTTGCTTTGGTGTGGATTTGGATTTACACCAAAACTGATAGTAATTTGCTTGTCTTGTTATTTTCCCATTACGGTTTGTCTTTTGGATGGATTAAAACGCTCTCCATCCAACTGGTTAGACATGGCCACCATTATGGGCGCAAATAAAAAGGCCACTTTACGGTTCATTCGCTTGCCGGCAGCCCTTCCCTGTTTGATGTCAGGTGTGCGTCTTGCTGCGATCCATGCCCCTTTAACTGTGCTTGCCGCTGACTGGATCGGTGCAAGCTCAGGTCTTGGCTATTTAATCATGCTCAGCCATGGCCGCCTTCAGATTGAATTGATGTTCGCGTGCATTGTCTGCATAACTCTTATGACATTTGCCCTTAATAAAGGCGTTACTCTTTTGGAAAAAAAACTAGTCTTTTGGCCTTCAAACACTTTGTAGAAGCGAGTTTCTGAGATGAGTCTATTTAATATTTTTTTTAGTTTATTCAAAATTAACATTATCATCGTTGTTCTCTCTTCCTCTGTTATGGCCCTAACACCCATCAAAATTTCACTTGATTGGCTTTTGAATCCTCATCATGCCCCTTTGGTCATTGGCATTGAAAAGGGGTTTTTTGAAGCCGAAGGGTTAGATGTAACCCTCATCGGATCAATCGGATCTTTAGAGGGCTGCAAACAAGTCTCTGCCCAAAATGTTGATTTCGCCATAACGAACGAACCTCAACTGCTTATTCAAACCGCAAAGGGGCTAAAGCTTAAAAGCGTTTGCACCCTTGTTCCAACCCCCTTAGAGGTTTTTATAAGCCGTGTTCCTTTATCTGAATTAAAAGGAAAATGCATCGGCCATTGCAGCAGCGGGGTTGGTTTTTCAGCTGCCGTTCTAAAGGAAATTTTAGAAAAACAAAATATTGAACTTGATGAAGTTGATCTTATCTATACACGGCAAGGTCTGATGACAACATTTATCTCAGGTCAAGTCGATGCAGTTACAAACCTTTATCAACCCTATGAAGTCGCTGATTTAAAAAGCCATATTCAAGATTTTCTCGTTTATCCCTTTGAAGAGATTGGCATTCCAAGTTTTGCTGCCATGATTTTGGTCAGCCATTCAAAAGTTCCTGCTGAAATTCAAGATAAACTTATAAATGCCCTTCAAAAAAGCTGCGAATTTTTAAAGGCTTACCCCGATGAAGCTTGGAACATCTTTATCAGTCACAAAACTGAATTGGACACCCCCATTAATCGTCAGGAATGGAAAAATATTATTACTTTGTTCGAGGTTCAAAAATTAGGTGGAGAAAACCCACGTCTTGAAAACCTGAAGATCTTTTTAAGAAAGCATGAATTAATCGTTTAAGGTTTCTTTCTTCTCAGGCCTAAATCCCGTTGCCACCAAATACATTTCAGCAGAATCAGCCCTGCTGGAAGGGGGTTTAAAATGAACCACTTTAGTAAAACATTTTTTAAACTGTTGAAGCAATTTTGTTTCGGTTCCACCACGCAAAACCTTGGCAACCATAGACCCTTTTGGCTTTAAGGCTAAAAAACAAAAGTCGAAAACCATTTCAACTAGTGCCATAATGCGAATATGATCCACATCTGTCATGCCAGAAGCTGGCGCTGCCATATCGCTTAAGACCACATCAGCCTTAGAAGGAAGAGAAGATAATAACTGTTGGATCATCTCTTCGTCCATAAAATCGCCTTGTAAGATTAAAGCGCCAGAAATAGGGTCTATTTCCTGAAGATCAATGGCGACAACCTGGCCCTTATCACCCACTTTTCTTAAAGCAACCTGAGTCCAACCGCCAGGTGCAGCACCAAGGTCAACCACAATGGATCCTGATTTGAAAAGTTTAAACTTTTGATCAATATCCAGTATTTTAAAAGCAGCTCTGGAACGATAACCCAAAGATTGAGCTTGCTGGACATAAGGATCATTGAGCTGCCTGAGCAGCCAACGGCGAGAAGAATCTGTTCTCTGCTTTCGGTTTTTTAAAGTGACTTTGCCGTTTTTATTTCTAAAAGAATCTTTAGACATCTAAGTTTAGGCAACGCTATTTCGAAGGCAATCGTGGATATGAAGAATCCCTAAAACTTTGCTATTTTCATCCAATATAAACAAACTCGTAATTGCTTTCTTTTCAAAAATTGCAAGAGCATCTGCCATTAATAGTCCTTTACCAAGAGTCACTGGGTTTTTTGTCATGACTTCGCTTGCTGTTTGTTCCAATAGTTTAGAACTCATATGACGACGTAAATCACCGTCAGTGATAACGCCAACCAGCTTTTCATCGCTATTCAGTACACCAACGCAGCCAAATCCATGATAGGTCATCTTAACGAGGCATTCGCCCATTGGTGTACTTTCTATAACAAGCGGTACATTTTCCCCTTTGTGCATAAAGTCAGAAACTTGTTTTAATTGCTGACCTAAATTTCCACCAGGGTGAAATAATTTAAAGTCGTGCTTGGAAAAACCACGACTGCTTAAAAGAGTAACGGCAAGCGCATCTCCCAAGGCCATTGTTAAAGTCGTCGAATTGGTTGGCGCTAATCCCATAGGACAAGCCTCCCCTACATCAGGTAGTACCAAAGAGAGATTTGATACTCTCGTTAAAGTACAATCTTGCTTTCCGCAAATGGCAATAATCGGTATAGAAAAGCGATGAGCATAATCAATGATTGCATGCAATTCTTTGGCTTCACCAGAATAAGAGATCAAAAGCAGAATATCATCCTTTGTAACCATTCCAAGGTCACCATGACCTGCTTCTGCAGCATGTACGAAAAAAGAAGGTTGCCCGGTCGACGCAAAGGTCGCTGCTATTTTCTTCCCCACATGTCCGCTTTTACCAACGCCGCTTACAATCAAGTGACCCTTAGTTGCCCGAATCATTTCGATAGCTTCGTCAAAAGTTTCATCCAAGGCTAGAGCCAACTGCTGTAATGCAGCGGACTCCGCAAAGATGACTTCTTTGCCTTTGTCTTGATAAAGGTTTTTAATCTCTTTCACCGAAACCGCCTTCATTTTTATTTCTTATTCCGCAATACGATGAGGGAACACATCAAATGTCTCGCCCCCCAATAAATCCATTTGAGCACGATATGGTAAAAAATCAAAACAAGCCTTAGCTAATTCCACTCTACTTTCTCGCTCCAGCATATCGTCTAGCTTGTTCTTTAACTTATGCAGATGAAGAACATCTGTTGCAGCATAACGAAGCTGATCCTTTGTAAGGTCGGATGCTCCCCAATCAGAAGTCCCCTCCTGCTTAGATATTTCAATACCCAATAATTCCTTGCATAAATCCTTTAAGCTATGACGGTCGGTAAAAGTTCGCACCAAACGAGAAGCAATCTTCGTACAGTAAATATTTTCAATTTTGATCCCGAAACTATGCATCATAATAGCGACGTCAAAACGAGCAAAATGAAAAATCTTTGTAATATTTTTGTTTTGTAAAAGTTTTTTTAAATTTACCGCTCTTTCAAAGTTTGGCCTTTCGAATTGAACCAAATGACATTCCTCGTCGCCACTTGAGATCTGAACAAGACACAAACGATCACGATGATTTTTAAGACCCATCGCTTCCGTATCGATTGCCACAGATTCTGAAAAAATCAAATTGTCAGGGAGATCATATTTGTAAAGCTGAATTTTCATTAAAAGGCCCCTTTTATACTCCGTACCTTGGTGCCCAGAAGAAGACTCGAACTTCCAAGGGCATACACCCACTAGTACCTGAAACTAGCGCGTCTACCAATTCCGCCATCTGGGCCCTAAGGTCAATTGGTAAAATATTACTGCCCCCTTGTCAACGGATTATTAACTTTTCACAGCGACACTAAAGATAAAGGTAGTTAAAAATGTAAAGTTAAAGAAATAGTTCGATGAGAAAAGATAAGCAATCAGAAATCTCTACTGACGATGGCATTCATTATGACGAACCATCCACATGGGCAAGTAAATTTCAGCGTCGTAAAAAGAGTCTTTTGAATATCGCTGTTTGTTCTTTTGGCTTGTTTCTTTTTTGGATTATGATTGGAGAAATCGGTTTTGCTATGTTTTATCATAAAGCCATTTCTTTTCACGAAACAAAAGAGTTTTTCGAACCTGATCCTAAATACCTCCCTTCTCTTTTTGCATTCATAACTACGTCACTTTCGGTGGTGGTTTTTTATACTTACAGTAAAATCAGGCGTTATTCTTCTAATTTTCCTCTTGTCAAATTATTTTCAAAATCTTCTTTAAAAAAGACCAAATTAAAATCATTAAAAAGCATGAGGAAAAAATCATGAAAATCTTTACAGAATCCCACAGACCTAGACACGTGCGTGTATCCGGGCAAATTAACAATAAAGACCCAATGGCCTCGGACACATCTTATTGGAAAAAATTGCAACCCCAGGAAGGAAAAACTTTTAAAAAAATAAGAGAAGAAACCGATGAAATCCTTATCGGAGAGATTAAAGCAACCCTTGCCCCTGTTAGTGCGCATAAACGAAATCAGTTTACTCAAACCCTAAGTATTTGGTTACAATTTTGGGGAAGAAGCGCTTTTTATCTTTGCATAATTTTATTTATTGTTGGCAGCAGTCTAAGCGTTGCCTATTTTTACAGACCAGCAATGAGTCTTGATAAACTTTTAATAATTTATATCGCTTGCAGTTTTGTTTTGTGGTTTCTCTTAACTCCCATTGCACTTCATCGAAGCCTTAAAAAATCAAAATCTTTTGTTAAGTAAAATTATTCAAAAGGGTTAGTAAAGTCGTAACCTTACACCTGGTTTTCTCTGATGTTATTGACAAGAGATGCTAATCTGCACGATTCAAGAATTTATTTATTTCGCTTCTAATTTTATCAAGAAAAATGGTTTTCGTATCTCCAGTTAATAAATCTGCATCAGTGTTTGCTCTTTCAAAATACGTTGCCGCCAAACCTCTAATAATTTCTTTTCTTAATGGAGTGGTTTCATTACAAAATGACCAATAATAGCACTGAGCTGCTGAGGTTAGAGAATCTACACGCTCTTCTACGCTATCTGCTTGCCTGGCAATTAAAGCATACATCAATCCACCGCTTAAAAATGCTGTTGCCGCTAAATTACCGGACCTAGTTACCAGATTATAAGACCTTAGACTCGATCCTAGTCGAACATAGCAACCTGCCATTGCAAATGCATCTTGATCGCCTACAATGAAACCAGAAGGCAACACCAGTTCATCAGGAGCAGCTTCCCGAATGGTTGGAGCAAGCTTAGCCTTGGCTGTTTGAATATACCTATAGTTCAACTCATCAATAACAGCAGAAGGTTGAGAAACAAAGCCAGTACGGATCTTATTTAGAAGAGCATCGCCAGGAATACCCTCAGAAGAGTAAGCTGGCAAAATGTGACTTAGAAAGAAACTGAAAATAGCAATCGTAAAGCCAAACATAGAGAAACTCATCAATAAAAAGGTTTCTACTAGATGAGATATGTTTTGATTGTTAAAAAATAGTTAATTTTAGGAAAGATTTTGTTATCTTAGTAAAATTATGAGAAAATTATACCTAGGGTTATTAACTTAATATTATGCTTTTCCAACAAAAAGAAGATCTGGCTTTTATGTATCAAGGCTTTAGAAGATTTTCATGCCTCTATTACGCCTTATCGCCATTTGAGAAAAATCAAAAGTTTCTATTTAATAAAATCAGATCTTTTATTTCTTTTTTACAACATCAGTCCCCTCATCATGGATGACAACTTCATCAGCTCTGCCAAAGTTTAAAAGCAGCCTTACTCTTTCTTCCAGCATGTCTTTATCCAAACTATCGGGGCGCAAAAGGTATACCTTATGCTCTAGAATTTCGCGCTGGGATTGCAGGGAAAGTAATACTTTTTCATCATCCACAATTTTTTGCTGCAAACGCAGCCAAGAGAGCAGCCCCCTCTCGCCTTGAAAAATATGATAGAGAAAATAAAGCATAAAGCATAAAGCCAAAAGAGGGCCAATAACCTCTCTCGGGCGTTTTTCCCCTAAAAGATGGGAAAATGAAAAACTCTTAGGTTCTTTTTTAGCTTCACGAGTTGCTGTCATTTTATCTAATAAGACCTTGCATAGTCGCCATTTCACCTAATTCTTCAGAAATGCGAATCAAACGATTATATTTGGCAACACGATCAGATCTGCACAAAGACCCCGTTTTAATTTGCCCAGAATTCATAGCAACTGCCAAATCGGCTATTGTTGTGTCTTCTGTTTCGCCGGATCTGTGAGAAATAATTGTTTTAAAACCTGAGGACTGCGCTAGTTGAATCGTATCAATGGTTTCAGTCAATGTTCCAATCTGATTCAGCTTGATCAAAATTGCGTTCGCAGACTTTTCATGAATTCCTTTTGCCAAACGCTCTAGATTTGTTACAAACAAATCATCACCAACCAGCTGAACCTTATCCCCCAGTTTTTGAGTTAATTGTTTCCAACCTTGCCAATCTTCTTCAAAAAGACCATCTTCAATAGAAATCAATGGGTAATCTTTGGCAAGAGCAGCGTAATAATCAATCATCTCAAGAGAGGTATGTTTTTTCCCCTCGAGAGTATAGGATCCGTCTTTATAAAGCTCATTCGCTGCAACATCTAATGCAAGATGAAAATCTTTACCCGGTTTATATCCAGCTTTTTCGATAGCCTCTAGGATGAAATCCAAAGCCTCACGAGAGCTTTTTAAAGAAGGAGCCAATCCTCCCTCATCACCCACATTGGTATTTAAGCCCGCTTTTTTCAGAAGAGTTTTTAATTCATGAAAAACCTCTGCGCCCATTTGAACAGCTGTGCTTATATCTTTAGCTGAGCTTGGAACAATCATAAATTCTTGAATATCGATTGGATTATCAGCGTGCGCCCCACCGTTTAAAATATTCATCAAAGGCATCGGCAATTTATGGACATTGGTCCCGCCAATATATCTATATAGGGGAAGATCAACTGCCCCCGCTGCAGCCTTGGCAACAGCCAAACTAACCCCTAAAGTTGCATTAGCACCTAAGCGTGACTTATTGGGCGTTCCATCTAATTCAATCAAAGTCTGATCAATTGCACGTTGATCCTCTGCGTCCATACCAACCAAAGCCTCAAAGATTTCTGTCTCGATTGTTTTAACGACCCCAAGAACACCTTTACCGTTATAGCGTTTTTTATCTCCGTCTCGCCTTTCAACCGCTTCAAACGTTCCAGTTGATGCACCCGACGGCACAGCGGCCCTCCCTATATCTCCTGATTCTAAAATAACATCAACCTCAACAGTAGGATTTCCGCGTGAGTCTAAGATCTCGCGTGCAAGGATATTAAGAATTTCTGACAAGGGATACTCCTTTTAAAGTCACTAAATATATGAACTCACTATTAACATAGTGGAAATATACTGTTTTGTTAAGAAATTCCTCTGTTAAACATCTGTTAAGATCTTTTCTTTATATTTATAGAAAATAAGGCATAAATTTAAGGTAACAGAATGGTTAAGGTTTTTGCATCCATCTTTTTATCATCAACATTTCTCTTTTCAGTAAAGGCAATTGCAGACATACCTCAACCCGTTCCTATGGGTGCATCGAGTATGCCACAACCAACCTCCGCAGAGGTTATATCTCCAGATCAACTGGACTTTAGACTTTATATGAATACAGATGTCAACCATGAAAAGATGGAAAATTTAGTTCCATCTCTTCCTATCAGTGTCATTGAAAGTGCCAGGCGAGATAATGTTTACGCATTGATCACTCCTCTAATGCACCTGGATGTCGAACGAATAAAAGAGCTATTTAGAGGGAAAATAGTGCACGTCGAAGGCCCCTTCACTTTTGGAGATTTAGAAGTTGTTTCAGGTAGAGATCATATCTCTTTTTTGCATGCAGATATTGATGGACAATCTCTTGCTGAAAAAAAAGCGGGCGGAATAGGTACAGAAGAATACCAATTCTTTACCAATAATAAACCTTTACTGCTAGAACATGGCACATGGAACGTTGCGCATACCGCTTTTGATTTCACATACAGATGGCCGGGTGACAGCCAAATAAACAAAACGGTTATTTTGCGTCTTAGCAATATATTTGTTAAAAATGCCTCAACACCGCTTGGGCAATATTTAGAAAGCATTGTTAAGTATCCTACTGGCGTTTCAGTCGCCACGCCCGTTCAGCCCGTTCACAAAAAGCATCATAATCACCATCACACTGATACAGTGATCGTCCAACAGGTTCCAGCCCCAACACCTCCCGGACCAACATTTATTTCACCTCAACCAGCACCCGTCTATGTAACTCCTCCTGCTCCAGTCTATGCAGCACCACCTGTCGTATATGGACCGCCCGTAGTAGGCGGAGTCATTATAGAAGAAAGATTTGGTCGGAGACATTGGCGCTAACAATATTAGCCCCCGAGACCTTTAAACAACCCACCTGGGGTAGTCTTTGGCAACTTTGTCAAAAGCCAGAAGCTCACTCAAGACTTTTGGCATATCCTTTAAAGGAATCATATTCGGACCATCACTTGGCGCACAGTCCGGGTTTTCATGCGTTTCTACGAAAACGCCGGCGACACCAACTGCAACGGCTGCCCGCGCTAGGACGGGCGCAAACTCACGTTGACCGGAACTGGATGTCCCTGCACCGCCTGGTTGCTGTACAGAATGGGTTGCATCAAATATCACTGGATAACCTGTACTTGCCATAATAGATAAGGAACGCATATCTGACACAAGTGTATTATAACCGAAACTAGCTCCGCGCTCACAAAGCATGACATTTTCACTACCAAAACTTTCCATTTTGGTAACCACATTCTTCATATCCCATGGCGCTAGAAATTGGCCTTTTTTAATATTAATCGCTTTGCCAGTTGCAGCTGCTGCCGCAAGAAGGTCTGTTTGACGGCACAAGAATGCAGGAATCTGTAATACATCTACGACCTTAGCAACAATCCCACATTGCTCTGCGTTATGAACGTCAGTGGTAACAGGACAACCAAACTTTTCACGAATTTCAGAAAAAATAGCTAAGCTTGCCTCAAGTCCAATACCTCTCACACCTTTTAAGCTAGTTCGATTCGCCTTATCAAAGGAGGTTTTATAAATAAGACCAAAACCCATTTTTGCTGCCAAGTCACTCAGTTCACCTGCCATCATCAAAGCATGTTCACGGCTTTCCATAACACAAGGACCCGCAATGATAGTCAAAGGAAGATCATTTCCAACCGTCAAAGCCCCAATCTTTAAATGACGCATTCTTTTTATCCTTAACGTTTCTTATGGTCTGCAGCCGCTTTTATGAAAGCAGCAAAAAGAGGATGAGGCTCAAACAATCTCGATTTTAGCTCAGGATGGAATTGAACCCCGACAAACCAAGGATGATCTTTTCTTTCTATAATTTCAGGCAACGATCCATCAGGGGAAAATCCCGAAAAATGCAGCCCGACCTCTTCTAATCTCTTAGAGTATTTTGTGTTGACTTCGTAACGATGACGATGACGTTCGCTAATTTCACCTTTTCCATAGATTTTATGGACGAGGGAATCTTTTTCCAAAACACAAGGATAGGCTCCAAGGCGCATTGTCCCGCCTAAATCACCATTTTCTTTGCGCAACTGAATACCGACTTCGCTAGCCCATTCAGTCAATAATCCGACAACAGGCTCTGATGTAGGGCCAAACTCTGTACTAGAAGCGTCTTTTAAACCTAATTGATTACGGCATGCCTCAATAACAGCCAGCTGCATACCAAAACAAATTCCCAAAAAAGGAATCTTATTTTCTCGTGCGTACTGAGCTGCTGCTATTTTCCCATCTACTCCTCTCTCACCAAAACCTCCCGGAACTAAAATTCCATCAACGGTTCCAAGCTGCGAGGTAACATTTTCTTTTTTTTCCGAATCAATCCATACTAATTCAGGAATGACTTGGTGCTGAATTCCACCATGAGCCAATGCTTGAATTAAGGATTTATAAGCATCAAGCAGTTGGACATATTTTCCAACAATCCCAATTTTTACCTTTTCTTTGGAGTTTTCGATTGAATTAATAAGTTTATGCCAAGGATCCAGACCAGTTGCCGGTTTTTCAGTTCCAAAATAACGACATACTTGCTGATCAAATCTTTCTTCATGATATTGCAAAGGAACCTGATAAATATTACCAGCATCTAGGGCCGCAATCACATTTTCACTGTGAACGTTACAAAACTGAGCCAGTTTACGTTTTGCGTCAAGCGGGATAGGACGATCGCTTCGACATAATAAAAGGTCAGCTTGGATTCCTACACTCAAAAGCTCTTTCACAGAATGCTGAGTTGGTTTAGTTTTCAGCTCTCCAGCTGTGGGAATGTAGGGCAATAAAGTCAAATGTATAAACATTGTCCTTTCACGCCCCAGATCATTTCTCAGCTGACGAATAGCTTCAAGATACGGAAGCCCCTCTATATCACCAACAGTTCCTCCAATCTCGCACAGAACAAAATCGGCATCTTCTATATCATTCGTTATGAATTTTTTAATTTCATCGGTTATGTGAGGAATAACTTGAACAGTTGCCCCTAAGTAATCGCCTCGTCTCTCTCTTGCCAATACAGATGAATAAATCTTACCTGTCGTAACATAATCACTTGATCTTGAAGCAACGCCTGTAAATCTTTCATAGTGTCCCAAATCAAGATCAGCTTCCGTCCCATCATCGGTTACATAAACTTCACCGTGCTGATAAGGACTCATGGTACCAGGATCGATATTAAGGTAAGGATCCAATTTCCTCAAAATCACCTTAAAATTACGCGCTTGCAGCAAAGCCCCAAGCGCAGCAGAGGCTAATCCTTTGCCTAAAGAAGAAGTCACCCCCCCTGTAATAAAGACATAACGAGGCTCAGCCATTATTTTTTATCAGGTACGTTTGAAGTCGGAGTATTTTGAACCGGAACTGATTGAACCCCGGATTCTGCTGGAGCATCCAAAAAGCTTGTAGACTTTCGAATCTGAGCACTCGTCATCACAGTCATCAAGATGCAATTTCCAATAAATAATGCTGCCAAAACAGCTGTTATTCTTGTTAACAAGTTTGCCGCTCCCCTGGCTGTAAACATACCGCCACCCGAACTGCTACTGCTACCTCCTACTAATCCGCCACTATTCTCAGTCTTTTGAAGCAAAATAACGCCAATCAAAGCAACTGTTATAAATACATGGATAACCAATAATAAATTCATAAACTTCTATCCCTTTTCTATTTAGGAGCCATTATCATAACAATTTGCCTACCTTCAAATCTTGGCAATGTTTCAAATTTTGCAAGCTCTTCAAAATCTTGTTTAACTTTTAATAAAATCCCCATACCAATTTCTTGGTGACTCATTTCTCGTCCACGAAAACGCATGCTTATCTTAACTTTATCACCTTCTTCAAGAAATCTTTTAATAGCCCTGCATTTGATTTCCAAATCATTGTCATCAATCATAGGACGCATTTGAATTTCTTTAACTTCGATGATCTTTTGTTTTTTCTTGGCTTCGGCTTTTTTCTTTTGTTGTTCATATTTAAACTTGCCGTAATCCAAAATCTTACAAACGGGAGGCTCTGCATTTGGAGAAACTTCTACCAAATCAAGGCCTGCCTGAACAGCTAAAGTTAAAGCTTCTGATCTGCTAACTACGCCGACCATTTCACCTTCTGCATCAATTAATCTTACCTTTGGTGAGGTTATTTCCTGATTAACTCTAGGCCCGTCATGACGAGGAACTTCTCTGTTTTGGGGCGAATCAACATTAAGTCGAGCTATGTGACATTCTCCGTTTTAAAAAAATTATTCATACTTAACTTATCAACAAAGCTCTTTAAAGTCTAGGCTGCTGTAATACCAATTTTCTAAAGATTTGATTGTAATTCTCATTTTAAAGGAATTCACCAAAATAAATTTTAGGAAAACCCATTATAATTATTACTTTACCCTTCCCTAGTACAAAAAAAGCATTATAATACCAAAAATCTAGATTATAAATTGTGTTGGAAAAAGTTAACTATGCTTTTTGCTGTTCTGAAAGAGAATACGCCTCATGAAAAAAGGGTTTCCTTAACCCCTGACGTTGCAAAAAAATTAATAGAATTAGGACATCAAGTCACAGTTGAATCAGATGCTGGCAAAGAAGCTGGTTATCCGAACAGCCTTTATGAAAAAGCTGGCTGCGCAGTTGAAAAAAACCGTGAAGATCTTTTGAAAAAAGCCAATGCCGTTTTGACAGTTGCCCCCTTTCCAGAAGAAGAGGTCACAAAACTTGCAAAGCAAAGTCTTTTGATTGGAATGCTAAAACCCTATCAAAACGGATCTCTTTTGAAAAAATTATCTTCACAGGGAATTACCAGTTTTAGTCTTGAGCTAGCGCCTCGCATCACTCGCGCTCAAAGTATGGATGTACTTTCCTCTCAAAGTAACTTAGCTGGATACAAGGCAGTGATTGATGCCGCTTCTGAATTTGGCAGAGCCTTACCTTTGATGATGACAGCAGCAGGAACTATTCCCGCAGCACGTGTTTTGATCCTAGGGGCTGGAGTTGCTGGCCTTCAAGCGATTGCTACTGCGCGTCGTCTGGGGGCAATTGTTTCTGCGTACGATGTAAGGGCTGCTTCTAAAGAACAAGTAGAAAGCCTTGGAGCAACCTTTGTCTCTGTTGAAGCAAAAGAGACCGGTGAAGGCACTGGTGGATACGCAAAAGAAATGAGTGATGATTATAAAAAGGCCCAAGAAGAAAAACTCAAAGAAGTTTTAAAAACTCAAGACATCATTATAACAACGGCTCAAATCCCTGGCAAACCGGCCCCTGTCTTGGTTACAGAAGCTATGGTCAAAACAATGAAACCAGGATCAGTGATTATTGACTTAGCTGCAGAATCTGGCGGGAATTGCGCGTTATCTGAATCAGGAAAAACCATCATAAAGCATGGCGTTAAAATTGTAGGTTCGGCTAACATGCCAAGCAGAATCGCAACAGATGCAAGTCAGCTTTATGCCAAAAATCTTTTGAACTTCCTTAAAAACATAATGAATAAAGAAGGAAGTGCGTTAGAAATCAACTGGCAAGATGAAATTGTGACAGCGACTGCCTTAACCCACGAGGGCGCAATTATTCACCCAACCTTTAACAAGGATTAAAGAGGTTATTTATGGATATTCACACGATAACAGAACAAACAACAAAAATTTTAAATGCTTCAAGAGAGTTAACGAATGAAGCAAAACAATTAGAAACAATGACTCGTCAACTGGTGGATCAATCAGGTACAGCTCATTTAGATCCATTTGTTATTGGCCTAACTGTTTTTGCCTTGGCTTGCTTTGTCGGCTACTACGTTGTGTGGAAAGTAACGCCTGCCCTTCATTCGCCTTTGATGTCCGTCACTAATGCTGTTTCAAGCGTTATCATCGTAGGAGCCCTGATTGCTGCAGGCCCTGCTATTAGTAATATTTCAACAACTTTTGGTTTTATTGCTGTTGTTTTAGCGTCAATTAACATTTTTGGTGGATTTATTGTAACTCAACGTATGTTGCAAATGTTTGCGAAAAGCAAATAACAAGGAGCTTAAAAACGTGTCCGTTAATCTTTCTGCATTCTTATATTTAATCTCAGCCGTTTGTTTTATTTTGGCTCTGCGGGGGCTTTCCTCTGCAGCAACATCCAGATCTGGTAACATGTATGGTGTCTTTGGAATGGTGATTGCCATTTTAACGACCCTTTTGGGATCTTCTATTTCAAGGTACAGTTGGATTGTTGTAGCAATTGCTTTGGGTGGTGGCCTTGGAACAGTCATTGCAAAACGCATAAAAATGACAGCACTTCCCCAATTGGTTGCTGCTTTTCATAGTTTGGTTGGTTTAGCAGCCGTATTTGTTGCCGCTGCTGCGCTTTATTCTCCGGAAACATTCCACCTTGGTTCACAAGGAAACATGAAGGCTACCAGTCTTTTTGAAATGGGACTTGGGACAATTGTCGGTGCAATTACCTTTACAGGATCGATCATTGCCTTTGGAAAATTGCAAGGGCTTGTTAGCGGAAAACCGCTTACATTTCCTCGTCAACATCAATTAAATGCATTACTTGCAATTGCTCTTCTTGTTCTTCTTTTTATATTCATGAGCACTGAATCAGCTTCTGTCTTTTGGCTATTGACAACTCTTTCGTTTGCATTAGGTCTTTTGTTGATTATGCCGATTGGTGGTGCTGATATGCCTGTGGTTATTTCCATGTTAAACTCCTATTCAGGGTGGGCGGCGGCAGGTATTGGGTTTACCATGTCGAATAATCTTTTGATTATTACAGGTGCTCTCGTTGGGGCGTCTGGGGCCATCCTTAGTTACATTATGTGCAAAGGTATGAACCGTTCTATATTCAATGTCATTTTAGGTGGGTTTGGAACAGATCCTGCTTCAGCCTCAGCTGCGGGAACAAACACTAGCGATAAACCTGTAAAAGTGAGCAGCGGCGAAGATGCTGCTTTCATTATGGGCAATGCAAGAAATGTGATTATCGTTCCAGGATATGGTATGGCAGTCGCCCAAGCCCAACACGCATTAAGAGAAATGGTTGACACATTAAAAGGGAAAGGCGTGAATGTTCGCTATGCCATTCACCCTGTTGCCGGACGTATGCCTGGACACATGAACGTTCTTTTAGCAGAAGCCAATGTTCCCTATGACGAAGTTTTGGAGCTTGAAGACATTAACCATGACTTTGCATCAACGGATGTTGCCTTTGTTATTGGTGCTAATGATATTACAAACCCTGCTGCTAAGACAGATGCATCGTCCCCTATTTATGGAATGCCTATTTTAGACGTGGAAAAAGCCAAAACGGTTTTATTCGTTAAACGTTCATTAGCCTCAGGCTATGCCGGCGTTGATAACGAGTTGTTTTACAGAGATAATACGTTGATGGTTCTAGGGGATGCAAAAAAGGTCTGTGAAGAGATTCTTAAGGGTTTGAAAGAGCATTAATCAAAATAAAGTTCTAATAACAGTGAACGTTTGATTACTGTTATTAGATGCTTTCGAGTTTGCTTTTCTCCTTATCAATGAACTAAATGTGAGCTGAGCTGCACTCGAAAAGAATAAATTACCGCCTCTCTTCAAGCCACGCCATCTGAATAGCTTCTAGGATTTTTTCGCTGCTTTTATTGGGATCATCGTCAAAATCAGGAAGATTTTGAACCCATTGCCATAGATCTGTAAATCGAGTGGACAAGATATCGATATCAGGATGCTCTTCTTCTAGGGCGATTGCAATATCATAGATATCTGTCCATTTAAGCTTCTGGCTCATTTAAACCATCATATTGCGCGTGCCGGCTGGAAGGCGCACTTTCAGACCGTCTAATTCATCCGTCATGATAATCTGACAACCAAGGCGTGACGTGTGTGTCAGTCCAAAAGCTAAGTCCAACATATCTTCTTCGTCTTCTGTAGCGGCCGGTAATAAATCGTACCATTCGCTGTCCACAACCACATGACATGTGGAGCAAGCTAGTGATCCTTCGCAAGCCCCTTCAAGATCTATATTATTTCGATGAGCAATTTCTAAGATGGATAAACCAATAGGAGCTTCGACCTCTATTGTTTGGCCATCAGTTTGGATAAATTTTATTTTAGGCATTTTTACACTCTCTCTTTTTTAACTCTTAAATAACAGGTTGCCCCATTAATCTCTTTTGTATAGCACGACTAATACGTCTTTCAGCAAAGGATTGACTCATCACCGATAGATCTTTTATCTGTTTTCTGATCATTTCCCGATCACTTTGACTCAAAATAGATTTCAAATAATTTGCTTTACTCTCAAGATTCTCTTTCTCTTCGTTACTCAAAAGATCGGAATCAGCTTCGATTGCGACTTTTAAAGAATGTAACAGTTGTTTCGCCTCCACTTCAACTTCAATTAAAAGCCGTTTTTCTATGTCCTCAACGCCCTTTTCAAAACCTTCTTGAATCATACGCTCTAAATCTTCATGATTTAACCCATAGCTTGGTTTGACAGTAATTCTCTGAAAGGTTTCAGTTGTTTTTTCTAAAGCAGATACTGTTAAAACCCCATCAGCATCGACTTCAAATGTCACTTGTATTCGGGCTGCTCCCGCCACCATGGGTGGAATATCGGTTAAAACAAACTCAGCTAGCGACCTGCATCCTGATACAAGCTCTCTTTCACCTTGCACAACGTGGATTTTCATAGCGGTCTGTCCATCTTGATATGTTGTGAATTCTTGAGCAATAGCCGTTGGAACCGGGGTATTTCGAGGGATAATTTTTTCAACCAACCCTCCCATTGTTTCTATTCCCAAGGAAAGCGATGCAACATCTAAAAGCAAAGTTTCCGAACCATAACTTAAGGCATCAGCTTGCAAAGCAGCCCCCAGAGCCACGATTTGGTCAGGGTCTAAATTAATCAAAGGTTCTTTTTTAAAAAAGGTACGGACAGCGGATCTGATTTCTTGTAAGCGCGTTGAACCGCCAACCAACACAACGCCTTTCACATCACTTATATCGATATTTGCGTCTATGAAAATACCCCAACAAATCGAAAGGGTTTTCTGTACAAATGGTTTTGCGATCTCATTAAGCTTTTCTTGACTGAGCTCAAGCATCTGCCCGGAAAAATTTTCTTGCCAATTTACTTGATTTGCCAAAGATTCTTTGGCCTTTCGGGCTAATCTTGTCAAATTCTTATCTAAAGAAATGCCTTTGTCTTGATGCCAATAACTAGCAATGGCTTGATCGATGTCATCGCCGCCTAATTCAACGTCGCCGCTGGTTGCTAAAACTTGAAAAACCCCCATCGACATTTTTAAAAGGGAAACATCAAATGTGCCACCACCAAAATCGTAAATGACATACAATCCTTCGGCAGATTGATCCAAACCATAGGACAGAGCCGCCGCTGTTGGCTCATTAATTAACCTTAGAACAGACAAACCTGCCAAGGTTGCAGCATCTTTTGTTGCCTGACGAGCTGTGTCGTCAAAATAAGCGGGCACTGTAATAACAGCCTTTTTAACTTCTTGCCCAAGAGCCGATTCAACATGATGTTTTATGTAACGTAAGACTTCTGCTGAAAGCTCAACAGGTGTTTTTCCATGCATCAATACTTTGGAGGGTTGATTCATATAACGCTTAAAAGAAGAAACATATTCATCAGAAGCGCATTCTTCTAAAGCATCTTTTCCAATTTTAAGAATATTGTTTTTCCAGCCCACGACTGAAGGTATCAAAAACTCTCCATCAATCCTCAAAGGCACAGGCTTTCCATCCTGGACAATTGCTACAACCGAATGCGTTGTCCCAAGGTCTATTCCAACAACAATTTGGTCTTTCTCTGAATGAGGAAGGGGAGTTTCGCCTGGTTCTGAAAGTTGTAATAACACTTTATGCACTTTACACTAAATGACTAATAATTTCGTTTATGTTCTTTGGCCTCTTCAATAACCTTTGAAACATATACCATTTTTAAATATGACTTTTGCATTGAAAGAATATCCTTATTTTTCCAGCTTAAGGAGAAATGTTCGCCGCACTCTTGAAGTATTTCATTAAATTTCTTATGAAAATCTTCCAGTGATTGCAGGGAATGAATCTCGGCTAACTCCTCACGCCATTCCATAACCTCATTTAAAAGGATCGGATCTTGTACAGATGTATCTTTTTCACCTGGAATACTCAATCCCATGATCCTCAATAATGACTCTGCTCTCAGAATTGGATCCTTTAGCTTGCTGTATGCATTATTAACCCATGCAGACATCATTCGTGCACCATTCGCTTCATGAGCTGTTTTGTTTACAAAGCGATCCGGATGAAGCTCTCGCTGTAAACAAAAATAATGAAACTCCATTTTCTTTTGATCAATATCAAACGTTGGCTCTAAACCTAAAAGAGCAAAAGGAGTTGCTTGAGGACGAATCGTCTCGATATCAATAACACCGCTTCCAAGCAATGGATTTAACATGGCGCTTCTCTTAACACATTAAACATGAAAGGATTTTCCGCAACCACAGCGCCCTTTTTCATTTGGGTTACGAAACACAAAACCTGATTGCATTTTTTCTTCAACAAAATCCATTTCCGTTCCCAAAATGAATAAAGTTGCTTTTGGATCAATTAGAATAGTAACACCTTCTTTTTCCAAAACCTCATCCATAGGATGGCGTTCATCTGCGTATTCCAACGTATAAGACAAACCTGAACACCCTTTGGTACGAAGGCCAATGCGAATTCCAAGTGAAGGTTTTCCTCTTTTTTCCAAAAGGTACTTAACACGCCCCAAAGCTGCTTCGGTTATTTCGATAGGTGCTTTCATTGCGGTGCCCTATGCTGCCTCTTGGATTTTGTTTTTCTGTTTTTCCTTATAATCTTCAAGCGCAGCTTTAATAGCATCTTCGGCTAAAATAGAACAATGTATTTTAACAGGAGGAAGCGCCAAATGGTGGGCAATTTCTGTATTGCGAATTTGACTTGCCTCATCAACGCTCTTTCCCTTGACCCACTCTGTTACAAGTGAAGAAGAAGCAATTGCTGAACCACATCCAAACGTTTTAAATTTAGCGTCTTCGATAATTCCATCAGCGCTTACTTTGATTTGCAGTTTCATAACATCACCACAAGCGGGCGCTCCAACCAAACCGGTTCCAACACTATTATCATTTTTATCTAATGTCCCCACATTGCGAGGATTTTCATAATGATCAATAACTTGATGACTATAAGCCATTTTCTCTCTCCTTAGTTAACTCTAATGTGCTGCCCATTGTATGGATTTTATATCGATACCTTCTTGCGCCATTTCCCACAAAGGGCTCATTGAACGAAGACGTTCAACTTCTTGAACAACTTTTTCAATTGCTACTTCAATTTCTTGCTCAGTTGTAAAACGTCCAATACCAAACCTGATTGAAGTATGGGCCAATTCTTCCTCCACCCCCAAGGCTCTTAATACATAAGAAGGCTCAAGAGATGAAGACGTGCATGCAGATCCTGAAGAAACAGATAGTTCTTTTATACCCATCATCAACCCCTCACCTTCTACAAAAGCAAAGCTTATATTCAAATTTCCAGGGATACGTTTTTCTAAATCACCATTTAAATAAACGTGAGATAATCTTTGACAAATCCCATCATACAAACGGTGGCTTAATTTACTAATGCGCGCAGTCTCATCTTTCATTTCACGATCAGCAATGGCGCATGCTTCGCCAAGGCCAATACAAAGAGGCGTCGGCAATGTACCTGAACGCATTCCCCGTTCCTGACCACCCCCACTTATAAGCGCCTGCATACGAACCCTTGGTTTGCGCCTAACAAAAAGCGCTCCCACTCCTTTTGGTCCATAAACCTTATGACCAGATACGCTTAATAGATCAATATTCATTTCATTAATATCGATGTCAATTTTTCCAATGGCCTGGGCCGCATCTGTGTGGAAAAAAACTCCTTTTTCCCTGCAAATAGCGCCTATTTCCTTAATAGGTTGAATAACCCCGATTTCATTATTAACGGCCATGATAGAAACAAGAAGAGTATCTTCCTTTATTGCATTTCTAAGCTGATCTAAGTCAATCAGACCATTAGGTCCGACGGGAAGATATGTAACCTCAAAACCTTGCTGTTCTAATGAACGGCAGCTTTCTAAAACGCATTTATGCTCTGTCACACAAGTGATGATGTGTTTTTTCTTATCCCCATAAAAATGGGCAACACCTTTAATAGCCATGTTGTTAGATTCAGTGGCACCGCTCGTGAAAATAATTTCTCGTTCATCGGCCTTTATTATATCTGCTATTTGTTGTCTTGCAGTTTCAATAGCTTCTTCAGCAAGCCATCCATGCAGATGGTTTCTTGAGTGAGGATTTCCAAATATTCCTGTAAAATAAGGCAGCATTTTCTCTAAAACCCTTGGGTCACAAGGTGTTGTTGCCTGATAGTCCAGATATATCTGTTCCGTTGGAACCAAAGATGATGGATGTAAATTAGGCACCGTACGCGAATTCATAATCATCTCCTCGAACATTATTAACGTATTTACTTTTTGCGTTTGAGCATTTTTCATAAATTGATTGCCATGCTCTTACGAACCCATCAATTTCTTTAAAATTAGAATTTGGCCCAATACTGACCCTTATCACTTGTCCATTTTTATCTGTGTTAAATCCCATGGCCTCCAGCACTCTGGATGTTTTTACTTTTCCAGAAGAACATGCAGCACCTGCACTAACTGCAAAACCTTTTAAATCAAAGCTCATTATCTGGGTTTCACTTTTCACTCCAGCCATATAAAGGACCGCTGTATTACTGAGACGATTCGTTTCTTTTTTAATAACTAAAGCGTCTGGGTCAATTTCACTTATAAGATCTTCCAAAGTGTCCCTTAATTTTTTTGCATGAATCCAATTATCTTTCAGACTTTCCTCAATCGCAGCTGCCATACCTACAATTCCAATCAAATTTTCCGTTCCAGCACGGTAAGAGCGTTCTTGCCCTCCCCCTTTAATGTAGGGAACAATCGGCAAGCCTGTGTTAATAACAAGGCAACCAATTCCAGCAGGCCCTCCTAGTTTATGACCAGATACCGAAATCATGTCTAGCATATGCCAGGGAAACTCTACCTTTCCAATAGCTTGCACTGCATCACTGTGAACGTAGGCACGATGTTTTTTAGCAATCTGAACAACCTCGGCTAACGGCTGAATCACTCCTGTTTCATTGTTCGCAGCCATTACAGAAATAAGCGTAGGCTCACCAGAATTCTTTTCAAGGAGCTTATCTAGATTATCAAGATCAACAACTCCATCTGTTGATACAGGAATTGTAACGGCATCGTCTCGTACTTTAAAAACTGAGTCATGTTCGATTGCAGAAACAATCACTCGTCCGGAAAAATTTTTTAAAGCGAGGTTGTTTGATTCAGTTGCCCCACTTGTAAAGATTACTCTTTTTGATTCAAGTCCCAAAGCGATTGCAACCCTTTGACGAGAAGATTCTATTTTCTTCCGCACATCTCTTCCAAAAGAATGAACCGAGGACGCATTACCCACCAAATCCATGGCTTCAATCATAGTCTGACGTACAGAGCTCCTTAAAGGAGCAGTCGCATTGTAGTCAAAATAGACTCTCAATTTTGCCCCCTGTGCAGCCATTGCTGCTGATCACCTCTGGAAAATAAAACTTCATCCTCTTCTTTAGAGAAAGCTATTGTTCTTTTATGACAAACATCTTCTAAGCTAACTGTTTTTAGATATGACTGAACCACGTCCTCCAGTCCTTTCCATAAATTATGGGTAAGACATCGGGTTTTGTTTAGATGACATCCTTTAAGAGAATGATCATTGCAGCGAGTCGCTTTCATGGGTGTATCGACGGCCACTATAATATCATAAATGTTAGTCTCAGCGGGGCTACGCATCAGCATATATCCGCCATTAGATCCTCTTGCACTTTTTACAAGTTCAGCTCTTCGAAGCTTTAGGAAAAGCTGCTCTAAATAAGGTAAAGGCAAACTCTGACGTTCAGCGATCACCGTCAAAGAAGAAGATGCATTATCTCCCCCCTCTCTAGCAAGATCCACCATCGCCATTACAGCATATCTGGCCTTTGTACTTAGTTTCAATTGTTTCCCCTAAGGATCTTTATTTAATTTCGTAGCACTTTATTTTAAGGCATGCTAATCTTGGCAGGTAATTTGTTTTCTTAAAAATTTGCCTGATTGAAAGATCAGCTAAACTTAATACAAGAACTATGATATTCCGACTAAATAAGTCAAGTATTTACTATCAACTCTCAGGATTTTTATAGAAATAAGAAAGATTCTTAGAGAGAATGTCCATAGATAAGGAAGGAACGGGTATGCCAGAGGTAATTTTTAATGGGTCTGCAGGAAGAATAGAAGGCCGCTATCAACCTAGCAATGACAAAGATGCGCCTATCGCCCTTATTCTTCATCCCCATCCGAAACACGGGGGAACAATGAATAATAAAGTTGTTTATGCCCTTTACAGAAGTTTCGTAGAACAGGGATTTAGCACCCTTAGATTTAATTTCAGGGGCGTAGGGCGATCCGAAGGTAGTTACGATAACGGGGAAGGAGAGCTAAGCGATGCAGCTTCTGCTCTGGATTGGTTACAATCGACCAATCCGAACGTGAACAGATTTTGGGTGGCCGGATTTTCTTTTGGCGCCTGGATTGCCATGCAGCTTTTAATGAGAAGACCCGAATTGGAAGGATTCATTTCGGTCAGTCCGCCTGCAAATATGTATGATTTTAATTTTCTTGCTCCTTGCCCTGTTTCGGGACAGATTATTCATGGAAGTGAAGATGCGATCGTGCCAGTTGCCTCTATTGGAACCCTTGTTGAAAAATTGCGCAATCAAAAGGGAATAAAAATTGATTACCAGTTGGTCAATCAATCGGATCATTTCTTTACAGATCAAATCCCGTCATTATGTCATCATGTAGAGGATTATCTTAATTCCAGATTAAACAATTTCAAGCAATCCATTGCTGTCTAACGAAAGATAAAACGAATAGGGAAAATTAAGAGTGCTTATTCTAGAAGGAATTAACAATCTTAGTAAAAAAACGTCCTTTATTAAGGATGTTAATACGCGTAATTTTGCCGCAGAAGTTATAGAAGCTTCTGCAGAGAAAATTATCCTCGTTGATTTTTGGGCGCCTTGGTGCGGACCCTGTAAACAGCTTACACCCGTACTTGAGAAAGCCGCCGCTAAATACCAAGGCAAACTTACCCTTGCAAAAATTAATATTGATGAGAATGCAGAGCTAGCGGCACAACTTAGAGTTCAGACAGTCCCTACTGTATATGCTTTCTTTAGAGGGCAGCCCATAGATGCGTTTATGGGAAATGTATCAGAACAAAAATTAGATCAGTTTTTGAGTAAACTCTTTGAATTAACAAAAATTCCAAGCACCCTTAACTTAGAAGAAGCATTAAAGCAAGCTTCAGAAGCCTTTGATAAAAGTTCTTATGACGAAGCAGCAGGATTTTATACGGACATTTTAACCAAACTCCCAGAAGAAGAAAAAGCTGCAGCGGGACTAGCGCATTGTTATTTGCTTTTAGGCCATCCAGAGAAAGCCAAGGAAATTTTGATGCAAATTCCAAAAGATAAGCGCCAAACACGTCAAGCAACGGCGCTTTTATCGCATTTAGAACTCATTCAGGATATAGAGAAAATTCAACTGAATACTTCTAATGATCCCATTCAGCAATCTTATCAAATTGCTTTAATAAATTTTAAAAATGGAGAAATTCAAAATGCTATCCAAGAGTTGCTCGAAATTAACCGTTTTGATAAAAACTGGAATAATGGAATAGCAAAAGATACACTTCTTAAGGTTTTTTCCTCCCTTGGCCATGGTCATCATCTAACCGCAGAAGGGCGACGTAAATTGTCCGCCATTCTTTTTTCGTAAAATGAATAACATGAACAATAGTACACCTAAAGAATTGCCAACATTAATTCCCTTACTCCCTTTACATGGAGCAGTGCTATTACCGCGCTCACAACTACCTATCCCAATCTTTGAAATTGATTACCTAAGCATGATTGCTGAAAGTATCAAAAGCCATCACATGATTGGAGTGGTGCAACCGATACTCAAAAATCTGAATATGGAAGAAGATCTTTCTCTGTTTAAATCAGGATGCCTTGGTAGAATAATCGACATTAATGAAGCAGAAGAAAGTCGTCTTATTATTACCCTTAGCGGTATTTCTAGATTTGATATTATTGAAGAAGTCGCTTCAGAACATGGCTACAGACGAGCTCTTGTATCCTATGATCGTTACGCACAAGATCTTGTTGATGAGGTTGACTTCTCTTTTGACAGATTACGTCTGTTAAAAGCTTTAAAAGGCTATTTCAAAATCATGGATATAACACCAAATTGGCAGGAAATAGATAAAACGTCGAATGAAAGGCTCATAACAGCATTAGCGATGGTCTGCCCATTTGAAGCAAGTGAGAAACAAGCGATTTTAGAAAGCCCCACCTTAAAAGAACAATCACAAATTATAACGACTATGATTGAAATGGCTTCATTAGAAAACCCAGAAAAACCTACAGTTTGTCATTAAAGGAGCTTTTAAGTGTCTAAGATTGATTCGCGATTATTAGAGCTTCTTGTTTGCCCTTTAACAAAAACACGATTGATATATGATGAAAAAAATCAAGAGCTTATAAGTGAAGTCGCTGGCCTGGCCTATCCCATACGGAGTGGTATTCCCATCATGTTGATTGATGAAGCGAGACCGTTAGATAACAAAAAAAATCAAGATGAAAAGAAAGGCTCTTCTTTTTATGAATGATCGTTCTTCTCCCCAAATTTGGCCTATAGAAATACGGCTCAAAAAAGGCGAGAAAAAACTAAATATAGAATTTGATGATGGTTCTTGTTTTGAATATTCAGCAGAATATTTACGTATCGAAAGTCCCTCAGCCGAAGCAAAAGGCCACGGTAGCAGTCAAAGGAAGATCATTTCTGGCTGTAAAAATATAGGTATAAATTCCATTGAGTCAGTTGGAAACTACGCAATCCGCATTCTTTTTACAGACCGTCATGATACAGGTATATATTCATGGGACTATCTGTATACTTTAGGAAAAAGCTATGAAGAAAAGTGGTATCGTTACCTTAAAATCTTAGAAGCTTTAGGATTAAGTCGCGATTAGAAGCCACCCAAAGTAAAATAAATAACCTTGAGTAGCTTTTGACTTTTAAGCATCGCCTCTATTATATTGTGCAAAAAATGACTTTAAGTCGCTTGCAAGAGGCTGTTCGTCTTCATCAACAAAAAATCGCACAGGCTTTGAAGATATATTCCCCTTCATACGTTCAAATGCCTGTCTTAATAGATCTTCTCGGCTAAGTCTGACCTTTTTCAGAGAATCTATTTCTGGAAAATAAGGCATTCCTTCTGTTTCAATGTCCGCTTTAACCGGAACAAGAGTTCTTTTACTTTTTACTTCTTCTTCACAATCTGCGGCATTCGAATGCGCAGCTATTAAAACATCAAAGCTGAGAAATAAACAGACCCCCAAAAGTGTTAATATTTTTTTACTTGGCATATCAGATCTCCACTCAAAAGAATACTTGTGCTATACCAAATAATTTCAATTTGTTAATAATTCGTTAATTCAACTTAACTATTGTTAATAATTATTAATTTCTTATTAAAAACCGCTTAAATAACTACTTTATAGATTGCTCTAATTTTGTTCATAGAACCTAAAAATCTTCATAAAAAATTAACAATTAAATATTAAACTTCATAATTAAGAATAAATTAAAGGATCGAAACCATGGTCTCTTGGATTCTTATTCTTATCACAGGGTTAATTACAATATCCTTTGGATATGCGTCCGAAGAATATGAAGAAAATTATTTTAAAATAGAACGGCTTTCCTTTAATCGATCAACAAATCAACTTGCATATGATGAAATCCCCATTCAATTAGCCCCTTCCTTAGAAACTGATCTAAAACGTTATAAAAGCGGTAAGTTGAAAATATTCCTTGCTACACAAAAACGTCCTATCCCTGACAACATTCTAAATAACTTTATCAATCAAACGGTGATTGATTGGTGTGCCGAAAATTTAAAAGATTTAAGAGAAGAATCAGAATGTGAACCGAATTATATAAGAACAAGAGAATCTGATTCATTTAAATTTGAGTATTCTTGCACCCCCCTTTTCTTGATTTCTGAAGACAAAACTTATAGACGAAGTGGAATAGAAATGACCACTATAAAAAAGATGGATGGATCGTTTATTGTATCCATCCCAAGGTCAAAAGACTCGAGATACCAACTTGCCTATAGCGAAGGGGGAAAATTAACAACATATACAGATGTGGTAATACCAAGACCTGGCCACTCTATGCGATTAACCGTTCAAAATTGTTTTCCAAGGTTATCCTCCCGCACTCAATATTCAATATCCTTAGAGAGTGACATAATCTTCCTAGGAGATTGGATCATTACGAATAAAGATATTTCCCCCCGTTACAACGATGAGAGCTCTCCTTTACCAGACTCATCGTTGGCAGCTTATGTACCAAAGCCTTTAAAAAAGAGACTATTAAAAGACCTATTTCAAAACTTTAAAAATGGCATATCTCCTTTGATTGAAACCAGAAAAATCGTAAGATCTTTGTGGGAAGAAATTTACCCATCAGTTCTTATGCCAAAAACTCTTGAAGCTATCCAAATTGCTGATACAGAAAATAAGTTATTGTTCAAGTTCTTTTCTCACCCCACTTTGTCACGCGATATTGACTTTAAAGAAACAAGCATAAAACTAGAAGAACTGAGCTGGGAATACGTATATGGCAGATGTAAAAATATTCAACAATTGAAGGCAGCCCTTATGATAACCGATATTCCAGATATCACCAGTTGGCAAGACATCTTTGATCTCAGTGCATCTGTAGGGTTTTCTGAAGCACCGACTATTGTTGTTAGAAGTTTACTACAAGATGATGACATTCCTTCCTAAAAAAAGTAGACTCTAAAATATATATATTATATATCTATTTATATTTTTATAGCTGAGTGAGATCTTAATGCTTCTTTTAGATAAATTTCTAAATTTTCTAGATAAAAGAACTGCTGATTTTGGGGCACAGTATAAGGGTTTCGGGATTTTTGGAGCAATAAACTATCCGCTTTGCTATTTTATTCTTTATTATATTGGATCACAAACCAATGAATGCTTTATCATCTGTGTAACTGCGACGGCTTTGTCCTTACCTTTAATCTTTGTTCACTCATGGCCTGACAAAGCAAAGAAATATCTCAATCTGTACTGGTTTTTCACAATCCTTTATTGTTTGCCGTTTTTAGGAACTTATATGCTTCTTAAAAATAATATCTCTAATGAATGGTTGATGAACGAAATCTTAGGAATTTTCCTGCTCATCTTTTTAGCAGATTGGTTAGTATTTGTTCTATTGCTAGCTTTGGGAATGACTTTTGGGTATTTAGCATTTTTGAGTTTAGGACAGGAAATTATCATATCTTCTCAACAACCTTCAAACATTATGTTTGCCTTATATACATATATTTATGCGATTGGATTAGGTTTAATTTTTTCTCGTAATAAACAAACGCTTTATCAAGATAAGCTTCAAATAATGAAAATACAAGCAGGGGCCATGGCTCACGAACTGCGCACACCTCTTGGTTCAATTTCATTGATTGTTCAGATTTTGAAAATGCAGATACCAGCTTTAATCAACGGCTATAAACAGGCAAAGAAAATAAATCCAGAATTAGAAGACATCGATCAAGATTATATAGAAAAAGCTCCGACAGAAATTGAAACCACAATCCGCGGCGCATTTAGCATTATCGATATTTTGCTAATGAATGTAAAAGGGGTACTAGATGAAGTACCAAAAGAGGCTTGCAGCATCAGAACTTGCATTCAAAATGCCTTAGCTGCTTATCCATTAACCTCAGCTGAAAAGCAAGTAATATACATCGACACATCAGATGATTTCATCTTTCAGGGAAATGAATTATTTATGCGGCATGTATTATTTAACCTTTTAAAAAATGCGCTATACTATATAAAAGCCGCCAATAAAGGAGAAATTTATATCCGCGCCGAAAAAACTCCAGATGCCAACATCTTGCATTTCAAGGATACAGGCAAAGGCATGGCATCATCGATGATGCCTTATGTTTTTGAGCGATTTTATTCAAAAACTCAACACGGTACAGGCATTGGCCTAGCCTTTTGCAAATCCGTCATAGAAAGTTTTGGCGGAAAAATTTCTTGTGAATCCGTTGAGGGTGAACACACAACGTTTATTTTAGAGTTTCCAAAGTCTTTAAGAATGGCTGTTTAATCCTTTTGATGTAATTCGATGACTACTCGGTTTCATATTATGAAACCCATGACTCTACCCTCTTTTTAGTACCAGCGTTGCCCAGTCTTCGATAGGATAGGTTTTAACAAGTGTAAAACCTATGACTTCATAAGCTTCCAGAACTTGGGATTTTTGACGATCCAAAAGGCCCGATAAAATCACCAGTCCACCTGGCACTAAACAGTCCTTTACATCAGGCGCCATCATACACAAAGGTTTGGCTAGGATGTTGGCTGTAACAACTTCAAAAGGACCAGCATTATATACCCTTAGATCGGCAAAGCCTTCACTCATTAGAGCTTCAAGATTGCGTCCACAAGAATTTAAAATCGCATTTTGCTGAGTAACGCGGACTGACTCCGGATCATTGTCAACACCCAAAACCTTAGCATGAGGCCAAGTTTTTGCCATAGCAATCGCTAAAATCCCGGAACCGCAGCCCATGTCCAGCATTTTAGAAAATTGATGGTCATTTGCAAGCCCATCCAACGCCAGCAAACATCCGCTTGTTGTTGGATGTTCTCCGCTACCAAAAGCCGTTGCTGCGTCAATTCTGAGTGGAATAAGATTATCGTCTGCTGGGTCCGGGTTATGGCTGCCATATACATAATACCGCCCCAATTGGCGCGGCTCTAACTGCTGATAGCAAACCGAAAGCCAATCAGCATTATCAACTTCTTCAATTGTAAAAACAGGAACAGGGATTTCTAAAAGAGCTGCTAAAGTATCAAGTTTTCTTTGAATATCAACGTCCTGGGGGCGATGCTTGCTATACCCTTGCAGGAAAAACTCACTAGCGATTGGAAATCCTTGGTCATCAATATCTAGTGACGGCAGAGCATCATCACATTCACACCAACTGATGGCCTGCATGTCCATATCCTCTAACAGCTGGACCGCAGCATCAATGCCACGATAATGGATACGAATACCTAAACACCATAACATGCTCATAATTCACGCCTTTGAAACAAAGTCAGCGATGATTTTTTTAGAACCCGCTTCATCAAATTCGATATCAAGTCTGTCGCCTTCTAATTCCATAACCTCGCCGTAACCAAATTTTTGATGAAAAACCCGGTCGCCAATTTGAAAGGAGTGTAAGGTGATCGTTTTGTCTAAAAAAGAAGGTTTTGAATTTCTAAAATCAACAACCGGTGCACGATGAAAAGAGGCTGGGGCTGCAGAAACTTCACCGCCATTGGCATTAATGTGAACAGAATGCGCCAATGGGATTTCCTTTATAAACCGAGAGGGAATCGCTGTTTGCCAACCTTGGTGCATACGGCGCTGAAAACAATAGGTAACAACGGCTTTTTTACGAGCGCGACTAATGCCAACATAACCAAGACGCCTTTCTTCCTCAAGAGCAGAGTCACCGCTGTCCTGAAGGGCGCGTGGATGAGGAAACAGCCCCTCTTCCCAACCGGCAAGGAACGCAACATTAAATTCCAAGCCCTTAGCTGAATGTAGGGTCATCAAACTAACAACCTCTCGTTCTGCCTGTTGATTATTGTCCATCACCAAACTAACGTGCTCTAGAAACCCTTGAATATATTCAAATTCTTGTAGGGCTCGAACCAATTCCTTTAAGTTCTCGAGCCTTCCCGGAGCATCCGCTGACTTATCCTCGCGCCACATGGCTGTATAACCGGATTCATCCAAAACAATCTTGGCAACCTCAACGTGGGGTTCTTGGTCTAACAAAGACCGCCAACGATCCATATCCAGGAAAAATTTGCGCAAAGGGACTCTGGCCGCGCCCTTTTCTGCAGTTTCAGCATAGTAACGCGCAGCCCTTGAAAGAGAAATTCCCTGCTCACGTGCCAAAATATGAATGGCCTGGACGGTTGTATTACCGATACCACGTTTGGGTACATTAATAATCCGCTCAAACGCAAGCCCGTCATCCGGCTGCACCAATAACCTCAGATAGGCCAACGCGTCCCTGATTTCCATGCGTTCATAAAACCGAGGACCTCCGACAACGCGGTAAGGAATACCTAGCTTTAAAAAGCGCTCTTCAAATTCACGGGTTTGAAAACCGGCCCTGACCAAAACAGCCATCTGACCTAAAGATTCACCACGGCGCTGCAGTGTTTCGATTTCATCACCAATGAATCTGGCTTCATCCATCGAATCCCAGGTGCCGCGAATTAAAACAGGTTCCCCCTCACTTTTATCATCGGTCCAAAGGGTTTTACCAAGACGCCCTTGATTATGGGCAATCAAGCCGCTCGCAGCACCTAAGATATGAGAGGTTGAGCGATAATTTTGCTCTAAACGAATGACCGTAGCACCGGGAAAGTCTTTTTCAAATTTTAAAATGTTACCAACCTCAGCGCCGCGCCATCCATAGATTGACTGGTCATCATCGCCGACGCAACAAAGGTTATCAGAACCCTGCGCCAACAAGCGGAGCCATAAATACTGGGCAACGTTGGTGTCTTGATACTCATCCACCAACAAATAGCGGAATTTTTGTTGATAAGAACTAAGGATATCGGGTTTTTGTTTAAACAAAGTCAAACAAAGCAGCAAAAGATCGCCAAAATCGACGGCATTTAAAACCTGAAGACGACCTTGATATTGCTCATAAATTTTACCGGCTAAATCGTGCTCCCCCCGTTTGACTTGCTCAAAAGTTAACCCTCTGTCCTTCCAACGACTGATGATTGAAAGAATTAACCTTGGCGGATGCTGACGGTCATCAATATTTTCAGCTTTTAAGATTTGCTTAATCAGCCTTAGCTGATCATCGGTATCAAGAATCGTGAAATTCGGCTGCAAGCCAACCCATTCGGCGTGACTGCGCAAAATTCGAACACACAAAGAATGAAATGTCCCAAGCCACATTCCATCAATAGAACGTCCCAGCAAGTGGCCGATGCGTTCTTTCATTTCCTGGGCAGCCTTGTTGGTAAAGGTGACAGCCAAGATCTGACTTGGATAAGCAAGATTTTGATTTAAAATATGCACAAGGCGTGTCGTTAAAACCCGAGTCTTGCCTGTCCCTGCCCCGGCTAGAACCAGAACAGGACCTTCGGTCGCCTCAATTGCCGCGCGCTGCGCTTCATTAAGATTGGAAAGATAATCGGGACCTGCCTCTGACATAATGTGCCCTACTGGGAATGCCACGCGCCTGGCCCTTATTTAAAATTTTATTTCGAAGACGCGCCAAAGTTTTGATAACGTTTAGTAAATTTGCTGATTTGTCCGGCCATATCAAGAATCTTGTGACCTGCACCAGTCCACGCCGGATGAGACTTTGGATCGATATCAAGATGCATTGTATCGCCTTCTTTACCCCAGGTACTCCGTGTCTCAAAGGTTGAACCATCTGTCATAACGACTTTAATTTTGTGGTAATCAGGATGAATATCTTTTTTCATTTTTTACTCAGAATTTTTAGATTATTTACTGTTATTTGTAGCTCAAGTCCTATGTCCGAAGCAATCTTTTTTTGCAAAAAGGCCTAAGAAATCAAGATGTTTTCCTTATGTTTTTTTTGAGCCGTTATCAATATTCAACCCTTTTAATAAATTATTAGTAAACTTCTACATATCATAAGAAATGCGCAAGATATGTTAGATTTCATTGGGGATTACATGAAAACCATAAGACTTATAGCCGTGAGTTTATTGCTTTGCATTTCCTATGCAATTGCAGAAACCATTCCTGAAGGGATGCTAGCGTTAGATCCAGGAACTAAAAAATCTCTAAAACTCTACATGTCTGTTAAAGGCGCTCAAGGAGATGCTTATGTCAAAGGAATGCTAGAGGTTGCAAAAGAAAGCCCTAATATATGTCTACGTTATCTGTCCGCAAAAACCTTAGCGGAAAAAAGAGGGTCTGACGTTCTGTCCATACAAGCTAATACTTTAGGTGAATCTCAACTAAAAAATATCTTTCTTATTTTAGGACAAAACCTAGATAAACTCAGAAAAGATTGTTCAGAACTTAAATCAAACTTAGCAAGTGATGTCATAAAAACCGAAGATGATCCTTATCATGATTTTGTAACAACGGAAATAAATCCTCTATTTCAAAGAGAACAGCATATTCATGTAAAACTTAAAATTGCCGAATATAGCAATGACCCCTTAAAATTATTAGCATTCTTACAAGAACCCTACATAAAAGATGATACCCGAGAAAAAGTTTTGTTATTTTTAAAAGACCATCACAGTAATAAACCCCATATAATAGCCGCTGCACTTTTAAAAATTTTTGATACAGCCAATACTTTGACTTTAAAAGAAAGCTGCCTTAGACAGTTGTTAAATAATACCTCTCATAGACAATCGCTTGAATCTGGCTTAAAAGCCATTAGTCAAGCCGTTCGAACAAGAAACGTGCATTTTTGTTCAGCTTTAGATAAAACAACAGTCCCGCCCTTTTGGCCGGATCTAGAAGCAATCAAAATTCAAACCTCAAAAGAATGCAAAGTTTTTAATGATATAAAGTGATTATATACAAACAAACAAGCCCCCATAAAAAAGGGGTCTTGTTTTTAATTAAACACTAAAAAATAAGAAACTTATCTTCTTGCAAGCAATTGTAAAATCAGAGTTTTCAACTCAGTCATTTCACCTCTCATAACCTGCAATTGAGCAGAAACATCTTCAAGGCTTATCGGCATGCTATGCAATCTTGAATGAATCATCTCATTAGCAACTTCTGCTTCTGATGCAGATACTGATACAGTTCCATGCATTACTGGCGAATGAGCCCTCTCATTAGCGACTTCCGATGCAGATACTGATACAGTTCCATGCATTACTGGCACCGGATTAATTGCAGCAAGGAAGATTTCGACCGCATCTCTAACAACATCAGTGCCAGCTATCGGTGTGGCTGGGTTAAATCTAGCAGCCGTGATATCAAGTTCAAGTGGGTTTGTTGTAGCAAGAACATGATCCAAAGCGGTTAAGAATGCTGCTCTCTTTGAAGGTTCATCAGCGCCTGCAAACCTATCAATTGTTCCATGAACAACGCCAGACAAAAACGCTTTTGTGTTTTTAGCATTTTCATTACAACCTTGATCAGGATCAAATCTTGGATCAAGAATAGCGTCGATTCCTGGACGGGTGATTGATAATTTCGTAGTGCTTGCGAAACCAATATCCTTAAGGTCTACAAATGTAGTTGCAGACTGATCGTTCGGATCATAGGCAGCATAAACAGATCCAGACAAGAAACTTGTGATCAGGGCAGCCATCATTATTTTCTTGGTGATTTTCATGATTTTATCTCCTTTTATATATGTAAAAACTTATTAACGTTAGTTCGGGATTAGATGATTGAATTTTATTTTAGGTTTATGAGATTTTAAGGAATAAGCGATAAGTGTGGTAAGGATATGGACAATAGCATTCCAAGGAGAACGATGCCTTGTATGCTCAAGCTGAAACTTGTTT